>CAZJTP010000040.1:0-26496 GCA_964548955.1 uncultured Phycisphaeraceae bacterium
TTTCTACAATTGTAGGTCGGATCCACAAACCCGACAGGCGGCTTAACGGAAACACGCGCCCATGAAGATCAGCGAGATTTTCTACAGCATCCAGGGGGAAGGGAAGCTCGCCGGCGTACCGAGTGTCTTTGTTCGCACAACCGGCTGCAACCTGCGATGCGTCTGGTGTGACAGCCCGTACACCTCCTGGAAACCGGATGGTGAAGAGCTTACGATCGACCGGATTCTCAATCGCATCTCCGATCATGCAACGATGTATGTTGTTCTGACCGGCGGCGAGCCGATGATCGCGCCGGGCGTCGAAGACCTGACACGGCGTCTCAAGGACGACGGGTATCACATAACGATCGAGACCGCAGCGACGGTTTGGAGAGACGTGGTCTGCGATCTGGCCGGTATCAGCCCGAAGCTCGGCAACTCGACGCCGTGGGAGCGTGACGGCGGCCGATGGGCCGACGCCCATGAGAAGGATCGCATCAACCTCGAAACCATCCGGCGATTCATGGCCTTTGCGGACTATCAGCTCAAATTCGTCGTCGAGCAGCCCGAGGACCTGGCGGAAATCGACAGACTTCTCACGCAGATCGGCACGTACGACCCCTCGAACGTTCTTTTGATGCCACAGGCTGTCACCCCGGAAGAGGTTGCGAAGCGTAGCCGCTGGATCGTTGACATATGCAAAGATCGCGGCTTTCGCTACTGCCCGCGCCTGCAGATCAGCCTCTACGGCAACACCCGCGGCACGTAAGGAACCTGCGAATTATATGAGATTCAGTTCAAATCTGCCGATTCCCGATGAAGCGAGTCGCGGGCTCCCGCGCGTAGTGACAAAATCCAAGCAGAGCACGTTAGGCTCGTGCGAGAATCCTTTCTCGCACGAATGGGCTGAGAAGGGATGCTGGGGCCAGTAGCTGCGCAACAGCACCAGTGTCCGCTCCTGCAAGGGCACGTTTCGGTCCTTGTCGCCCTTGCCGTGGCGTACGCATATCCGAATCCGACGTTGAGCCGGTCGCAGGTATTGACGGATATCCGGCCGTTAATGCCAATGACCTTGCCGGCCGGAGGCATCAACAACGCGAGTGCGGCTACCGCGATGAGGACGGCGCGGCGAACGGTGAATGATGAATAGCGAATAGCGAATAGCGAATAGCGAATAGCGAATGACAAATTGGGAATCCGCTATTCATCCTTCATCCCTCATCCTTCATCCTTTCCTGTTGAAAAACCTGTCGGCGGTTTGAGCAGTCTCGCTCCGCCCCAGTCCGCATGGTCAGAGAGGTCGAGTTCCGTGCCGTAGTCGACCACCAGTGTCAGAGTATTGACCTTTGATACGTCGACGATGATATCCCTCGGTTCGTCCGCGCCCGTTACCACTCCGCTGTCAAACAAAACCTTGCCGTCGCCGAGAACGCGAAACACGACGCTGCCATTCGGCCGAACCGAATCGTCAATGCCGATCGTTGCGACAAACTTCTCGTAACCGCCGGAGATCGCGAAAGCAAGCTCCGTGCGGCTGTGAACTCCGATACCCTTTGTGAACGTCCGCCCGCCGATTGCAAGCGGGCCGCCCGACACGGACCGGTCCCAGCGCACCGGCCAGGGGCTCTCCTTGCCGCCGCTTTGATGCAGCAATCCCTCGATCCGCTCGCGGACGGGTGACAAATCACTGACATGGATGACGCAATCGCTGTGAACGCGGATGGTCGCGACATCGGTGATTGGCAACTCCGCAGTCACACCGACCGATGTATCGACCCGAAGCGTGTAGGCGTCCGCGCAGGTGATCCGACCGGAGAACACGGAGTCGTCGGCCAACGTCAAGGTGATCGGGTATCGTTTCTCTTCCGTGCGACCCGCGCCGGCGGCGAAGATGATCCCGTAGATCCTCTCCGTTGCGAACGTTCGTATCCGCCGGCCAAAAAAGAACGAGCCGCGAGCCGGATCCAGCCGCTCCACTCGGCCTTGCAGGGTCTTCACGTCGTCGATGCTGCGTGTGATCAGCACGTCGCGGCCCGGCAGTCGGGCGGCGAGGGCTGCTTGAAACTGTCTGTCTGCTTTGGGAAATGCTTCGCGGTCGGCAAGCTGAATGCCGATTAGCCGATCGAACCCGAATGTGATCGCCTCGCCAAGGGCCGTGCGACCGACAACGACGTCGTCTCCGGCGGATGACCTGAGCAGATCACCGTACAGATGGCCGCCGTCGGCCAAATGAAAGACAACGGGAACCGCCACGATCGATCCATCGTCGCCGGGTGATTCGCCGGTCTCGTCCGGTTCGTCGGGCAGTGATTCAGGGGCGAAAACCGGCTCCTTGGCAACCGGCGGTTTGCGGTTCTCCGCGTGGTCAAATGCGAGGGTCGAGAGATCGTCGACCGCGATGATCTCCATACCCTTCGGTGTGCGCAGCTCGATGGCGTGCCCGTCAGGTGAGCCCGCCCAATCACCGGTCACGCTTGTGCCGTCGATGCGAACCGCCCTTACGTCAGCCGCAAGCGCTGCGGGCGGTAGAGTAGATTCCGTTTTCAAGTGGTACGTATCTGGGTGCTGGCCGCTCGCGGGCGCAGGGGGGTTCACGCGGGCTAAAGCCCGCGACTCGCTACACAAGAACGGAAAATGCTGTTGAGTCCACGGTGCCACGATCGCACATACCGCGAGCACGATGTGCACTCGCAAATGCCTTGGGGTGATCGCGTGTCGAGATGGTCCTGGTTTCGCCGGTTGCATGAGTTCAGTGTTTCTTGCCGAGCTGTTCATAGTACTGTTCAACGAGCCGGCGATAGCGGCTGGGGAAGTTGTCGCGCAGAGCTTGCAGGATTCGCTCTCGCTGTGCCGGCGGCATCGCACCCCAGGCCTCACCCGGATTCGCCCGCCGCGCAGCCTGCAATGGACCCTCTTGAGCACGGCCGCCCGGCAACCGCGAATCCGGCATGGGGCTGTTGGGCCTTTGTCCCCCAGACCGGCCGCTACTGCTGCTGCTCTCCTGATCCTCCGCCTCTTCGATCAGCCGATCGAGGATGTCGATGATCCGGTGTTGTCTCATTTGGACAACGTCGCTTGAATCACGGTGGTTGAGGCGCCGGCCCGCGTAGCTCATCAAGTCGACGACTTCAGCAATCCGACCCGGTTGGCGATTCTTCAGTTCCGCCAGCATTTGCTGCGCCGAGATCACCAGCCGCTGTGAGGCGTCGGGATAGGTCTGTAGAAATTGCGTCAGGGCATAAGCTGAGTCGACGTACTGCAAATCCGACAGAAGGCAGTAGCCGTGCAGAAATGCAATCTCCGGTGCGAGGTAGGAATAGTCAGCTATGATGCTAAGATCGCCCGGTTCGCGTTCCAGGAGGTCCTCGATCCGCTCACCGGCCTCAAGCAACCGATCCATAGCTACGAGCGATTTGATTTCATACGCTGCGGAGTGGGCGGCTACGAAGGGATTTGAATCCTTGCGGAGCTTACTCATGATGCTCGCAGCCTGCTCGTACCTATCTGCGTCATATGCGTCAAGACCGTCCCGGAACCCGGGCGACAGCAGTGCCAATCCTTGGGTTAGAAACTCATCACCGTCACAGTCATGGCACCTCGACCACGCTTCGCGGATCATGGTAGTGGCATCGGCGGGTATGGCCGGGTCGGCGTCCAAGAGTTCCATGAAGCGATCGACCGGTGTTTGGCCGACGGCTGCGCCGGTGCACGCGGCAATCAGGACGCCGACCATGATCCCGGTTACCTTGAGGCCGCGGATCGCGATGTCATGAGCTTTCACCTTCAACACTCTCAAAATCTGCCCGGCCTCGGTTAGCACATTCAACCATTCCCCATTTGTGGGACCGACTTTCCAGTCGGTCGTAACTCCGTATCGACGCTTGTGCGATAATCCACTCTCGCACGAATGGGCCGAGAAGAGATTCTCGGCCCAGCGAGCTTGCACATGTGCTTTCGACGTTTTGGATTTTCGACATTTCATCGTCTCAGCGGTTGCCCCTCTTCCATGTTTGAACACCTACGGTTGATGCTGAAGGTTGTGCATCTCCTTAGCAATTTCGGCACATTCCCTCTGCCGCACCGCAACCGCTCTGAACGCTTCAACGAGATCCTCGTCAACATCCGTTTCGATGTCTTGACGTTTCAACTTCCTGGCGTCTTCCTCAATCGCAGCCGTCCGGGTGTTGATGCTTAGCTGGCTGGCCCGCAGCAGCTTCAGTTCAGCCGACTGCGGGAGCAGTCGTGCCTGCGAGTCGCCGCCAGTCTCGCCCGGTGTCATCTGCTGTTCGTTCTCCTGCTGCATGTGTTGCACGACTTCCAGTAGTTGTTCGAGTGTCTCGACAATCTCCCGCTCGATCGTCTGGGTCAGCTTCCCCACCTGATAGGCCCCGAGCCGGTCCGCCACCGCAGCCATGTCCTCGGAGAGCTGCCCCACGACACGCGGAAACACAATCGTTGTGGCGTCTTCATCGAGGATGTGCAGGCATAAGGCTGCATTCTCCGACAACGCCCGTTCCTGTGCCGACAGGTCGGCAAGTTGCAGGTGCTCCGCCCGTTTGAAGTTCTCACGTCCCGCCTGATAGAGCCGAAAGGTGGACTCGTTGATCGCCCGCTGCTTTGAGAGCATCTTCCGGAACCGGGACTCCAAGTCGCGTAATGTTTCCTCTCGCTCCTCCTGGCGAAGCTGGTTCAGCGCATCTTCAAGCTCTTTTTGCGCCTGTTCGAGCTGCTGGATGGCACGGTCCTGGCTGGGGGCGGCCCGTTGCGGATTCGATTGGCCAAGAGCCTCGGCGGCGTCCTCCATCTCTTGTTGAGCCCGGTCCACGTTCTGTTGACCCGGCGGGTAGGATTCCCCCTGGGCACCTTGAGCGCCGCGCTCGCCGGGCTGATCCTGTTGACCACCGGCAGCGGCGTCCTCTTGCATCTGTGCGGACAGGTCACCGGTCTTATCGGCGACCTTTTGCTGTTCAATCATCCGGCCCATCATGCTCGCCCGGCCGGTGTCGTCGCGCAGAGCACGCTGCTGCTCCAGAATCTCCTTGAGCGTCTCGGAATACGCCTTCAGGCGATCGAGTCCCTTTTTGCGTTCGAGGTTTTCGCCGTCACGCGTAAGCAGGATGGCGAGCAGGTGGTCCGCGTCGGCGAGCCATTTGGACTGTGTGTCGACGGCTTCGTTGAGCAAGGAATGGTCGTGCAGCAACTCGATTATCTCGTCGAGCCGATCACCAAGCCCCAGCTCGCCGGCCCGTTGAAGCACACGGCCAAGGCGCGACGCGTTCCGTGGTTCTCCATCACCGAGCTGCTCGCGCAGGCGGTACACGCGGTCCTCGAAGCGCTGGAACCGATCGCGAATCATCTCCTCCTTCGATGCCAGCGGATGAACCTCGAGCACCTGAGAATCATCGTGTGTTTGGGCCAGGGTGAATCCGGTCGGCATAAGTACCGACGCAAATACGATCAGCGACCCCGTCATCTTGACGGTTGCGCAATGACATCGCCTCGCGCACGGACCTGTGCCGGTGCTTCGGATGTGCGATGCGGTCACATCCGTCGCTTGCGCTCCGGGCTCCGCTGGGTTGCACGCTTGTGCGCGGACCCAGTCAGTCGTCGAACACTTCACCGGCCTGATCCTCTATCGTGCTTCTCGTTTCCGTGTGTAGGTTCCGTTGGAGTCGGATGATGTCCCGAAGCATCTTCACCACCTCCTGATACCCCTCCCATTGTATCATACACGCCAGCACGGTCCGCATCTGGGACAGAATCGCAACCTGTTGCGGGTCAATCAGCGACGCCTTCTGAGCTGATCCCTTGCGTGACCACTGTCGGATCATGTCGGCGGCTGCAACGAGGTCCCGCTTGGCGAGCCGTGTAAGCGGTTCGATGATCCCATTGCCGAGCCGCTCACACTCATCCAGAGTATCGAGCTGGTTGACCCGCAGCTCCCCAAGGATCCGCTCGAACTGCTGGTGGATAACGTTGACGGCGCCGGTGATGTTCCGCTGCCGCCGTTCGAGCGGGGCGAGGTCCACTGCCAATGTATCGACACTGCTTGCACGCTGGAATCGGCCCACTACGGTGAGCAACCCGCTGCGCAACTGCTCCTGCGAATCGATGAGGCGTTCGAGATCGGCCCGGTATTCCTGCTCGCGACGGGCGAGTTCCGCGAGTAGCTCGTCCCGTGTGACGACTCTCAGTGTCGCCTCCGGCGATTGCGCGAGATTGGGCCCGGAGACGTTGTCGAAATCCGTCGCCCTTGCCATAAGGGTTAACGTGTCCCCTGGGATAAGCCCTTCCATCACGACCGGCCAGTCAAGTGTGGCCACGAACCTTGTTACATGCGGCTTGAACGTCGGCAAGGGGATCGAGATCTCGTCCGTATCTTCGCGCAGAAGCTGAATGATCAACTCCGCGGTGGCCAGTCCGTAGGTGTCGTAGAATTCAACTTCGATCGGCAGGACGGCATCCGGAGTGATCATGTTGCCAACCCCCGACAGCTTCAGGTGCGCCCGAGGCGGTTCGTCCGTGATCACCCGCAGCGAGAAACGGACGGGGCGCCGGTTTTCCAATCCGACCTCGTCGAGGAGGGCGAAGTGATAGGTGTGCGTTTCATGCGGCGTGAGGGTGACGGCAAGATGTTCGCCGTCGCGCACCGCTTCAGCCACGATTTCGCGGCCCGCCATGAGTGTCGCCCGTGCGACAGGTTTGTTGGTCTCTATTCGGATGGTAACGTGGCTGCCGACAAGAATCCGTGCCGCCCGCTGTCGCCCGTTGCCGAGCGTCATCGCATCCAGTCGGGAGTACACGGGGGGTTCTATGCGCAATTCGCTGTGCGTCACCTGTGGCCTTTCCAAAAGATGGGCCTGTACATCGGGGGTTCGGTCATCGCCTCCTTCGAGGTGGAAGACGAAATCCTCTTGAGCATTCTTGAACGTGTAGCGATAGCGGTAGGAACCTTCGCTGCCGACGGTCACCATCGTCTCACGTGCGCGCTTACCCGACACGGTCTCCCAGACGATCTCGACCGCGCGCGGTTGTACACCCTCGGCACGGGCGTGCACTGCGAGGTCGTCGCCTCGCGCACCGACAAGTTCGTCTCCGTCCAACTCAACAATCAAATGCGTATGTTTGGGCCACTCGATGTTCTGCAAGAGGACGTTGCGGCCAAACCACAGAGCCGTCATCTCCGGCGCCGCCGCCGTCGCTCCAACGCAAACAGCAATTGCCGCCGCCAGGACCATTGCAGCCCACCGGGCTCGACGCGGATTAAGAACGGTCGTAAAGTCAATCGTTCGCGCTTCAACTCCGGCGCGGGCAATGACGGAGTTCACCAGGGCCACCGAGTTCGTCTCCGGCGGTCCGACCTCGCCGGCGGCGAATCTAACGGCTGAAATCAGCAAGGAGGATAATTCAGGATAACGTCGTTCGATCAGGTTGGCAACCTCAGCCAGGCTGAACCGATGACGCAATGGTGTCACCACCAGACGTCGGAAGAGCCACAGGCTCGTCAGGACAATCAAGCCCAGGATGGCCGCCCGCATACTCCAACGCAATCCCCGCGTGCCAAAGTCGATGAGGAGTTGAACGCCGGCTGCCATCACCAGGAATCCGACTACTCGAGTGATTCCCTCGATCAGCACGTAACCGCGAAGCCGCGAAGCGACCGAGCGCAGTCGCACCATCACCGACGCATCGAGCGTTGAGATTCCCGGTTCGTGATGTTCCATGACGTCACGCTGCATCGCTGTCCTCACGATACTTCAGCACGTCCGCGAGCCGCGGGCACATTGCCTGCGCCGGGGTGCCATTGGCGGCTTGTCCGCCAGTGACAGGTACGGACAAACAAGTTTGCCCATGCCAACCATCCAGAAACCTGCAGATTCGGGCGTGATAAAACGCCAGGTGCGTTCACAACAGTCGGTTCCATTTGCGCACGCCCCACTCGACCGTCAACAGGGCGAGCAGAAGCACCAGCGTCTTGAAGTTATCCCACAACGTCGTGGGGCGCGAGCGGATCGGAATCTCCTCATGAAGATCCGGGATCACAGCCGGCAGGGAGACCGCTTCATCCACTTCGAAGTAGCGTCCGCCGTGCGACTGCTCCGCAAGCGTCATGAGCTTGGCACGATCCATCTGCGGCCTGAGGATTTCAATGTTGGGCCTCGTGACGCGGATCTCCCTGGTGATCTCCGTCAGATCGCTCGAATCCGCTTCGGCCATCTTGAGGCTGACGCGATAGCTGCCGGTACGGTCGGGAACGAACCGGCCCTCGAACCACCCGGGCCGGTCCCACCGCACTGTCATCACAAAGTCACCTTTCTGACCGTCGATATCGTACTGTGCGACGACACGATCCCGCCGCAACGGCTTGTACTGCCTGTCGAAGAGGCGGGCGGTCACCGCAACGGCGTCACCGAGGGAGTATTGATCGCTCTCGGCAAGCAACATGCCGCGCTTCGTCCCGCCCAGCAGCTTGCCCTCCGCCAGATACCGGATCAGTTGCACCCAGAACCGATCAAACATCTCAATGCTGCGGCGGCGCCATCGCCACGTCCCGTCAAACGCCACAAACCCCGTACGACCCGCACCGACGTACTGTACGGCGGCCAGCACGTGTCCTCCCGCTGAGTTTCGCATGCGCGGATCCGAGTGCCGCATAAGCACCGTCGCCGCCGGCTTTTCCCGTAAGACCGGGTAGTGCCAGTAGATGTCACCTATGCTCCGCCAGATCAGCTTCGTCGAGACGGGGTCATCCGCCTGCTTCATTACGGGATGGCCGCATGATGTCGACGCGATCGCGGGCGGCGAGCCGGAAAGCTGATAGTGCCCGACCTCGTTCAAGACCAGATCGGCCTGGGGATCGAGCGTCACGGGAAGCAGGTCGTGCAGAGGTTTCAGCGACCGGTCACGCATAAACGACGGTGTGTGTGGGCGGGCCGCCGTCTGCAGGAGTCCACCGCCGTATTCGGTTACTAGAGTGTCAATTAACCGACACCATGCCTCGTCGATCTCCTCCTTGTCGGGATCCATTAATACTATGACGTCGTATTCGAACAGTTCCTCGGCCGTGGTCGGCAGATGATCGATGACGGTGTTGCCGTCGCGCACGGCGCTGAGGTCAGCCGATTGCAGCCAGCAGCTTACGTCGAATGTTTTGTCGCGTTCCAAAAGCCGCGAGACGAACCGGTAGTCCCAACTCGGTCCGCCGGCGATGACAAGCACGCGGGTGCGCGCGTCGATCACGTTCACTGTTGTCTGCTTGCTGTTGTCGTCGGCGACGGACTCACCCTCGAGTACGGGTGTTTCGACTGTGTAAACGAAGCGCCCCACACGGTTTTGGCGACGTTCAAACACGACCGGTTCAATCACCCCGCCGGGACCAACGCGCACCTGCCTGCTGTCGACAACCCGTCCCGGTCCCCCGTCGGTGGCGCTGCGCTGGCGAAGCTGTACGTGAATCTCCTGACCGTCAATGCCGTTGGCCACAAGGCGGGCGGAAATGGGAAATGGATCTTGCTGGAACGCGTTGGCGGGCGCGAGTATCTCCGTGACGCGCACGTTCTGGGGGGCTGACGGGTCACCAACTCCTACCGTGTGAACCGGCAACCGGCGGTCTCGAGCATACCGAGCTATATCCTCCGCCGAGGCTCCCTGATTGAACCCGCCGTCACTGAGAATGACGACGGCCGCCACCGGTGCGCTGCCAAGTGATTCGACCGCGCGACGCACGGCTCGCTCCATGTTGGTGGCGGGTCCGGTCGGTGCAAGTTCGATCGGAATGTCGTCAAAGCCGAGCAGTGTTTCATGGCCATCGTTCGGGTCGGTGCTTCGCCCCGTCCTCTCGCGTGTCGCTCGGATCGTCCCGAGCAGTCGCGGTTCGTCGCTGAACGTGTAGAGCTTGATCCGGTTGTTGTCGGCGAGGTCTCTCAGGAACCGCCGGCGGTCTCGATTCAGAACGTGCTCGATCACGCTTGTGCGGCGAATCGGTTCCAGCGCCGATCTGTCGAGCGCCCGTTTGACGCGATCGGCCGTCGGCTGGTCACGATACGTATCCGTCAGGTCCATGCTCGATGAGTCGTCGACCAGAACCAAGGCGTACGAGTCGATCCAACGGCGCAGGATCCGCACCCGTACCGGCTCGAGCAGAATGACCGCGAGCGTCACCAGTACGGCACACCGCAGAACCGCCAGTGTCATTCGCACGCGCATCGACGCCCCGATGCGCCCTTCGCGGCGATACATCCACACGACCGCCCAGCACAGGCCCACCACGAGGGCGATTCCCCCCACCGCCGTCCACCCCTCGGGCAGGTGTCGAAGTTCCGTCACGAACTCCTCCTCATCGTGCGTGACCACGACGGCGAGCAACGACCAGATTGTCGATAGATGCAGCATTGTCAGTTCTAGCGCTTTCGACACCACCACCACGCCAGGCACTGCTCCGTCATCAGCACCGCCGCCGCCGCGAACAGAAAAAGCCGCCACAGCTCCGTACGGGGCTTACCGGTGGACTCCGTAAATCCCTCGACACCTTTGACGTAATCGAACGGCACATCGCCCATGTACTGGCGAAGCTCAGTCTCCTGTGCCATAGTCAAGTCACTCTCTCGCGGATCGACATTCACCGCTATCAGCTTAACGTCCTCGCCGTGTTCGTGCCGCTTGAGCACGAACCGATACAATCCCGCCGTGTCCGTATGCTCCCAACTCAACTTCAATCCCCGTCCGTCGCTTGCCGGTGTTGCGGTCAGGCCCACCTCACGCTCATTCGGATAGGCCGGTGTGCGCACAAACGCATCCGGTTCGAAAACGGCCGGGTCCAGCGGAACCTCGATCGTGTCGCCAACCGGGTATCCGATCCCACTTTCACCGCGACGCGCCACATGGTGCAGCAGATCCATCATTACCGGCAGGAAGGTAGGGTGATCCGGCCAGTGGTGCCATTCCTTGTCAGCGGAAGTTGTCACGAGCATGACGCTTCCACGCCCGAATCGGCGCTCGATGACAGCAGGGTGTTGATCGGAATCGTCAAACCGGGCGATGACGCGGGCGGGCAATCCGCCCACCGTGCCCGGTGCGGGATGGGCGGCCGGTTCCGTACGGTCGTCGATTCCCGTGCGCGATGCCCGTCCGACATCTCCGGCTGCCGCCTCTGCTTCGGCATCAAACGGCCGGCACCCGAAGTACTCGAAGAACGGGATGTCGGAAATGCCCAGTGGATCACCCTCGCTGCTGAGACCTCGCATCGCCGGATGAAGTTTGTCGGATACTACCAGGTGCGACGCATCCCCCGCACGGATCACCTCGGTCAACTCGGCGGGCAACAATCCTTCGCCGTCTCGGTAGAATGCGACATTGTACAGGTCCGCCTCAACCTGATCGCCCAAAAAGAAGATCAGCCCGCCGCCCTGTCGGACGAATCGCTCGATCGACTTGATCGCCGGTTCGCTGACGCGATACACATTTGCGAGAATGACAACGTGGAAGTCCGCCAGGTTGACGTCTTCGAGCTCAGCCTCATCAACGACGACGACCTCGTTACCGCTGAACACCTCCCCCTCGGGCCTCAGTGCGGTCGCCAGAAAGGTCACCTCGTCATCGAAGCTGTCCGTTGAAGGCTCGCCGTTGACAATCAAGACACGAATGGCGCCGGCGACTTCCGCGACCGCGTACCGGATGTTGTCGGCCGGAAGCGCGTCGGATCCAACCTCTACCCGCACGGCCTCAGAACCCGCCCGAAGGAACTCAACCTCCAGATCCACGGATGCGCTTTGCCGAGAACCGAGCTCGCGAAGCGTCTTGGACGGCTGGGTGAGGTTGCCGACGGTGACCTGAAGTTCGAGGTTCTCGACCGAGCGAGAGGTATAGTTGCCCACTTTTGCGCGGACGCCGCCGGTCATCCCCGCAACAACTTGACTGCTACGAAGATCCAACTCCGTGACTGCAAGATTGGCTGCATCGTCGGCCCCGACGTTGATAAACGCGATGTGTAGTCCGCGATCATCCGCCGCCCACGCCGCCAACGGTTGCAGGATGCCTGAGCCGCGGGCTTTAGCCCGCGCGGAGTCAGGAATGGTACGAAGCGAGCCGCGGGCTTTAGCCCGCGCGGTTATAGACTGATCAACGTCTTGAGATGTGGCGGATTCCTCGCCGGCCCGATCGACGGCGGTCGCTTCGGCCCAGGTGCTCCGTTGAAAATCGCTAATGATATAGATGGCTGCGTTTGTAATTCCGGGACAGCGTTCAAGCACGTCAACCACACCCTCGATGACGGCGCCGGGATCGATCGAGCGCTGCGACGGTGCCAGTGCATCGAGCCTGGCGAGAAGCTCATCCGTCTGCGTATCATCGAGGTAGGTGCCGGAGTCCACCGGTGATGCTGGTGCGGACATCCGTAAGATCGTCACCGTATCGTCGGGTGTCTCCCGCCGGATCGACTCCAACAAACGGCGGACCGCCGCTTTTTCCCGTTCAAAGATCATCCCCTCCGGCGTTTCGTAGGTCGTACTAAGCGAATCGTCGAGCACAAAGACCCGCTCGGTACGTTGCGAGCCGCCCCAGGCCATCACGAGGCCCGCCGGTCTGAAAAACGGTCGCGCAACCATTGAGGCAATAAGCACGACGGCCAGACACCGGAGTGCCAGAAGAATCCACTCCTCCATGCGCAGACGCCGCCGGTTGCGACGCTCCGCGTCAATAAGGAAGTCCATAGCCGCCCACCGGATGCGCTTGAATCGCCGCCGTGCGAGCAGATGAATCAGAATCGGCGCAGCCACGGCAGCCGCACCGCCGTAAAACAGGGCGGGTGAGACAAAGGCAGCGAGTAACGACGGCGTATGTGGCATCACATATAGCTCAATGGCGAATGACGAATATCGAATGTCAAACAGCAAATAGCGAATTGAAAAACAGAGAAAAGTACAACACTACGCCTTAGTACCCTCGTGCAAGAATCCTTTCTCGCACGAATGGGCCGAGAAGGGATCCTCGGCCCAGCGATTCTCGGCCTAGAGCAAAACCCGTTTTCGTGTGCCGGGTCAACGCTGCCGGACGGTGTGTCTTCCTCAGCAAATCCGCGCGGTCTGAAGTCCGCGGCTCGGTACGCAAAAAGGGGAAATATTCTAGTAATTCTCGGCCCAGCGATCGCCATTCGCTCTTCTTAATTGCTCCTATGCTCTTGCCCGCTGCCGGCGCATCCTGGTTGCCAAAAACGTAGTCAGGGCAACATCGACGCGATGGGCTGTGCTGATCAGCGCGTAATCGATTCTATGATTCAGACAAACGCCGCGCATCCTGCGGATAAACGCATGGAGCGCGTCCAGGTAACTACTGCGCAGCGACTGAGGATCGGTCAAGATCTCCAGATCGAGGTCTTCGAGTCCTTCGAATAGCGTGCGGTCGGCGAACGGAAACTCCAGTTCATCATGATCGAGCACGTGCAGAACGAGGACGTCATGCTGATCGTATCGAAACCGCTGCAGTCCGCGGATGATGTCGTCGGTGTCAGTGAGCAGATCGGACAGGATCACGACCATGCCCCGGCGCGGAATACGACTGGACAGCTCCCGAAATAACGCCTTCAGGTCCGTTTTGTCTTTCGGCGTATATGATTCGATCAATTCCGCGAGCGTGTGCAGAGAAGCTCGATTTGTGGAGACCGGAAGCTGTTGACGTACCTCACTGTCGAACAGGGTGAGCCCCACGCCGTCCTGCTGATAGACCAGAAGATGAGCCAGAGACGCCGCCAGTGTGGCGGTATAGTCCCACTTGGTCATGCGTCCCGTGCCGGGATGCTGCGGATAGGCCATCGACCCCGAGCAATCCAAAAGCAGGTACGTGCGCAGGTTCGTCTCCTCTTCATATTCCTTGACGAAGAACCGATCGGCCTTGCCGTAGACCCGCCAGTCGATATGCCGGATGTCATCGCCCGGCGCGTATGGGCGGTGGCTGGCGAACTCCACGCTGAACCCCTTGTAGGGGCTCTTGTGCATGCCGCTGACGAACCCCTCCACGATGTGTCGGGCCCGCAGCTCCAATCGGGAGATCTTGCTGAGGACCTCAGGATGAAAGTACTTTGTTGATCCGCTCATCGTCGTCCAGAGACGTCCTCGTGGGGTCGAAGCTTGCCATAAGATCGTCAATGATCCGATCCGGCGTATACCCCTCCGCTTCAGCCGAGAAGTTCGTGACGATCCGGTGTCGCAGAACAGGGTGTGCAAGTGCTCGAATATCCTCTGCCGAGACGTGATGGCGACCGTGCAGCGTCGCCCGCGCCTTGCCGCCAAGGACAAGCGCCTGGACGGATCGAGGCCCGCCGCCCCAGGACAGCATTTTCTTGATGAACGCCGGGCTCTGCGGCTCTCCGGGCCGGGTCGCTCGCACAAGATCCAACGCGTACCGGATGACGTCCGGCGCGATCGGTACCCGCCTGACGAGTTGCTGAAACCGTAGGATGTCCTCCGCGGATAGAATCTCGTCGACCTTTGGATCGTCCTGGGCCGTGGTCCGCTCCACCACCTCGTACTCCTCCTCGTAGGACGGGTACCCGATGAAGACCTTGAACAGGAAGCGATCCTGCTGGGCTTCCGGAAGCGGGTAGGTTCCCTCCTGTTCGATCGGGTTCTGCGTCGCCAGAACGAAAAACGGCGGGGGCAGATCGTGACGCTCACCACCGACGGTCACGTGCCGTTCCTGCATCGCCTCCAACAAAGCCGCCTGTGTCTTGGGCGGAGTCCGGTTGATCTCGTCCGCGAGAATGACGTTCGCGAAAACCGGGCCGGGCAGGAACTTGAAAGCGCGGCTGCCGGTAGCGCGGTCTTCTTGAATGACTTCGGTTCCCGTGATGTCGGACGGCATCAGGTCGGGCGTGAACTGGATTCGGTTGAACGAAAGATTCAAACAGCGTGCCAGCGTCGAGATCATCAAGGTCTTCGCCAGCCCCGGTACGCCTTCGAGAATGCAGTGACCGCCGGCGAACAGAGCGATCATAAGCTGATCCACAACTTCATCCTGCCCGACGATCACCTTGCCGAGTTCGCCGCGAATCCTGTTGTGGTCCGCCCTGAGTTGATCGACCGCCTCCGTATCACCGGTCGGCGGCGGGGATGATCCACCTGTCGTCGTGTCGTTGTCCAACGTTCACTCCACAAAAGCGTTCGTGTGTCCGCGCGAGCTTTGAGCCCCCGGCTCGCTGTGGTTGCTTCCTCTCACGGCTGCATGATCGGTAGCTGATTATACGGAAGCTGGAGCACAATCAGTGCGACCGAGGTGCCGTAGATATTACCCACCCCGTCTCCGTACCAGAACCCGTCGGGCCGTTGCAATTCGAGCAGGCGGTCTCGACGTTTTGGGAAGTACGTTTCCCAGTATGCATCGTCCGATACATACAGTGCCTGAGCGAAGTACAGATGGGCGTAGAAGTCATGCCCGCCCTCCGTCGTGCGCGGCTTGACCCGCTGCTTGCAGTACGCCAGTGCCCGTCTCGTCCGGGGACTGTTGTATTCGCCGGCGTTGTACCAGCAGCAGATCGCCGCCGCGGTGATCGCCGGACGGGATCTGCCGCTCCGCTGACGAACGGCGTAGCGGATTCCCCCGTCACTGTTCTGCGAGTCGACCAGGTATTTCATCGCGGCGTCGATGACGCCCTTGGGTACCGCGACACCGACGTTGCGGCAGGACCTAAGCGCCTGCACTTGCGTGATCGTGACGGAGCCCTCATCGTTGCGCGAATCGGGCGTGTAGTACCAGCCGCCGTCGGCGCTTTGGGCTCGCGCCGTGAGCTGGACGGCCCGTGCCAGTACGTCGTGGATTTCCCGGGCCCGGGCGGGGTCTTCTGTCATGCCGTACAGTTGACTTAAGAAAAGCATCGAGAACCCGTGTCCATACATCGGCCGTCCTTCATGCTCCGGCCGTGCGATCAAACCCGTCGGCGTCGCCGAGTGCAGCAAGTACCTCGTTGCCCGGTCCACGTGCGGTGCATAGCGACCCTGTGTGGTCGTGTTCCCATCCATGAGAAACGCCAGCCCCGCCAACGCCGTCATCGCCACCGGGTACTTGCCGTATCGTCCCTGATTTGACCAGGAACCCTGTCGATCCTGGGTTCGGGACAGATATGCGAGTCCCCGGTCGATGGCCGCTTTGGTTGACGGCGTGAACCCTTCTGGCAGCATAGCCGGTCCCGGTTCCTGCGCCAATGACTGAACACCGGCACCACATGTGAAGATGGCGACAGCCGACATGATCACCCCCAACGTACTCAGAGTCGGGAATAGTAGATGGCAAGCGCGGATGATTCCCCTGTTTGCCATTCGCCATTCGCCATTCATCATTCGTTGTCCACCATTCATCATTCACCATTCGCCATTTGATCCGGCGGCTTCACTCGTCATTCACAGCGTCCTCATCGCGGTTGCTTCCGGTGCGGGCCCCAAGTACGTATATCCCGTTGTCCGTCCCGACGACAACCCTCCCGGGGATCACGAACATGTCGAAATCGCCATTGAAGTGATGTAGCTGGTTGGCCAACCGCAGGGTGACCTCCGCGCCGACAGTGGACCCCGTGCGGGCGTCAACCATCGCCAGGCACACCTTCGTCCTCATCCTGGCACGGGTTCTTTGGTGGCGAATCACGACGGGCACGGACCCGCCGACGGTGCGCAACGGCCTGCCCAAACGCCACAATGGATTGACACCCGTTCGATGCCAAAGCTCCGTGCCCGTTGCAATGTCCAGCGCGGTCAGTTCGGATGCCAGTATTCCACCTGCAGGTGGGTAGTGCTGCACCAAAAGGTTTCCGTTGATCAGCGTCCCACGGACGACCGTGTGCGCGCCGGCCACACGTTGAGCAAGGACCACCTCGCCGGTTGATGCGTCGACAATCCGTAAGTCACCGCCAAGCAGGGCCACACCCAGGTATCCCTCCTGCAGCTTGAACAGGTGGATAAGCGGTTTGTCCAAATTCAACCGCCACGCAATCTCTCCGTCAGTGACATCCAGCGCAGCTACGCCCTCGTTTCCGTCGATCATCGTGGGACCGCATAGAAGTCCGGCGGTGCGAATCAGACGGATGAGCTGATTCTCGGGATCGTGCTGCTCGAACAGGACGCGTTTGGCCAGTTGACCGCTCGCCCGATCGAACAGATGAATCCGCTCAAGCAGAGCGTCGGCTGTCACCACCCGATCCTCGATCATCCAGATAAACTCGACCCGTTCGCCGAGCAGATCACGTTCCCAGATCGTCGACCCGTCCAGCATGCGCATCAGCGTCAATCGACCGGGCTTCGGCATCGCGGCCAGGAAACCTTCGTCGGCTGCCATTGCCGTGTCATGATAGTACGGCGTATGCGCATCCTCGGCGGTTTCGTAGGGTCTGATCCAGATTCGCCGACCGGTGGCCAGCCCGACCGCGAAGATCCCTTCGCGGGCACTGAACACGGCCGTCTGCCCGTCCGACACGGCGCGACGCGGAACATTCTCTTCATCCCTCCATCTTTCGCGCGTCCCTTCCGTGAACGTTTCCGGCAACCGCAACGCCGCCCTCCACAGAAGCTCACCGTCATCGACACGGTGACAGTAAAGGACATCATCCGGGTCGTGGAGAATGATTCGGTCGGCCAGAACTGCGGGGCTGTGCTCGCCGAAGCTGACTAAACGGGCCACATCGACGCGAATCGTGCGGGAACGCAGAGCATCAGTGTGCTCCTGTGGCTCAAAGAACCAGGCGATCTTCCCGGTCAATTGAATTGGCACATCCGTCGCGCTGGGACGACCGCTGCTGACATAGGCGATTGACAGACGTGACCGCAACTGCTGCACCCAATCCGCGACGGACTCGACGCCGTCGGCTAAATCACCCAACCGGTCCGAGTCGGCGATGGCCTGCGGTATCGCGGCCGCGGCGAACCGTGTTTCCAATTCATCCAGACTGGATGCTAAGGCGCCGATCAGTCCCAATCCAGCCGACGCAGGTGAAGCATATAGTTGACACAGTTGCATCAGGGCGGCGATGGTCAACTCCGGTTGTGAGTCTTGCCGCACGCTCTGACGGAACAGCTGTTCAGCCTGCTCATAGTGGCTGCGCCCGGCATGATAGGCGGCGAGCTCGTTTACGGCTCGCTGCCCGATCGGACCTGGGACCTGAAGCGCGGCGGCGGCCTGCAAGAGTAATCGCTCCGGCCGTTGCTGCGCTTCCGTGCCCAGCTCCTTTGCAGCCTCGTCGATCCGTGCGCGAGCATGCTCGTGCAGTGCCCGGAACTGCTCATTCGAGAGGTTCCCGGCAATCCGTCGCAGACGTCTTGCAATGTCGGATCGCGCGACTTCCTCCACGTGGTCCCCGACGGCGATCATCCGGTCACCGTCGGGGCAGATCCCCAGTTCCCAGAGACGCTGGAAGGCTTCCGCATACCGTCCCATCCCGCTTAGCTGATCGGCAATCGCCAGCGTGCACCGCAGCCGATCCGACGATGCGCGTGCCGTTTGACCGGCCTCCTCAAGCAGTGCCAGAATCTTGTCGTCCGGATACTTGGGGTCACCTGATCGGCCCGCCATCCTTAGCAGGGTTTCGACTTGGACGCGGGCTGCATCCTTCGCGCGCCGCTCGTCGCCCGCAAGCACGGCGGGAGGGATCGCCTCAAGCACGTCATACGCTCGTTGCGGCTCGCCGCGCAGCAGCTCCAGCCACGCAAGCAGGATCGAAGCCGCGGGATTCGACGGGTCGGTCTCGTAATCCGTCAGCGCCGATAGATAGGATCGCCCGATATCCGGGTATTTCCGGACGCTCGACGCATTGATACTGAACATCGCGGGGGCAAGGCACAGAAGATTTCCCAACGGACCGTGCGACGCCGGTGTGGGAGTGTGGCCGACCACCTCTCCGGTCGTCGCGCGCAGCGACAACAATCCCTCCAGCGCAGGCACGTAGATGCGCTGATCCGACAGTACACCGCGCCCGGCAGGTGTCATTTGAATGTCCCTGTTCCAGATCGGCTTGCCGTCGGGAAGTGACAGACAGTAGACGCTACGTCCGCCGAGCCAGACACGTTCATGATCGGCTCCGATGATGTAGGAACAATCGCGACAGCTCGTCGACCATTTGAATTCGCCGTTCGCCGCCGAAAAGGCCAGCAGTTCAGCTTCTACCCGGGGTGCAAGCAAAACCAGCCCGCCGCCAACGACCGGCGGTGAGGGCAGCCATCCGTCAGCTTCATTAGGTTTTGAGTCTCCACGCTCGTCCGCGGGGGAACCGTATTGATTCGCCCAGCGAACCGTGTAGTCCCGCGTGCTGATAGCAAAGAGCATGCCGTGGCCTGACGGAACGAATACGACATCATCGGTGGCAGCCGGCTGCAACGTGTACCGCGCCGGCGGCGCTGGCTCGCCAACAGAGCACAACGGAATGCTGCGGATCAGCGACCCGTCCTCGGGACGAAGCACGGCCGCATGTAGGTTGCGTTGCCGCAGGAATGGAACCCACAATGCATCACCCACCGCTATCGGAACCGACCGGAAATCCACCTCACACAGCGGATCGTTGGGATTACCGCTGCGCCCGCGCTCCCATTGGATCCGCCCGGTCTTCGCGTCAAGGGCGACCAGCCGCGTGCCGAGCACATTCCTCGTCGCTACGCGCGACCTTGGTATCAAGGTTAGGAGTCTCGACCGCCCGGCGTCGCGCTCGGCGAGCATATACTCACTCCTGCCCTCGCGCGAGACGATCATCACCAGCCCATGACCAAGCGAAATACCGCCGGCTACATAATCATTAAAAGCATACCCCGCATCTGTCGGAGCCTGGGTTGAACGACTCGAACTCGTCCGACGCCCGGCGGATGATACGGCTTGTGCATCAATGTCGAGTTCCGGAAACTCCCACCGCACAGACAGATCCACCACGTCCAGCGCGACGCAGCCACGTCGTGTTCGCGCGAACAGTCGCCCGTCTTCGGCAACAAGTTGGCCGACCGGAAGAACAACACCACCCGAAGGATCGCCGCGGAGCATGCGTCGCCAGGTATCTGCGGCTGCTCCCGGCAGCAGGAAACGCCACGGAACGGCCTCGGATAGTGCCGGGTCAACGGCAGGCATCCGTCCGCGCCTCGCGGAAGAGCCGCCCGCAAGCGGCCACGACGTCGGATACTCCTCCGGTTCAAAGAGCAAAGGCCGAAACCGTAAGACCGAATCTGTGATGTCGGGTTCACTTGGTTGTGGTTGAGCGTTCTGCGTATCGAGGTACTGTCTGACGGCTGATGCAGCCGCGTTGGTTTGCCCGAGCATGGAGTACGCCGCGGCCAACTTCATTGCGATGCGTCGCTCGGGAACGTCGGAGTCCGGGACGAGTTCGAGGACGTCGGTCAGCACTTGGATCGCCTCGTTCGGCCGGCCTTCATCCAACGTCCACGAGGCCAGAAGATCCGCTGCGTCGTCCCCGTACCGGGTCAAGAGGTATCGGTCGACGACGACACGAAGCCGCTCGGGATTATGCGCCGCCCTCCCCTGTTCATAAAGCCGTTTGGCCTTACCGTCGTAGAGCAACCGGTACCTGCGAAGCCCCTCGGGCGGCAGAGATCCAAGGCGGCGGACTGCACTACGCCTTACCGATTCGTAAAGCACGGTGCCTTCGGTCGCTCCGCTCGACCGCCGGACCAGCGAATTCCCGGGATTATCGATAATTCGCTGCAGGCAGTCTGTGGCAAACTTCCAGTCCGCCCGTGTGATGCCGTCCTGTGCTCTTGTAAACAGGTTGGCGATGGGCGCCGAAGGCTCGACCAGCAGTTGAGGGGTGTTCTCACGATTCGGTTGGTGTGTGGAGTGATTGACGGGGATGCGGCGATCGCGGGGACGGGTCACCTGGTGTCGTTGCTGCGCCTCCAGCGAAGATGCCATAAAGGCCGCCGTAACGAACGACAGGGCGATGCACTGCAAGTGGCGTTTTACACAACGATACGTCAGCAAGCCGCGGCCCAAGACCTGCGCGGTTCTAAAGCCACCGCTTACGAAGGACGCCCGCGATGTCGTACGAACATCCATGCCGTTTCCCCATGTGATTCGGAGTGTCCATCCAATGCGTGCGGGCACCGCGACAGAACGCCTGGTCCACACCCAGTATCGGCTACACTTCCGAATCCACGTGTCCGGCCTGTTTGCCCATGATGGAGTACCGTGACTATCGTAGCGACTGGCATCGGAGCGTTCCAGACACCCTGGAGCCGTTGACAACTCGCTACATACTGCTCATTCCATACGCATGTAACGGCGGCGCAACGTGACGCTCCAATTGTGATTCGCAGCAGTGTTGCTTGATTGCGACGTGATGTGAGGGGTGCTATCGTCTGCGTCTCTTTTTTCGCCGGTCTTTCTTGCTCAAGACGCGCCGGCTCGCCGTGGTGGATCTCTTGAGTTTCGGCACGCCGCCGCCGGCCATCACCTTAGAGAACTGCATCCCCGTCTTGAGGCGCTGCGTGAGTGACTGCCCGCTCATCGCCTTCATCATGTTGCGCATCGGCTCGAAGGTCTTGACCAGTTGACTGACGTCGGAGGGGTCGCAGCCGGCACCGCGAGCAATGCGACGTCGACGCGACGCATCGATGATCCTGGGATTCGATTTTTCCTTCGTGGTCATGGATTCAATGGCGGCTTCCATCCGCACGAACTCACCGTCGTCAACATCCACATCGCCCAGGGCGTCGCTCATGCCGGGGACCTTCTTGAGAAGATCCTTCATCGACCCCATCTTCCGCATCTTGCGGAGTTGCCCGAGGAAGTCGTCGAGCGTGAACTTGCCCGACGCCATCTTGGCCTCAAGTTTCTTTGCCTCTTCCAGGTCGTATTGCTTCTGAGCCTGCTCAACGAGCGTGAGGATGTCACCCATCCCGAGGATTCGCCCGGCGATCCGGTCCGGGTGGAACTCCTCGAGGGCGTCCATCTTCTCGCCGACCCCGATGAACTTGATCGGCTTGTTGGTGACGTGCTTGACGGACAACGCCGCCCCACCTCGCGTGTCGCTGTCGAACTTGGTGAGAATGACTCCGTCGAGTTCGAGCCGTTCGTTGAACACCCTCGCCGTGTTTACGGCGTCCTGACCGGTCATCGAATCGATGACCAGGTAAATCTGCTGCGGGTTGGTCGTGGTCGCGATGTTGGCAACCTCGTCCATCATTTCCTCGTCGACGGCGAGACGACCGGCTGTATCCAGGATCACCACGTCACGATCGGTCTTTTTGGCGTGGTTGATCCCGTTGCGGCACACCTTGACGGCGTTGTGATGATCCCGTTCGGTGTAGACGGGAGTGCCAACCTGCTGACCAATCACCTCGAGCTGGTCAATCGCCGCCGGTCGCTTCAGGTCGGCCGCCACCATGAGCGGCCGCTTCGCGCGTTCAAGCAGCATCTTGGCCATCTTGCCGCAGGTGGTTGTCTTGCCCGAGCCCTGCAAGCCGGCCATCAGCAGAACCGTCGGTCCGGGTGTAACGAAGGGAATCTTCGGATCGACCGGACCCATGAGCTCGACCAGCTCATCATGGACGATCTTGACCATTACGTCCGCCGGCCTGAGCGTCTTGATGACCTCCGCCCCGATGGCTTTTTGCTGCACCTCGTCGCAGAAGTCCCGGGCGACCTCCAGGTTGACATCGGCTTCGAGCAGCGCGGTGCGAATCTCCCGCATCACCTCGGAGACGTTCTCCTCGGTGATCCGCCCGCGCCCTCGCAACCCGCGAAAAACGCTCTGCAATCGATCGGTCAGTGCATCAAACATAGCGATTCTGTTGTAGAATGGATCGCGTCAGGCGTCAACCAGTGATGACGCTCAGGGAGGTGTCTCTCATGGCTACTGAGGAGTATTCGTTCGATCTCAGACCAAATGAGTTGCCCACACTCAGCAGCGGCACGGTTTGCTACCTTGTAGGGGCCGGCCTGAGCGCGGAGAGCATCTACGAGGTCCCCACGGCGGACGGTTTCTTCTCACGCGAGTTCACGAAGCACTACGGAGACGAGGAAAAGCAGATCAACGTGCCAGACGACGATCGCGACCTGGGCGATCTGCTTGATCGAATCGAGAACGATTACGGCCCTCTTGCCGAACTTAATCTCGAAACCGTCATGACGGACTTGTATGTGCGTGCGTTTGGCATTGCCAAGTCGTGGGAGACGTACGACTACGTTGGTCCGCTCAGCCGATCGATCCGGGAGCTCCGCCGGGATTACTGGCTCCTGCTTCACTATGTCAGTGAACGTCTTCCCTGGTTAGACCGTTCGTCGGTTCGTTGTAAAAAGCTGGAAGCCTTTGTGGGACTGCTTCGTCGCGAGGATTCCGTCGTCACGCTCAACTACGATACAACATTGGAACGCCACTTATGCGAACGCAAATTCCCGTCCGGCAACCACCTGAAGTACCTGGACTTGAGCGTAACTTCCCCCGGGAGCACATTTGGATGTGTCCCACCGCCGATGTTTCGCGATGCAAAACCATCCGGAGAACGGGGCGTATTCACTAAGCTTCACGGATCGAAGGACTGGTTCACATGCGCCAACGAACTCTGTCCAAACTCCAGTTATATCCAACCGATGGGCCCGTGGTATCTATTCTGGCAACTCCAGGAGGGAACCGCCCCGTTTGTGCCCCATTGCACAGAGTGCGGTTCCTCTCGACGCCGGGTCATCGTTCCGCCGACTGCGACGAAGCCGTTCGACGAGTTCCCAAAGCTCGGCGTCATGTGGGCCCAAAGCTATGATGCGTTCCGTCGGGCGCGAAGGTGGGTATTCGTCGGAGTCTCCCTCGCAGCAACGGACTTCCACCTTTACAGCTTTCTGCGGTCGCTCACCCGCAGAGGCATCGGAGAGAGGGTGGGGAGTGCTTCCTGTGACGTTTGTATCGTGAATCGAGATTACGAGAATGTCGCGCAGCGGTTCGTCGAATCGCTGGGACCGCGCCCTGCCAAGGCGTTTCGCGCCGGGGGTAGGCCGATCTACGTGTTCGATTCCGTCGAGGAGTTCCTAAAGACGGCAAGCAAATCCGACCAAAGAGAATCGTCAGACGAGAACGCGACACAATGAGCCACGAGCGGCACCCGCGTCCATCACACATCCACGTAATCGCAACGAGCTTCGGGATCGGGGATGGGCAGGCCGTCCTCGCGGAGCCCGTCAAGATGGAAGCGGATCGCCTCGCGCTGAACGGGTGCATCCCATTGTGGGTGGCATGGGCAAACTTGTTTGCCCGTGCAGAGGCTGTGACAGCTCACGGGCAAGCTCTCGCTTGCCCTGCCACCCGCATGCTCCACGCCGTGGCGTCGAATCGCCGCCTTTTTCGGGATGCACCCCGCTGAAGACTCGGGGTCAGGCCACTGGACGGCTCGTGCACACACGGGTATCATACTGTGATGGCGACCGCCAAACCACCGTCCTTCGGTGAATGGATGATCCGCCTCAAGCTCGAACCGCTCAAGGAGGGCGGTTACGTTGCGACGAGTCCGGACTTGCAGGGGTTGGTGGCCCAAGGGGCCACCATCGCGGAAACCATGGAAGTCGCGCGGGACGTTGCCCGCAAGATCGTCGAAAGCTGCCTTGCCCACGGTGACCCCCTGCCGCGACCGAAGCACCGCAAACCCCGCGCGGTGGAGACGGTCGTGCCCGTCACGGTAGTGGCATGACCTATCGGGAACTGGTCCGAAAGCTCCGTGCCGCAGGCTTCGAGTTCGATCGATCGGCCGCAGGAAGCCACGAAATCTGGTACAACGCACAGACCCATCTGCGGACCACCGTGCCCAACCATCCCGGCGACATACCGGTAGGAACGCTACGCGCTGTTGTCCGTCAGACCGGCCTGACCAAAAGGCAGTTCGAATCGCTATAGCAATCCGCATCGCGGCGCGTCCACGACCGACATAGAGAACGGCGGGAACCCGAATCACCACACTGCTTGGATGACATCGCCCATCACGCGTCCACCTAATCGCAACGAGCTTCGGGATCGGGGATGGGCAGGCCGTCCTGGCGCTGCCTGCTGCCACCACCACAGATTCTCGCTCGCGCCTGCGCGCCTAGGCCAACATCGCAGGTGTTGCCTTAGCTTCTGGAAAACAAAGGATTTGCGCATGCGCCGATACCTCCCGCGCACTAACCGGCGGAGTTTATCATTGCAACTTGAGAAACTCCAGTGTCAATTTCCCGGCGGCGTGCTGCGAGTATCTGGTCAGCCAGCGGTGCGAAGCCTCGCATAAAACTGCGACGGCTCAACACAGCCCATTCGCCAGGCACATGTGCCTCCGGCGGTTGCATGGCAGCCCGGCTGCACTGCCAGCGAATTTTGTCGCTTGACACACACATTCCAAGAGTGGATAATAAAACTCGACGCGACGCATTGGAGCAGGTCCATGTCAACCGGAACAGCGTTTGTTTCCACTTGGCCCTGTCGGTGGTGTTGCGCAGCAGCAAAGGTTGTAGTTTAGTTATGCAAGGTACTGTAAAGTGGTTCAACCAGACCAAGGGATTCGGATTCATCACGCCGTCAGACGGCAGCCCGGACGTTTTCGTCCATCACAGTGACATCCAGGGCGAGGCGTTCAGAGGTCTGAAGGACGGTGAACAGGTCGAGTTTGAACCAACGCAAGGGCAGAAGGGTCCGAAAGCTTCGAACGTCCGCGTGATTGAAGGCTGACGCGTCCGGCCGCGACCATTCGGCCCGGCCAATACTCGCATTATCCTGACCGGAAGCTCATGGAACGGCGCACTATGGTGTGATCGCCGAAAGGGTTGGTGTGCGCTGGATTTGCGTGGATGAAAGTGCGAGATCCGGCGCGGCTGATCACCGGCAGATGTTCGCCGGTCTGGCGTCGAGCAGGCGTACAAGGTCTTCCGTGGACATCTCCACCAGCACGCCGCGACGCCCGCCGTTGACGCTGATCCTATCGAGTGCCAACAGCGATTCCTCAATGATGACGGGCAACTTGCGGCGTGTCGCGAAGGGCGAGATGCCGCCGACGTGATAGCCCGTGACCTTCTCGGCATGAATCTGATTGGCCAGGTCCGCGTGTTCGGCGTCAATGGCGGTCGCCATCAGACGGAGATCGAAACGCTGGTCGCCGGGGATGACGGCGACCCAGTACGACTGGCCGCTGGCCTCGACAATCAGCGTCTTACAGACCGTTTCCAGGGGTCGGCCCACGGCTTCGGCCGCGTGATCGGCGCCGATTTCGGTGAACTCGTACGTCATCACCTCGAAATCGACGTCCTGTGTGTGCAGCCACTTAATCGCGTTGGTGTCGGACACGTGTCAGTCCATCCACTGCGCTCGATGACACCCGGCCGCAGATTACCCGCCAGAGTGCCCTTAGAACACCGGACTGATGTGAGTTTTGTGACGGAAGCAGCCCGAACTGCTCGTGTTCAAAGAGTGGCGGGGAATGCTTGCGGAACGTCTCGTGTGCTAACGACAAAAAGGTGCTTACGCGTCAAGACATCTCGTAGAAGAAATCGTAACAGATCAGCCGTCTGCAATGCAAGACAGGGCCGGGAGATGTTAAAATA
>CAZJTP010000041.1:0-26441 GCA_964548955.1 uncultured Phycisphaeraceae bacterium
CTCCCGGGACCTTGATTTGGATGAGATCCAACAGCAGCATGCCAACAAGGATTAGGATGGGACCGAGAATCTTGTTCATGTACTTCTGCAAAGCGTGGGACACGGTCGGGGCAGAGAGAAGGGTTGAGACAAGAATCGCCGCGAGGACAACGTATGCCAGCGATCTGCCAAGCGTGTACAAAAGTCCCGTGGCGGCCACTGCCCTCGGGTTCCCGACCCGCCTGCCAATGAAGGAGATCGCCGCGATGTTCGTGGCCAGTGGGCACGGGCTGATCGAGGTCAGAATCCCAAGCCATGTGGCGGAACCTATCGCAAGCACCATCTCGCCCGTCACGAACCGTCCTCCAAGTAAGTCAACGCTTCGTCGCGGACATAGTCCTTGAATCCCCACTCGTCGCGGGCGAGTTCCCAGACGCGCTTTAGGTTCTTCGATTGCTCCTGCTCGCCGTTTTCGAGCAACACCATCACGAGCGCACTCGCAGTAAGTCCGTACTCTTCCACGAAATGCTCGTTCTCCGGCTCCTCAACGTTGACTGCGCGCCATTCCAGCGCTCCCGACTCGAACGCATCGGGGAGTCCATCTCTCAGCGCTTCCTCAGCGTATGCTTCCATGGTTAAGCAGGTGCGGCAACGTTGAGTCCGGTGGAAGTAATACACAATAATCTTCCGGTCGGGCGCGCCAGGCTCGTTCGTCGCCTTGTCGTCCGGCATGGCCGTCTTGACCGTACGCACTGCGTGTTGCTCGGCTGCACGTGTTGGAACGAGTTCGGACGGTTGGTCTGGGACGCCTTCCTCTTCCTTCACGGTCGGATGCGAGGATGTCGCAGTGGACGTACCCGAGTTCTTTGCCGGGTCTCGGCCGCGCTCGCCTATAACGAGGTAGACAAAGCTGGCTACGACAAACAGTAGCAAAACAGCAGTTATTACGTTCTTCATGTTGTCATTCCTCCTCGCCGGGCGGTCTCGGCAGATGTTGTAACGTCAACGACAGCCTCCAAGCGATCACAATCAGTCTGCGGCACTCCTCGCCTCCATCATCTGAATGATGGTGATGAACTCCGCGCCTTGTTCCTGGGCGTAGTCAAGGAAACCGAGGAACGCATTCCACCTCCCATCGTCGTTTGCACTGAAGTGTGGATGAAACTCGATTTTAAGCGGAAGTCCCGCCTCGCCCATTCGCAGGAGCTCGCTCTTCATCAACTCTTCCCAATCGGCTGGAGGAAGGCTGCTGAAAGGCATGTCGCAGAAGGCTCTCGTATTGCCCGCGTATTCGGCGGAGTGCATTGGCACGGCCCAGAAGTCATGTCCCGGGACCGAATAGGGCCATAAATCCTCGGTGTGACCTTCAAGAGCGTTGCTCGAATACGCTACGAAGCTGAGGTTGTACTTGATACCAAGCGTGTCCAGGATTTGCCACGTGTCATCATTGTGCGCGAATCGGTACGAGCGAAAGCCCTCCGCGCCGTGTCCCAGGCATTCCTCGATCGCCGAACTGGCCCGGGCGATCACCTCCTCCTGTTCATCGTACGACAACATGGTGAGGGTGACCGTCTCGCCTGGCGCTTCCACGGGACGACCATACACCATGATTTCATGGCCTGACTGATCGTAACGCTGAAGCTGGTCACACCCTTCGGTTGCCACGTGCTCATCGACAATAAGTGTGGCGCAGATCCCGCGAGCGTCCAACTCTTCCATGAAAGCCTGCAGCGCACCAACATCTTCGTCCTCTGTGATCTGCAGGTTGACCCGCGGAGACCGGTCGGAGGGCAAGTCTCCCAGCGGAGTGCATCCGCATACCACGAGCGGTGCCGTGAGGAGAATGAATCGCGTTCTCATGATAAGCCACCTCGCTTTCTTTTGAGTCGTGGTAGTTACGTTCTCGTTCGGACGAGCCTGCCGGTTTGATCTAATCGTCGCCGCGTTCGTCAGCAATCAGCAAGACGGCGCTGTTTGTCGCAACCAGTAGCATAGCGGCCGTGATTCTTGCTCTTCCGTTTGTAAGCCTGCTCGCCGTGCAAATCCAGCGGATCCGAGATCAATCTTGTCCGGCAAGTGCCGACGTAAGCACGGTGGTGATCTCGGCTTCGGTTGGTACCTTCCCACTGACCTTCACCTCACCATCAATCACCAGGGCCGGTGTGACCATAACGCAGTATTTCGTAATCTCCATGATGTTCGTGACTTTGCTCAGCTCATACTGCAGGCCCAGCTTATCAGCCGCAGCTTTGACAGTGCTCGCCAGAGCCGCGCACTTCGGGCACCCCGGTCCAAGAACTTCGATCTTCATCGTGTACCTCCCTACGCAATTGTGCCGTAGATCATCCCAACGATGGTAGCCATCACCACGACCAAACCGGTAAACACGGCTGTCTTCGTGTTTCCGATGACCGAACGAATCACCAGCAGACTCGGCAGCGAAAGGGCGGGGCCCGCCAGCAGCAGCGCGAGCGCCGGCCCCTGATGCATCCCGTGCTCCGTCAGTGCCTGCAAGATCGGAATTTCCGTGAGCGTCGCGAAGTAGAAGAGACACCCAACGACCGAGGCAACCACGTTCGACTTGACACTGTTGTCACCCACCAAGGCAGCGACCTGTTCGTCGGGAAGCAGAGCCCCCAGAAAACCAACGATGAACACACCACCAAAAAGCAGCGGCACCAGCAGCTTGGCGAAGTCCCAGGTGTTGTGCATCCACTCGGCGACTTCCTCACGATCGAACCAACGCCAAACCATCAAGAGCACCACCAGACCCATTGCGCCGGCCAGGTACCACTTCGCGTGATAGATCGTCATTACCCAGCTTTGCGCCTCCTCCATGCGAGCGATGTCCGTCTTGGCGAGCGCGATCTTCTCGCCGACTTTCATCCCGGCAACGGGGCGATCCACCTGCACGAGCACTTCGTCCTTTGTCTCCTGCAGCAGTACGGCCGGAATCTCCGAGCCGTCGGCTTTATGGATGATCACGTTGCCGGGATTGTACCAGTCGCTGAAGATCAGGAAGGCCATCATGCACGCGAAGTAGAGGACGGTCTGCCACAAGGAACGCCGGGCCGGGGGAGGTTCAGGCAAAGCGGCGGCAGCCTCCATGCGCTTATGCTCATCCTTCCGGAAAACAACGCCCATGATCAGGCCAATGATGATACCGAAGACGATCGCGCCCACCGCCCGCGCCACACCTATCTCAAAACCCAGCACCCGCGCGGTGAGGAAGATCGCAAGTATATTGAGTGCCGGTCCTGAGTAGAGGAAGGCAGACGCGGGACCCAGTCCCGCACCGACCCGATAGATGCCGGCGAACATCGGCAGCACGCTGCAGGAGCACACTGCCAGAACGGTGCCGGAAACCGAGGCCACTGAGTAGGCCTCGACCTTGTTGGCCTTGGGGCCAAGGTGCCGAAGGACAGCCTCTTTTGACAAAAAGGTGATGATTCCCCCAGCAATAAAGAGCGCGGGAACGACACAAGCTAACGTGTGATTGCGAGCGTACCATTGCAGCATCTTGAACGCTTCGAGGATTGCTGCGGCCACTTTCACGTTGGACAACGGCACCGAGTAGGCCACGAGGAAGATGATCGTGAAGGAAGCGAATATCTTCCATTGTTTCATCGCACGTCGTGCCTTTCATGCACCTATGGCCATATAGCCATAGCAGCCTCAAAAAAAATACAAAGCGGTCCGTTCCGCGCTACATCCCAATAACCGCCTGCTGCTCCTTCAGGTTCTGCTTCAGCACCGACTCGATACAACCCCAAAACCCTTGGAGGCATCGAATCTTAAGCCGGTAGTAGATCATAACGCCCTCCTTGCGGTCCGCGACCAGGCCCGAGTACTTGAGCACGGCCAAGTGCTTCGAAACGGTCGATTGGTCCGCACCCACCAACTCGGTCAGTTCGCACACGCACATCTCCTGCTCAGCCAATGCGTCCAGCATCATCAGCCGACTCGGATGAGCCAAGGCCTTGGCGATCTTCGCCCGGGCCTCATACACCTGTCGTGGTTTGCATTTCATGGTTCTATGGTAATATTACCATAAAAGCGTCCGGAGTCAAGGGGCATCTGAGAATTCTGAGCCGCCCCCGGTATTCGCCAGACGTCGGAGCGTGCGGAACCTGCACGACGATAGCCCCGTCCCTCCAGCACGACAGCAGATGTCGGATGCAAACAGAGCCGGGCTCGTCGGGAAAGACGATCGATGCGATGTGTTCATCGGATACGACGGCTACCTCGTGGACGAGGGGGAGCGCCGTCGGCTCAGTGTTTGCCTGCCTACGTATGTTCCACCATGTGTGCGGCGAGGCCGCAGTATAGAACGTACGTCCGGCGTGGGATAGGCCAATACGCCTTGTTCCTCTGCTGGTGTGACAGATTCGGCGGGTGGCATGGGCAAGCGGTGCAGCACTACGCGGGCGGCGGCAGTCCGGGCTTGCCTACGAGGAATCAGGCAAGCGGGCATGAAAAGGGAGCTTGCCCGTTCAGATGCCGGCTTTACACCACCCACGGGCAAGGATCGTCTCGGATGCTTGCTCGACTGGTTGGAGGCTTGATCGGGCGCGGTCCTTGCTCATGCCACCTGGGTGCATACCCCGAATCCACAGGCCTGTCAGGAGAACACCTGTCCCGTGTATGGAAAGGCCGCCTAAAGCGTCACGCACCCATGTAGACACAAGTTCACCAGTTGGAAACCGTTGTCACACGGTTTGAAAACGCAGCCCGTTTGTTCAATAATGAGCACATTATGACGACGTCATCCCTTTGGCCGTATCAGTCCCCGACAGGCCACGAGACGATCTCGGCCATCATCCGCCAGCGCTCGACCAACCAGGCCGATGTACGAGAGGTGGCCCTTCGCAATCTCGATCTCATCTTTGTCAAAGACGTTCTCGATCTGGGTTGCGGGTTCGGATTCATGTCTGAGGTGCTGGCCGGTCGCGTAGCTCCCAAAGCGAGGTTCGTGGGCGTCGACGTCTGGCCTCTGAACGAAACGCCGTTTGTGAACAAGGTCACAGCCAACGGTCGCAACGGTAGTTTTGCCTGCATGAAAATAGGTTCGCAGCTTCCGTGGCCTGATCAAAGCTTCGACTTGGTCGTAGGCTCCTATTCGCTGTATTTCTTCGTGGATGTGCTTCCGGAGGTGGCGAGGATTCTTACACCGCATGGGTTGTTTTTGACGATTACACACAGCGAGAGCAGCATTGTCGGCGACCTGGCTGCTGCGGGGTTTGCCGACGCTGAATCGGGGCTGCTTTCGCTGATTCGCCGGTTCTCGGCAGAGAACGGCATGGACCTTCTTGGAAGGTGGTTTGGGCAGGTCACGAGTATTAACTACGAAAACAGCCTGCGGTTTGAAGCCGAGCACCTGGACGAGCTGTTGACGTACCTGCGGTTCAAACTGCCGTTTCTGGTTCCCGGATCGAAGCCGAGCGATGACATTCCAGAGGGTCTCGAGCGTTTTGTCAGGTGTTTGCTGCGAGACACGGGTGAAGTGGTCATCGAGAAGAACGATGCCGTGTTCCTGTGTGAGGGACCCCTATGCCGTTGAAGGCAAAGTACTGCTCCCAATGTGGCGGTGCCGTTATCACACGCGTCGTGGAGGATCGATCGAGGGAGATCTGTTCCGAATGCGGCACGGTGTTTTACCGGAACCCGCTGCCGGTGGCTGCCTGCCTCGTGCTCAACGAGAACCGTGAGGTCCTGCTGGTCAAGCGCAAGCGCGAACCCCATAAGGGGGAATGGTGCCTCCCAATCGGCTTTGCGGAGATGAGCGAGACCATCGCGGACGCCGCCCGACGGGAGCTGATGGAGGAGACCGGGATCAAAGGGCGAATCGTCAGGCTGCTCGACACGGACTCCTTCGAGAGTGACTACTACGGGGATTTGCTCATCGTCACCTTCGAGGTGGAGAAGGTGACAGGGGATGAACAGGCGGGCGACGACGCCGAAGCCCTCTCCTATTTCCCGCTCAACAAGCTCCCCCCGCTTGCTTTCAGCGCCAACGAGAAGGCGGTCCGCGTGTGCATGGAGGTGCATCAGGACGAGTGGGCCATTCAGGACTCGTTCGAGAGTCTTCAGGCCGATGAGGGTGAGATGCTCTCCGACGCGCTCGTCGGTTTCATCCGGGACCACGCGAAGGAGGTGACGCGGTTGTGGTTCGCGGACGTGCGCTCCAACCCGACGACAGCCTCCTATAGGAAGATCGATCCCGACCTGCTTCTGGAGCGGGGGGCCACCGCGGTTTCGCAGTTCCGGCGGTGGCTCAAAGGGCACGAGGCCGATCATGAGGTGCGAACCTTCTACCAGACGCTCGGCCGGGATCGGAAGACGCAGGGCTTCGCCATCCACGAGGTGCTCAGCTCACTGACGTTGCTGCGTAAGCACATATGGACCTATGCCCGGAGTCACGGCGTGTGGAAAAGGCCCCTCGACGTGTACCGGGTGTTGGAACTCAACCGCCGGATCGCACTGTTCTTCGACAAGGCCATCTACCACACCGTTGTCGGGTTCGAGGAGAAGCAAACCCGGTGACGCCGGAGGGGTGACAGGCGCACTCTTTCGGGCCTGGGGTTGGACCGCGCGGGCTGAAGCCCTCGGCTCGCTTTGTTAGACGATCTAATGCCATTCGATCATATGCACGGTTTCCCCACAGCGTATTTCTTGAGCGGGCGGGGTGTGGGCGACCGTCTACGGTGTTGGGTGGTTCTGCGAGCCGGCAGGCTGGGGTCTGCTCGGCTCATCGGAGGTTCTGGCTTAACGTTGAAGAAGTGTGGCACGGATCTCCAGCCCGGTATATGTTTGGCGTTCTCGATTACCGTTTGGGCGACAGGCAAGAGCGTCGGCCCTCGTGGTTGGCGCCCTGACAGGCAAGGCCGACGGCGCGCCGCCCACACGGGACGGCGCTACACGTTAAACACGTACGGATCCTCGCACGAGCAAAATGGTCCACATGGTAACGGTGTGGTGCGAGAAGGGATCCTTGCAACAGCAGAGACTGCGTTTTGGGTAGCGGCCGGTGTCTCGCCGGCCGAGGAGCACGACGGCCTGCGAGGACGCAGGCCGCTGCATTAGTTTTGGTTGCGGACCGTATTGGGTACGCAGCTTATCGGTTACAATCAGCATTATTCAGGTAATTGAGACACGCTTGGCGGGACCGGTTGCAGGAGCGACCGGATCCGGCAGCTTTGAACGGGAGGATTCAAATGCGCACAAGAATGTTGACGTGGGCCGTAGCGGCGTTGCTGGGTTATCAGTTCGGCGGGCTTGCGGACGGTGCAGTGGCCATAGCCCAGCAGACGCGCGGTCCGTATACCGACGTTCGCCAGCTACCGGACGGGGCGATTGGCGAGCGGATCCGCGAGGTGATTGACACGATTAACTCGAATGACGCGGCCAAGATCCGCGCTCTTATCGAGAAGAGCTTCGCACCGAGCTTCCGTGACATGGCGCCGATGGAGCAGCACATCGAGATTTGTAGGGGGATCTACGAGCAGAGCCGCGGCTTCGAGTTCTACGGCATCCGCAAGTACGAGGCCGAGACACCGCCTGGTGAGTACGTGGTCATCGTGCGGAACAAGCTTACCCAAGGATGGGAGGCGTTCTCCATGCGGATCGAGACCGAGCCGCCCCATAGGATCGCCGGTCTTCGCGTTCTTCCGGCCCGGCCGCCGAGTGATCTTCCACCGCAGGCGAAGCTCACCGACGATCAGATCGTCAAGGAGCTGGCTGCGTTCATCCAGCGGCTGGCAGACGCTGATGCGTTCTCGGGTACCGTGCTGCTGGCCAAGGACGGGAAGATTCTGTTCAAGAAAGCGTATGGTCTGGCCAGCAAACGCTTCAACGTGCCGAACAAGATTGACACGAAGTTCAATCTCGGCTCGATGAACAAGATGTTTACGGGCGTGGCGATCGCGCAGCTCGTGCAGCGAGGCCGGTTATCGCTCGATGATCCGCTCAGCAAGTTCGTCTCAACCGACTGGCTGCCGCGCGACATCACCGAGAAAATCAGGATCAAACATCTACTAACGCACACGTCCGGTCTGGGGAGCTACTTCAATGCGAAGTTCGCGGAATCGTCACGGCTGCTCTTCCGCGAGCTAAGCGATTACAAGCTGTTGATTGCGGACAGTACGCTGGCATTCGAACCCGGCACCGGCTGGCAGTACAGCAACACCGGGATGTTCCTGCTGGGTGTGGTGATCGAGAAGGTTACCGGGCAGAGCTACTTCGACTACATCCGGGAAAATGTCTACAAGCCGGCCGGCATGATCAACACCGACTGCTACGAGATGGACAAGCCGGTCCCGAATCTGGCCATCGGGTATTCCAGGGACCCCTCGGGTGACGGGCCTGGGTGGACGAACAACCTCTACAAGCATGTGGTCAAGGGTGGCCCGGCCGGCGGCGGGTTCTCGACGGTCGAGGACCTTCTTAAGTTCGGCATCGCCCTTCGATCCGGCAAGCTGCTTAATCGCAAGTACACCGAGATGGTCTGGAGCGGGAAGCCGGAGCTCGGCTCGCCGGAGTATGGATTTGGCTTCGGGATTGAAGGGGAGCCGGGCAATCGGATCGTCGGGCATGGCGGAGGATTTTCTGGCATCAACTCGAATCTTGATATGTTTCTGGACTCCGGGTATACCTCCGTGGTGATGTCCAACTACGACATGGGTGCTCGCCCGGTAGCCTCGAAGATCAAGGAGCTACTCGGCACTCGACGTTGACGCACCGGCTGGCGCGGACCGGTGGTGGGAACCCAGGTTGTAGGAATTCTGTTGCGCGGCATACGACTTGCTTGGCTTACGCGGAGCCAAGACGGATTTCCACCATTGGAGATTAAACTATGGGCGATATTGACAAGCTGAAGATCACGATCGACCGGGACGAGTGTATTGGCGACGGTCTGTGCGCCAACGAGGCGCCGGAGACGTTCGAGCTCGACGACGAGGACAAAGCCGTCCTGCTGAAAGGCTCGAGCGACAGCCGGGATAGCATTCTCGAGGCCGCCAAGTCCTGCCCAACCGATGCCATCGCAATAGAGGACAGGGATACCGGCGAAAAGCTGTACCCGGAGGAGTAACGTCGCCTACAACCAGTTCGTCAGTTCGTCGCCGAACTGTCTTGGTAATCCCAAGACGGGCGAGGTTGGTTGCGCATAGATACCTGCCAGATGGGGGCTGCCAAACGTCATTGCGCAGCACCAAAGGACAATATGGTTCCAGGGCACTGCCCGTACAGTAAGCCGGCTGCGGGGGAACGGCTGTGGCCTGTGTGGCTGTCTGCTCAGCGTCGCAGATCGCCCAAGAACCAGCGATACGGTGGATTCCGATCAAATAACCGTTAATCAGTTCCGAGAGGTCGTCAGGGGGCACAGCCGGGAGTACGAGATGCCACAAAACCCGGTCTACCACCGATATGTACTGGGGACGTCTGCCGGTAACATTAAACGCCGATCGCGTACATTCGTTTCGTTGTTCCTTTCCATATTACCGGTTTCCAGTGGGGCCGATCGTGATGCAGTCTGAGCCGACGGTGTTCATTCTGGACGACGACCCGACTACCCGTGCGTCCCTGCGCCGGCTAATCGAGTCGGCCGGATTGCGCGCGGAGACGCACGAGACGGCCCAGGAGTTCTTGGACACCGACAACGTCGGGAAGCCGGGGTGCGTCTTGGTCTACGTCCGTATGCCCGGAATAAACGGTATGGAACTTCAGCGCAAACTCGCGGCACGGACATCGGGCCTTCCCGTCATCATCATCACCGGCTGTGGTGACGTATCGACGGCAGTCCAGGCCATGAAGGACGGTGCGTTTGACTTCATCGAAAAGCCGTTCGCCGACGCCGTTTTGTTGGATCGCATCAGACAGGCGATTGATTTGGATGCTCGAAACCATCGCAACCACACGCAGTACACTGACATCGTGGCGAGCCTTGCTCGGCTGACGCCGCGCGAGCGTGAGGTGATGGACCTTGTGGTCGCAGGCTACTCCAACAAGCAGATCGCCGCGATCCTCGGCATCAGTCAAAAGACAGTTGAGATCCACCGCGCAAACGTCATGAGGAAGACCGAAGCCGGTTCCGTTGCCGCGCTGGTCCGCATGGCTCGCTTCGCCCATCCGTCTGCATGACGGATCCATCCGCGATTAGGGTTTATACCCTATGAATTGTCCCGTGTTCGCATCCGATATTACGCGTATGGGATGGAAATTCCTCTTGCGTATGTCGTTCTCGTCGAACTATGCGTTTGGGTTGAGGTGCCTATCGTGGATTCGGAACCGACCGTTTTCATCCTCGACAACGATGCAACTGTCCGCAGATCGACATGCGCTTGATCGAATCGGTGGGATACAACACCAAGGAATGTGGAACTGCTCGGGAGTTCATCGATGCGTATGATGCCGGCGGACCGGGTTGTTTGATACTCGACTTGCGTCTGCCGGGCATGAACGGCTTGGATCTGTTGGAGCAGCTACCGACGCATGGAATCACGATCCCTGTCATTGTGCTGACCGGTTACGGAGATGTTCCGAAGGCCGTTCGCGCGATGAAGATCGATGTGGTGGACTTCCTCGAAAAGCCGTTCAACCATCAAATGCTGGTGGATGCGGTTCACCGGGCCGTCGAACGTGACTCACAAACGCACCGCGAGCAAGCCGAACGGGGCGACATTGAGCTTCGATCCACCAGTCTGACGCCCCGCGAGCGGGAGGTGATGGGCATGGTGGTCGTCGGCTAGGCCAACAAGCAGACTGCACCGTAGCTGGGATGCAGTTGCATGACCGTTGAAGTGCACCGCTCTCGCGTGATGGAAAAGATGTGCGCCGCTAGCGTGCCCGCGCTGGTGCGCATGGCGATGATGCTTGACGACCCAACGGGGAAACACTGATTGACGATATCGGGAGACTTCCTATTAACCTTCCTGTCGATCTAAAGGGGCGTCATCATCGTACATCGTGACGTTTTTGAATGAACTCGTTTCGGATCCTGATTTACATAAACCGTCAGCTACCGCAGGCGACGCCGCTAGGAATGTGACCCCGACCGCACCGCGGGCCTCGACGAAGCTTGGGCAATGGTGTCCGTTTCGTTGTTGGTCCCGCGGTGATTTTTTTCTACGGCGGCAAAGTTCGCTTGAGCAACAGGGCTTCGAGCTGGCGTAGATATGCTTCGGGACCGCGGCGAATGTACCGAGTCCACTGCACGCAAGAAGGGTGCTCAGCGCCGCTAACACCTTTGACAAGCCTTCCTGTCGGATGGTGCATCATGGCTGGAGCGTCATCAACAAGCGTAATGCCGCCATCTGTGAACGGCATTGTTCCGCGTGTACTCGCTGCTGGACTCTTGCGGTCCTTCTGATCGCAGTCTAAGCTGTCCGGCCTTATATGAGGTGTGTCCATACACGCACGCACCGGGTGTAAATCGGTGCCACGCCCGACAGAGGTAGGGTGGGCATCGCCCACTACGGTTGTAGGGTGGACTGTACCCGCTGGGGTGCTATCACCAACCGGCTGTAAACCGGTGCCACACTTGGAGAGCAAACGATCTAGTGGATAATCAACTGCTCAACGAAACCATCGCCCGGATCGAGGCGGACGTGACGGCTAGTGTGCGTGGCCTGGATAACGTCGACGCGGTACGCAGCCTGGAAACGAGCGTTCTGGGCAGGAGAGGTTCGCTTGGGGTGCTCATCTCCTCCATCAAGGACTACCCGCCCGAGCAGCGAGGCCAGGTGGGCCGGATCGTCAATGAAGCCAAAGTGCGGGTCAAAGCGATGTTCGACGAGCGGATTAAGGAGATGCAGTCGGCTGCCGTGGCCGAAGAGGCCGCTGCCGCCGCCGCCTTTGATCCGACGCTGCCGGGATGGCGTGATCAGATGGGCAGCGTCCACCCGGTCACAGCCGTCCAATGGGAGATCGAGCGGACTTTCGAGCGTCTCGGATTCACGGTTGAGGCCGGACCCGAGATGGAGGAGGAGTACAACAACTTCGAGGCCCTGAACATCCCGCCGACGCACCCGGCCCGTGACATGCAGGACACGTTCTGGCTGAAAAGCGGCAAGGTGCTGCGAACACACACGTCGCCGGTGCAGCACCGGGCGATGCGCAAGTTCGGCGCCCCGCTGCGGGTAATCGTCCCCGGCCGATGCTTCCGCTATGAGACCCTCGACGCCTCGCACGAAAACACCTTCCACCAAGTGGAAGGGCTCCTAATCGATCACGACATCTCGATCCCGAACTTGATCTCGACGGCCCGCACGCTGCTCGAAGAGGTTATGATGCGTGAGGTCGAGCTTCGTGTTCGGCCGGGCTACTTTCCGTTCGTGGAACCGGGCATCGAGATTGACATGAACTGCCAGATATGCGGCGGTCGCGGCTGCGCGACGTGCGGGCAATCCGGGTGGATCGAAATCCTACCCGCGGGGATGGTACATCCCAACGTATTGCGTGCCGGCGGGATCGATCCCGACGAGTACACCGGTTTTGCATTCGGGCTGGGTCTGACGAGGCTGGCGATGATGAAATACGGCATCCATGACATCCGCGTGCTCAACTCCGGGGACCTTCGGGCGCTTGTTTCACCGGAGCGGCTTGGTGGGCCGATTGTCACGACGCGTACGAAACAAGCCGGAGCAACGCCTTAGAGCGCGGGCAACAATAAAGTATACAATTCGTATTGCGGAAGCCATCTGAGACGCGGCGCACCACCTCACCGACCTGTAGCAGATGGGTCAGTGCGAGCCGGAGCGTCTTGTCCACGTCGTATGCGGCGCGGAACGACCTACGGCTGTGCTCACGGGTCTGTGTCGTACCAATAATCCGATTCAATCGCGACGTATCCAAGCGTCTTGAGCTGCTCGACAACGTCGTCCGGGAGACTTCTGGAAGCATCAGTCGTTGGAGGATTGGCTGCATGGGCTTTGATCATCGCAAACGCCTGATCGTAGCTCGTCCGGGTCTTGCGGCCGGACTTCGTGTTCCAGGTTTGCAAGCGATGTTGTTCGCGCGGATCGTTGGTCAAATCGAAGAAGTACTTGAGGTTATCACGCCTGTCATCGATGTACTTCCAACGCCGGGTGCGCAACGAGCGCATATCCCGCCCCATGGAAAACAGCTCGCTGATAGCCGGGGTTTCTATGAAACGACCTTGCTTCGTCATCAGCGAAACAAGACTGTGCCCCATCACATTACGGGAAGCCGCGGCGACGAATCGCTCCGCCATTGTGTCCAGATCATCGGGTAGTCCCTGATCGCGACTGAGGCAGCCATGAACCGAATCCACGACCGAGGTGAACAGGGCCTCGTGCGTGGGCAAAGTCCATGAGGTGCTGCTGATATGGTTCTCGAACAGTACACCTTCGGTCGCCAACCGGTCGATCGTGGAACTCGTATCTCGACGATACCCGTAACGATGCAGATGGTACGGTCGCAACGTATCAATCGAGATCAGGACAACGTTGGGTCCTGAAGGCTACGGACCGGGATCGGGAGGCGTATCGGTGGACTGAGCGTTCCGGCGGCAGCCCAGGCCTGCACAACACAGATGCAAACCGACAAGCGTCATCCGTGCGAGAACCATGTGAACGCTCCGAACGATTCCACGGTCTTCAACCGGCACTTACCACCTCACTTGGGAGCAAACAATACGCGTATTCAACGCGACCGTATCCACAGATGCCGGACCGGTGCTGAGCAATATCCGTCGGCAAACTGCAAGCTGGCGGCGTGTCCTCGGCACGGGGGAGAGGCGACGGATGTTTGACGTTCGCCATTGTCGCCGGACAATGAATGGCACCGGCGGAATGGATGGGGCTCGGCCGAGAAGCAAACCGAGCGCTCGCGCCGGGATCGGGACACGGGCCGGACTCCACCGATGCGGAGATCCAATGCCTTATCCGACGTCACCAAGAGGTTTCGGCCGCAAAACGAAAACTCTCTGCGTTTTCGGTCGGAGCTTTGTCGCTGCATCGCTTTGCGGCGGCTCGTTGTCCTGAACGAATACTCCGGGCGTAGTGGGCACGCAATGCCAGTTGGTCGTCACATTCTGATTGTCGTGAACCCGATTTCGGGTCACGGGCGCGGACTGAGAACTGCCACGAATATGTCAATTAGTCTGCGCGAGCGCGGTTGCGAAGTCACCATCCACCGCACTGAGACCGCAGGCGACGCGGAACGGATCACGCGGGACGTGAGCGTGGACGACAACCATCGGCCCTATTGTGTGGTCGCCTGCGGCGGCGACGGCACGATGCAAGAGGTCGCCAACGCCCTTGCTCCGCTGGTGCCCTCGCTGGGTAATGCGTGCCCCGTAATGGGTCTCGCCCCAACCGGTCGGTGCAACGATTTCTCCCGCGTCCTCGGCGTAACGATGGACACCAAAGCCATGGTGAACGTGCTGACCACCGGCAAGCCTCGCTCGATCGATCTGGGCCGTGTCAACGATCGCTACTTCTGCACCGTAGCGACGGCAGGCATAGACGCCCAGGTATCCAGTTATGTTGACTCCATGCGAGTGCCTCTGAGTGGTACGGCGGCGTATCTGTACGGAGCGGTGTGCGTGCTGAGCCGTTACCGGCCGCAGCGGTTGCGTCTTGTGGGCGACTTCGGCGTGATTGACCAGCCGCTGTTCCTCGCGTCCAGCGCGAACACGTCATCCTACGGCGGCGCGATCAAAATAGCTCCCGGTGCGGTGCCAACCGATGGTCAGCTCGATCTGTGTCTCATCGAATCGGTGTCACGACTGCGGGCGATGAGGTTGTTGCCGACCGTGCTGGCGGGACGACACTGCTCCTTGCCCGAGGTGCGGTTCATTCAGAGCAAACGGTTCACGATCGAGTCCGATGAACCGTTGGAACTGTGGGCTGACGGCGAGCGCGTCGGACGAACACCGGCAACGATACAAGTGGTACCCGGTGCGGTCCGGGTAATGGTACCACGCGACTTTGAGAACATCTGATAAACGGCGAGTCGGATGGGCTCTGCAACCTGAGAAGGAGGACCGTGGACGATAAAGAGCGATACCACAAGGCAATAGCTGATCCGGCCGATTCCTCCCTCATCATTCAATCTTCAATACCTCAAACCTCAGGCAGCGATGCACCGGCATGCTCCAGCCGTACGACTACCGCGCGTTTCCTCCTGGGCGCCACGGACGCATCTGCGACGCTCCATATCATTCACCACTCAGACACCGAGATATTATGGGACCGCAGCCGACCATGCCAATCGCAATTCCACCATAGCTCTTGCCGCTCATAATTCAGTTCGCCTTACCGAGCGTCGATAGGGGCATTACCGGATGCGCAGACGGTCGAAACGTATGGACCGCGCGCATTGTGATAGGACTGTCTACAAGAGCAGCCTTCGGGGAACTCCGTGGTCCGTAGACCTCTCGACAAATCTGGTGCGCCCGAGCACGCAAGCCTGTGGCAGCGCTTTTGGGATACGGCGATGAGCCTGCAGTGCAAGACCACGGCGCTCGTGGTGGTGCTGACGCTGGCGGTCACCGCCGCCGTTTCCGGGTATCTGCTACGATCCAGCGGGGAGCTGGCTCGCGACGAGCACGACGCCCACATGGTTCAGGTGACGGCCATGCTAGCAAAGGCGGCGGCGGCGACGATCGCAAGCAACGATCTCGACGCGTTGGAAATGCTGGCTCGCGAGTCGGCCACCGGCGAGCCGCTGTTGTACGTCATATTCTCGGATGCCGACGGCCACCAGCTCGCCGTGGCTGAACGCCGCAACGCAAATGTACTCCAGCGGCTTCACCGAGATTCCAGCGAGCGAGCACCCGTTCCGGGACGGCCCGTGTTTCGGACCGGTACCGAGGACATGCCGGTGTTCTTCGACATCACTTACCCGATCTTGGTTCACGCCGCGGAGGATGTTTATCAGGGTGAATCACCATCCAGCTCGGCGACGAAGCTCGTGGGTTACGTTCGGACGGGCATGATCGCGAACCGTTGGCACCGGACGATGTCGAGCAGACTCGACCTGGTGGTTGGGGTGGGCATCCTGGCAACCGTTGCGGCAATCCCGCTGGGTTTCTTACTCGTGCGACGCATCATTTCGCCGTTGGACGGATTGATGGGGGCGATGATGCGATTCTCGCAGGGCGAACTCGACGTTAGAAGCCCAGTTCGCCGGCGGGACGAGATGGGGCGGTTGGCGCTGGCGTTCAACCGCATGGCCGATCAGCACCAGCATACGCACGAACGCATTGTCCGGCTCAACGCCGAGCTGGAACAGCGGGTCACCCAGCGTACCCAGGAGCTCCGCGAACTCGCCTCGCGCGAGCCGCTGACGGGGCTCTACAACCGGCGCTTTTTCAACGAGATGCTGGAACGGCGGTTCTCGGAAGCGTTGAGGTACGAAACCGACCTGTCGTGCGTCATGATTGACCTTGACGACTTCAAGGCGGTCAATGATGCCTTTGGACACCACATCGGCGACGAACTGCTGGTCTTAACGGCCGCTACGATCACCAGCCAGCTTCGCTCGGCCGATGTAGCCGCCCGGTTCGGCGGCGACGAGTTCATCGTCCTGCTTCCCCAGACCGATTCCGACCGGGCGCGCGTCTTGGGCGAGCGTATCGCCGAGAAGTTCGCGCAGGAGGCAACTCGCCAGTTCCCGAGGGTGTGCGTCAGCATGAGCATGGGGATCGCCAGCATCCCGTCGTTGGATATCATCGATGCCGAGTCGCTCATCCGCACCGCGGACCATGCGATGTACGACGCCAAGGCGGCTGGCAAGAATCGCATAGTCACCGCGGCGTCGGCGTTCAAGCCCGCCTCCATCTGACGTTCTCGCGTCGAAAGCACCGGATAATCCTTTACTGGGCCCGAATTAGAGAAGGCGGTGGGCTTTGTAATCGCCGTGCGCTAGACTGCGGTATACTATGCGGTGGCGGTTTGTCCGGTGACCGGGTGGCCAGCCACCGCAAGAGGATCGAAGGTGTCATGTTTGCAGCCATAGGCCAATATGTCGGCGGCAAGGTTATAACAGCGATCCTGGTCGTCGCCAGCGCCGGGGCGGTGATTTGGTTCTGGAAGCATCCCGAGCAACTCGAGACGATCTGGCAGACGTTGAAGTACGTAGTGGTGTGGCTGGCGTTCGTGTTGGTGCTGCCGTGGGCCACGTTCTTCGTCACGCCGTGGGTGGTCTCCAAGGAATCGAATGCGGCTGCGGCGTTGATGCTGCTCGGTTATTCGCTGGCGGATGTCATCGTGGCGTTTCTCCTGATCGGCAGCGTTCCTGGCGACATGATGACGTGGTTTGTGCTTCTGCTTGGCTTCCTGTCGGCAGGAGTTTATAATTTTAAGGTCTGCGAGTATCAGGCTGATCGACTGGAGGAGGTCTAGTCGCAGCGGTTTGGTATCGGAAGGATATGGGAGATGCCCGCGCTGGGTGAAGGTGATCGGATCAGCAACTACCTGCTCGAAGCGCGCCTTGGAGTGGGCAGCTTTGGCGAGGTGTGGCGGGCACGGCACCACGTGTTCGGCGACACCGTCGCCATCAAGGTCCCGACCGACCCGCAGTACGTCCGGAACCTGCAACGGGAAGGCGTCGCGGTCCACGGTTTGCATCACCCGAACATCGTCTGCGCGATCGATCTGGATCCCTACGCGGACCCGCCCTATTTCGTTATGGAATGTGTCGACGGGCCGTCACTTCGGGCCGTGATCGACCGGTATCGGGCGACCTTCCCCATCGACGCAGCTGTGACCATCATGCGCGGAATCCTTCAGGCGCTTGTGGCGGCGCACGACGACAGGCTGATCCATCGAGACGTAAAACCGGCGAACATCCTGCTGCATCAACCGCCCGAGGATATTGCTTCGATCACGGAGCAGGCCGTCAAGGTCACTGACTTCGGGTTGGGACATGTGGGTGGCGCAACGACGCAATCGATCATGCAAAGTGGCAGTCGGCTGACCGAAGACGGTCGGGATATCGCGGGTACGCTTGCATACATGTCGCCCGAGCAGAAGGAAGGCCGTGAGCTTGACGCCCGCAGCGATCTATACTCGTGCGGTATCATTCTGTTTGAAATGCTTACTGGGGAGCGCCCACAGGGCAGCGATTTACCGAGTTCCCTGCGCAGCGAGGTTCCGGTGCAACTGAACGAGGTCTTCCGACGGTGTTACACGCGGCGGGAGCGGCGGTATTCATCGGCCAGTGAGATGTTGGCCGCCCTAACGGCGCCGGAGCAACAGCATACGCCGCCTGCACCGTTGCCCGGACATATGACCGATGCCGGGGCGATCTGTCCGACATGCCGCAAGCCCGTACACCGGGAGGACCAGTTTTGTATCTATTGCGGCCGGCAGTTGGTTGCCTCGGTCCCCCGTTGTGCGGCATGTCAAGCGTATGTCCACGCGAGTGATCGGTTCTGCATCTTTTGCGGCAACGATCTGCGGGTCTTGAACGAGTAACGCCGAGAGAACGCTCATGCACGGCGACGCACTATTGATAGTGTTGCTTCTGGTGTTTGGCTGTGCCGCGTTCCTCTTCGGTATCATCTACTTGTTCTGTCAGTTTTTCGCCTGGATGGGGCGAGGTTTGTTGGGGATGTTCAGGCCGCATCGGCCCGCCGCTCCGGTCGAGCGGCGAAAGATCGGCTCGCGCCCGCGCGTATGCCCGAACGAGCAGTGCCGCAAGGTCGAGTATCGCGCGGCCCGTTATTGCAGCCAGTGCGGTACGCCGCTGCCGTGACCGCCTGGACGTAGCTGGGTTGGAAGGTTCCATGACCACGGACGCCGGTAAGGCTCTTGTGTATGAGACCGATTTTTTGTCGGGCGTGGAGGTCAACTTTGAGACCGCCAAAGGCCGGCAGTTTCGCGGTTCAATCTGGCAGCGTTCGCAATCTGATGACAGCGATCGCCTCCGTGCGCTGCTGGCGTCGAACCGGATCTATGACCGTGAGAAGCTGAAATCGCTGCCGGTCAACCGTCGCGTCGCGCTGCACGGGTTCGAGCGGCGGTTTCTGTTCGGCAAGCGCCGAACGGGTATCGCAATCGCGTCGGTGCTGTCGCCGATGAGCCACTACGCTTCATCACCGGACGCGGAAGCACCACCAATAGACCTGGGTGAGCTGGCGGACCACGTGCGCAAGCTCGTAGGCGATCCACGCGTACCGCATGTGATCGGCGTGTGCTGCCCGACCGGTCTGACCGACGAGGCGCGAAACGCCCGACTCGACATGCCCAACGTCAACGTCGTGCTGATCGAACCCGACGGTTGCGGCGGCTGGAGAACGAAGGCGGCCAGCGAAGGCGTCGATCCACAACTGCTCAAGGTATTCGACCCGGAAGGGGCGAACGAGAAGGTGGATCGCGTCCGCGGCGTGATCGACGATCAAAGCGCCGACCTGTTGACCGGCGGTCTGTCCGTCTCCTCGGTGATGAGCAAGACGAACCTGCCGAAGGAGGTGGTACGACAGGGATTCGAGAAGGTGGCGGCTGCCGACCCCGAATTGAGATTGACCGAAAGAGGAGGGGAGTTTCTGCTGTTCCGCGGCGCGCCGGTGCAGCGTCAGGAGAGAAAACCGATGAACGTCATCGACCGCATCAGGCAGCTGTTTTCCGGCGAGGGCGACGAGGTGGAGAAGATCAACCTGCTCGCCGAACGCCGCGCCGAACTCGCTCAGCGCCGTGACCGGATCTACGAGGACATCGGCAAGCTCGAGGGGAAAGAGGCCAAACTCTTTGCGCAGGGCAAGGCCGCCACCTCACAGGTACCCAGGCGGCGACTGGCTGCACAGCTAGCCCAACTGCGCAAAGACATCGCCAGGCAAAACGCAACGGCTGCCATGCTGAATAAGCAAATCGATATCATCAGCACCGATATTCATAACCTAACGTTGATCCAGCAGGGTGAACTGGCCAGGCTGCCCGATACGGCTGAGCTGACCGAAAACGCCGTAAAGGCCGAGGAAATGCTCGAGACCCTAAAGGCCGACGCGGAACTGGTCGGCGGGCTCGAAACCGGTATCGAGGAGTCGCTGACCAGTGATGATGAGCTCGCGATCTTGCGCGAGTTCGAATTGGCAGCGGAGCCCGCGACGGCCACAACAGAGAAGACCGAGCCGGCGAAGGCACCACCCGCCGAGGAAAAGGCCGAGGCGCCGCCGGTGTCTGAGCCGGATGTCAGTGAACCACCTACGTCACGGCCGGAGTCGAAGGATCGCCGCGCCGACGCCGAGCCGATGTGACGTGCCTGCGTCAGCTTCTTCGTGATCGTGTGATAGATCGCTGACGACCAGTTGAAAGGACCGTTTGATCGATGGCGCTGTTTGAATGGTTGACCAAACGCAAGAAACGTCTGTCGCAGATGACCCGCTCGGAGCTGCGCCGGCAGGAGCTGCTGCTGGAGAAGGATCGCAAGCAGTTGCTCAATAAGATCAGCAAACTGGCCAAGGACAAACAGCAATTGTTCGAACGCGGCACGGAGGAAAAGACCCCTGAGCTGCGACGCGTATTCGCTCAGGAGTTCGAATTGCGAACCACCGAGCAGCTTATGCTCAGCCGCCAGCTCAACGTCCGCAGCAAGGAGGCTATGACCGTCTCGCGGCTTCGCATGTTGCGCGAAAACGCCGATCGCGCCGGTGAGTCCGGCAAGCTTGGCCTGATCAGTGAGGTGGACATCCTTCGACTCGGCAAGCTGATCGAGTCGGACGCGGTCAGGGCTGAGATCTATCAGGAACGGCTGGATGAGATTCTGTCCGTGGGCGCAACCGTCGATGAAGAAGCGGCCTCACTCAGTGAAGCCGGCGAGACTGTCATGAAGGTATGGGAAAAAATGGACGCCGGTGCGATCACTGATGCGACGGAAGGGTTCGATGAGGCCGATCGGTCCGTGCGCGAAAGGCATGCGGCTGCGGAAGGATGATATCGATTGGGGATTGGAGATTGGAGATTGGAGATTGGGAAGTGTGAGGTTGTTGCGATGAGTAGCTATCCGAGACTGCTTAGAAGAAGTCTCGTCAATCGTCACATAGGCGGTGTGTGCGGCGGGATTGCGGAGTACTTCGAACTGGATCCGACAGCTGTCCGTATCGCGTATGTACTACTCTCGATTTTCTCCGCGGCCTTTCCGGGAATCCTGATCTATATCATCTTGTGGGTCCTCATTCCGAACAGGGAGTATTATTGATTGGGGATTGCGGATTGTCGATTGGGATAGACACGTAGGTCGGGTCACCAGACCCGACATGGGTAAATGAGATATCTTCGGCGGGTCTGATGACCCGCCTTACTTGGCTGAGAGCTTTCACTCATGGCCCTGTTTAAGTCGTCCGAGGAACGTCGCATTGAGCGGGATATTAAGATTCGCCAGGGAGTCCGTCGGATCGAAAAAGCCATCCGCGAACAAGGGAAGTTCCAGGATGAGTTCATCAAAAACGCCCAACACGCCAAGAAGATCGGCGACACATCCCAGTATGTTTTCATCCGCAACTCGCTCAAGAAAACCGCGACCATCCGCAAGATGCTCGAACGCCAATTGCTCTCGGTTAAAAATGCACTGCTCATCAAGCGACAAGCGGAGGCTTCCTCCGACTTTGCCCAGAGTATGGGGATCATGGCTAACGAAATCGGCCGACTCTTTGGTGAGACGGACTTGATGAAAACCCAGGCCGACTGGGAAAAAGCGATGGTCCAATCCCAGACGATGGAAGAGCGCATGGACATGTTCTTGGATACAGTCGAGGACATAGCCGCCCAGGATGTGGAACTGAGCGCCGCCGGTGAAGTAGTCACCGATCAGGAGATCGACCGGCTGATAGAGACGGAAGCCGAGGCCGAGCATCAACAGGAACTCGACAAACTGGCCGGCCTGCGGGCGGAATTGGATTCGCTAAAAGCACAAGGCGAGAAGCAGAAATAGCGAGCCGCAGGACCTGTCCTTGACGCGCGGTTCAAGGTGGCGAAGCTCCCGCAGCGAAGCTGCACCGCGTGTCAAGAATTCAGCCCGCGCGGGTATTTGCATACGAAGTAACTCCACGCAAACGTGTGTATGGCACCCGGCATGAGCTGTAGGTTGGGTCAGCATATCCGACAAAGTGGAATGACGTTCTTTTCCGGCGAGCCTGTTGACCCGCCCTACTCGGTTAGAATCCGTATCATTTATATCGACCGGCGGGACTGTTTGCCCACAACCTGGTGCGGGAACTGCAGATGCTGGCGTCCGGACCGGATCGCGGCACGACGGAGAACCGTGCGACGCTATGGAGTTTTGAGCGTTTGGACACCCTACGCCGCACCGTCATTCAACGCGCCGGCTGCCTGAAGTAACACCAGATTTATGCAACGCTGGGGTAAAGCACCGCAGGGGCCTGAACGGTTACAATTATGAGGACAGGTAAAGACCCACCCCGAATTTGGCCGGAAGCACTCCGAACTTGGCCTATTACCGCCATGCGAATATGCTGCTTTCCAAAAACGAGCTAAATCTCGCCAGTCGCGGGCTTTAACCCATCACCTGCGGAATCGCTGAACGGCTGCCTTTTTTCTTGCATTTTTTTCGTCCGTCCGCTAACTTGACGGCGAGATCGATCGGCTTGGGCTAGGCCGGATCGGCGTCGCTTCCGTGTCTTGATCGCGTCAATATGTGCCGGATTTTTGGAGGGAAGCTGGCTGGGCGCAGGACTACGGATGGATCCCACGGGCCATGCCTTGCGTGCGCCCGTCCCGTATCTGAGTCTGTCGTCAGGACGGACGCGTCGTCCGCCCACATTACTATATCGTTTTCGGAGGATAGTTCCATGATTAAAAATCGGCCAGTGAAAAGTACTGAGGGGATTCTGGCGTGTCTCTTGACCGTCGCTGCCGTCGTGCTTTCTGCGACGGTTTCGACAGCAAACGCGGAAAGGCCGACCAAACGAGCTGCTTCGGAAGTGGCCGTAGGTGGCATCACGCTTGAAGAGCGTCTCGCTTCGCAGAAGGACCTGCACGCTCAGCTCATAGCCGAGATGCCGGACGGGGTGCTGGACGATCCCCTCAGTGTCAAACTCACGCAACAGGATCGAGACGATCTTTCCGAGCCTTACGTGAGTGGGACTCCGCTGCGCATCGGCGTGGTCAAGACAATCTCGCCGGGCGTCGAGGTTGCGAATGGAAAGGGCCTCCAACGTGGTGTGATCCAAGAGGCGAAGGATGGCGGCTTCGTGTGGGCGATGACGGTGACCTCACCGGGCGCTCAGGCCATTCGTGTGCACTTCACGAAGTTCTCGCTTCCGCCCAACGCGGAGATGTTCTTCTACAGCTCGAACGGCGCGGCTGACGGGCCGTACGTCGGCGTGGGCCGGAACGGAAACGGAGACTTCTGGACTCGTTCCATTGCCTCAGACACCGGCGTGATCCAGCTTTGTTACACGGAAGCTGATAGAGCTAAGATCTCGTTCGTGGTTTCGGATTTGGGACATATTCTTGGTCGAACCGCAAGCCTGGAGGTGGAAGGTGGCGGCAGTCGCGACACCTGGCCGTGCGCGGACAACGTGCCCTGTCTGATCGACGCGAATTGCACAAGCGGCACACCGGCGGACCCGGCCAAAGATGCCGTCGCGAAGATGGAATGGATCATAATGCCGTATATCTATACGTGCACGGGTGGGCTGCTCGCGGACACCGACCCCGGCACGCAAATTCCATACTTCCTGACGGCCAATCACTGTTTTGACGCGAGTATTGCCAACCTGGAAACCTGGTTCAATTACACCACGGACTCGTGTAATGGGGAGTGTCCCGGCAGCCTCGTTCACGGTGGGACGATTCCCCCATCCGACACCGTAGGGATCACCGTCGTGGTCACAGGTACCGTGGGTGACTATACGCTTGCGACGCTCGATGAGGATCCCCCGGCCGGAGCGACATTCCTCGGGTGGAACAACTCACCCGTTGCGTTCAGTAACGGTACTCCACTTTACCGAATCAGCAACGCCAATTTCGGACCGCAGGTGTACGCGGATTACGAGGTCGATACGAGTTCACCGGTTTGCGGTGGTATTCCGCGGGGTGACTGGATCTACAGTACCAACATCCAGGGATCCACCATGGGTGGGAGCAGCGGCTCTCCAATCTTGAACAGGGACAGCGAGGTCGTGGGTCAGCTCACCGGATGCTGCGGTTACAACTGTGCTGATGACTGCGATTTTGTGAACAACTGGACCATTGACGGCGCAATGGCGTCTTACTGGAGTGCGGTTGAACCGTTCCTCGCTCCGCCGATCCTGACACTCACGGGTTCCTGCTTCTACGATCCGGGGATGACCCAACCGGTTGATCCTGTGACGGTCGAGGTCACGAATCTCGACACTGGTATGACCTTTCAGGCGAGCACGGTGGCAAACCAGTACACGCTTGACCTGGGTATCGGTGCTGACGTAAACGCGGGCGATTCCCTGCGGTACATCGCCAAGGATGACACTCATTTCATCAACGTGACGGACCATCTCGTAACACAGGGGGAGATCGACGCGCGCAGCATATACCTCGATCTGATCCTTGACGAGTTCTACCTCGACCTGGTCGATTTCCCGATGTACGAGGCCGAGGCTCCCGACGTGAACGAGATGTGCGGGCCGGCCGTCGCTCAGATGACCCTCAACTACATGTATTGGGACACCGATGAGGACCCGACGCCGCCGATGACCTTTGACGATCAGGGAGCGCTCTACACCTATGGGATCAATCATAATGCCACACCCGGTCTGGACTATCTCGACCTAGTGGGGATGTGGCACACCATCCAGGACTATCGCCCACTGCCCTATTCCCAGTACGGCTACAATTTCTCGAAGCGACACGACACGGACAGCAGCCAGATCATCAAGCAGATCGCCCAGTGGATTGCCTACGAGATAGGAACCTATGGCGGGCACGAGGAAGGACACCCCTTGCACGTTCCCGGCGTCATTGCCGCCTACGGGGATTATTCCAACTGGATGGCCGTCAGAGGTATTCACACCAGCGAAGATGCCTATCCGTTGCCCCCGGAGCTGGATGTCTACGGCTTCTGGGTCAACGATCCGTTCCCGGCCTCTCTTGGGGGAATTGGGGAAAACTCCTATAAGACCATCGCCGAGTTCCTCGCCACCTACTATCTCCCACTTACCACGGGCGATGCCTATGATGGTGAGTATGTGGCCATCTGCGAGCCGCCGGATGATTATCGTGATAAGAGGATAATCTATGTACCCTCACCGGTGAGATTCACCGACGAGGCCAAGGATGTGATAGATGCCGTACGGCAAGCGGAGTCACCGCCCGCAGACCTGGTAGCAGCGGCCAACGCATGGATTGTGCAAGCGGCCATTGATGGAGTCTCGGATCAACTTATCCCCTACGACGATGCCTTTGCCCGGCGGTTTGCCGGCACCGTACCCGGCACGCCGATGCTCGTGCTCAATGAGACAGGCGCCGATTATTATGCCGTTCCCTTCGACGTGCCTGTGGGTCAAGCCTCAGTGTTGGTCACAAACGGCGGTACGGCCGTCGTAGTGCTTGTAGACGCCGACGATGGTGCTTTCAAGGAGGCATCATGGGTGAGAACCCCGGTCGAGTATCTGCCGGTATCCAAAGACGAGGCCCTTAAGATTGCTCGTGAGATGCTGGAGAAACTCGGCATTGATCCAGCGTATCTCGAAAAGGCCGTTGTGGAACTGGTTCACATAGAATCGACGCCCTACTACCCGCACTGGCGCATAACCGGAAAGGACTTCGGACTCCTGATCGCCCAAAACGGCAACGTAACTATCGTCGACTAAAACACCGGCGATACATCCGACATGACGTTATTCGTCGGGAGGCGGTCCTGCCTTGAACAAGGACCGCCTCCCGGCCCTTTCTGACTCGGGCGGACACAAGACGGTGACAAAGACCCGGCCCCCAGTCAAAGGGCATGGCGGCAGACACTACCTGGCAGGCAGGATCTCAGTTGATGCACCCCATAGGCAAGCAGCTAGTTGCTCACGAACTCCACGATTTCAGCGACACTTACGACAGGAATAGGGGAGGCTGCCAGCCGAGCAGTCATTGGTCGGTGGTCAAGAACCAACAACGCCTCGACTTTCCATTTCTTCGACCAGCCCACGCCGATCCAGCCAAGCAAGGCCCGGAGATTGCCCTCGGCCCATCGCTTGCGAGCGAGGTGCAACTCGACCGTTGACTTCCGTTTCCCTCCTCCGCGAAAAAGGGCATCAAACTCATTTGCCATTTCGCGTGGCGTCCGGGCAAGTGCAAGGTCTTTGCATTCGACGAGAAAGACTGTCCGCTTCTTGCGACTCACCACCAAGACATCAATGTCACCGGGGGGTCCGAGGGTCCCCCGCAGGGGTCCAGCTTTCTTGACGCGCCGTTTCACGACAAGCTTCTCCTGCCCCTCCAGTGCGTCTGCTACTTTATCGTTGGTAACAGATCAGCCGTCTGCAATGCAAGACAGGGCCGGGAGATGTTAAAATA
>CAZJTP010000042.1:0-26314 GCA_964548955.1 uncultured Phycisphaeraceae bacterium
TGTCCAAGGCCGACGCCGATGGCGTGCGCCGCCAGTTCGACACCTACAAGTCCCAGGTGGGCACGTCGATTCAGAACTACCTCAAAGCGCTCCAGCAGGGCGGCGGTGGGGGCGATGCCGGAGGCAGGGGGCAAGGGCCCGGTGCGCCAGGCTCGACGGGGGATCCCAGTACTGGGAGCAGGGGTGAAGAGGATGTCGACGGTCCTGGAGAACTGAATGAGTCGGGTGATGGGAATGATCCGGTGGGTACAGGCGCGGGCACCGGCGCGGGTGATGGCAAGGAAATGGATGGCGGCGGGAGCGGTACTGCGCCGATCCGAAGTCCAGCCTCGCTCATTCGCGATCAGACGGTGGACGGAGAACTGCAGAGGAGCCCGCTGAAGTTGGAGCATCTGCCGGTGCTTATGGATTGTACGACTACCGTGCCGACCGGGCAGCAGAACAAGATCATCGGCCTTATCAATATTAATACAGCTCCGCCCCCGGTTCTTCGGTGCCTTGAAGGGCTGACGGGCGAGCAGATCGAGGCGATCCTGGAGATGCGCGGTAGAGTACCTCCAGAAGAGAGGGCGACGACGGCATGGCTCGTGACTGAGGAGGTGGTCGATCTGGACACGTTCGAGCAGATTGCTCCGTTCATCACGGCGCGCGGTCAGCAGTTTACGATTGAGTCACTGGGTTACGCGGACCATATTGGGATGGTTACGCGGCTTGAGGTGGTAGTTGACATGGTGGGTCCGATCGCGGAAACGATCTATTATCGTGATCTGACGTACCTGGGTGGTCACTATCCGATCCGTGAGGAGGACTTGGAGAGAATCCGTGCCCGGTAGAGCCCATCCAAAAAGAATTGTCTCGGTCGATTGGGACACCCGATCGCTGCGAGTGGTCCATGCGTCTTTGGGAAAACGGGGGGTGAAGATCGATCGGCTCTTGTCGGTTGCGATTCCCGGGAACGTTGATCCGGACAATCCGGAGCAGTTGGGGCTGCACATCCGGCGTACGCTGGATCAGGAAGGCATCACGACGAAGAACGCAATCGTGGATATTCCGCGAGATCAGGCGATCCTCAAGACGCTCAACCTGCCCACCACGCAACCCGACGAGCTGCCCGGTATGGTGGAGATCCAGATCGCCAAGGAGCTTCCCTTTCCGGTGACCGACGCGGTGATCGACTTCGCGGTGGCGCCGACGGCGGAGGAGGCGGTAACGGGTGATGTGTTGGTGGCCGCCATCCGCCGTGAGCAATTGGAACAGTATGAGGCGATTTTCACGACGGCCGGCCTGAAGCTGGATCGGGTCGGCCTGCGACCTTATGCCAACAAAGTGGCGGTCTGCCAACTGCTCAAGCACGCGGTCCCGGAGCGCGTTTTGTTTATCGATGTGCGACCCACGTTCATGGAAATCGACGTGCTGCGCAATGCGGCGCTGTCGTTTTCGCGGTCGGCGTCGGTGACGATTCCGAAGGGACTGGGCGAATCCATGGTATTATCGATCTCGCGTCCGGACCAGCCTGAGCGCGCTGACCAAGAGGGGGCGGGAGCGGATGACACACCGGTGTCAAGCGGATTGGATCGCGTGGTTCATTCGTTGATGCTCGAGGTGACGCGGTCGATTGAGGCCTATCGCGCGGATGACCACGGAGCGATGATCGATCACGTGGTGATCGGCGGCGACGTCGGCGTGGAGGAGGCGCTGGCGGAGGTTATCCAGAAGCGGTTGAAGATCACAACGGAGATGTACAATCCCGGTTCGACATTCGGCTGGGAGCCTGACGAGGGTGCGCGGGCTTGTGCCTTTGCCGCGTCACTGGGGTTGCTGCTCGGGTACGCGGACGATGGGATCCTTCACATCGATTTCCTGCAACCGAAAAGGACAGTGTCGGCCGCAAAGCAGCGGATGAAGGCCGCGCCGATCGTGGCCGCGGTCGTGGTTCTTTTCTCAGCGGCTGGGGCCGTGGGATTTGCCGGGTACACCCGAAGCGACCGGCAGAGCCTGGCGAGGCTCGAGCAGAACATTGGCGATCTACAGAAAAAACGCGGCGAGAACAAGAAGTTTCTCGACGTGGTGGATCAGATCGGGGACTTCGACGCGAAACAGCACGTCTGGGTCGATCTCCTGTATGACGTGTTCTCGCTGCTGCCCTCGAACCAGGAGATGCTGGTCAACCATGTGCAGGTGGATCAGAAGGGCGGACGGATCACGCTAAAAACGAGGTCGAAGCGCCGTGAAACCCCCACCGAGGTAATCCGAAAGCTGGAGGATTTCCGCCGCGAGGGGCGGGATCGTCCTCGCTTCAGGGTCGGGATGGGACCGCAGACGGAGAAGAAGCGGGAGAAGTATCCCTTTTCGCAGGAGCTGCGCATTTTGATTATTGACGACGAGTCCCGCGATGCGGGATCGTCCAGGCAATCACCGCGCGGGTGACGGATAAGGGCTGGGAGTCGATCCCGGAAACGGTTATGGACCGACGCACGAAAATCCTGACCACGTTGTTCGGCACGTTGCTCGTCTGCGCGCTGCTGTCCTCCGTGGTGTATCCGCGGTGGATCGAGCCGATGCTGAAGATTGATGAGCGCATCGCCGACCGACGGACGGAGTATGACAGTCTCCAGGCACTGGAAGATAAGGTGAAACGCGCGAAGAAGGAATACGGACTGCTCGTCTCGCGCGTCGGCTCGCTTGACATCGGCAAGGTCGAAACGGGCATCCGAGCCCGCATCAACGAGCTGATTGACGAGCATCAGTTGCAGGGCGCGAACGTGTCGCCCAGTCGGCCGACAGAAGATCGTAAGACCGGGCTCAAGAGAATGCTGATTACGGTCACGGCGGTGGGTACGCTGAAGTCGGCCGTGGAGTTCCTCGAGGATGTGGCGGAGTTTCCACAGCTCGTGCGCGTCGGCAATGCCGCGATCTACCCGGCGAGCAGTTCGGGAAGAGACAAAAGCCGCAATCGAATGAACCTACGCGTGCCGATCGAGGTGCTGGTGCTGCCGGAGCAGAAGCTCGTCGGGCGCATTAAGGAGGAAGAGTCAAAGCAGCCGGAGTCGTTCGTGCGCCACGCGGGTCGGGACTATTCGCTCATCTGGTCGAAGAAGCCGTTTACCGAACCGATACCGCTCCAGGCCAACGCCGGGCGGGACGTGAACGTGAGGCAGGACCAATCGTCCCACCTTAAGGGAACGGCGTCGGGCGGCGATGGAGAGTATACATTCGAATGGAGTCCGGCGGAGGGACTCAGCGACGCGATGATTCCCAATCCGACGATCGACACCTCGGAAGGATTCACACGCACGTACACGCTGAACGTTGCCGACGCCGACGGTGAAACGGCAACGGATACGGTAACGGTGACGGTTCGCGAGAAGCGCGTGACACAACGCGACGATCCCGAGCCACCACAGCGACCGGTTGACAAAGGTCCTCCACGTTTCAAGGACGGCAAGTACATGCAGCTTTGCATGACACTGATCCAGAGCATAGACACCGGTCGCGTCGCCGAGCTGATGGTCTCCAATAATCGGTCGAAAAAGACCGAGTACTACGCGGTCGGTGATGAGTTCGACGGCGGCGAGCTGGTTTTCGTGCACCCAAGAGGCGGGGTAGTCCGTAGAAGGGATGAGTACTTCATTTATCCGATCGGCGGGTGGCTGGATCAGGATATCAAGGCAAACGCCGCCGCCGCGGCCGACTACCCCGAGTTGAAGGTGGCGGCCGATCGATATCGCGAGGACGCCGGCACAGCCCCCAAGACGGAGGAGGGAGCAGCCACACCGGCAACACAGAAGGATAACGAGACGGCCAAGACGGATCGTGCCGGGGTCTCGACACCCAAGGAGCGGGAGCGTACCCGGTCCGGTATGCAACCTCCGAAGGAAGAGACTTCGAGAGGAACCGGCAGTAAAGCGGGCACGCGAGCGACGGGATCCAAGCCCGTACCTCCGAATAGAAAGAAAGACCTGCGAGGTAGATCCGGCGGCGAGACGAAACCGCGGCGGTATCAAAGGCGGCCGAAAAAGCCATGAGGTTTCCGTTGAATAAGAACGTTGACTGTCGATCCGGAACCGTTTGCCGGCGGTACGGCACGCCGAGTGATGCGTGACCAGGAGGATTTAGGATGAACCTACGACTGAATCTGGCGTTTCTGCGTGCTCCTGCCATCCTGGCCGGTGTGCTCGCAGTCTTGATGCTCGGGTTGACTCCCGCGGTCGGCCGCGCTCAGGACTCCGCCCCGGCTGGGCAGGCAAGCGATCCCGAGGATGATGATCCGAAGGATAAGGACGGCGAAGAATCTCAGCAGGAGGGCGACGAGAAGGCCAAGGACGGACGGCGGAAGCTCAAGATTGATCCCGAGCTGCAAAGACGGATTGACGAATTGCTGGAATCCCAGGGTGTCCAACCGGCGCCGGAGGGTAAGAAGGAGCCGGGTGCCCGCACGGGATCCGGCAGGAAACGGATGACACCGGAAGGGAAGCAGCCGTCCACGCCCACGAAGCGGTCGGCACCGAGTCCAAGTGAGGCGAAACGAATCCCCGCGCCTTCCGCTGTGGGTGCGCAGTCCGGGGAGCCAAGCGGCGCGGTCACGACTCTCGACATACCACCTATGGACAGTGACGTTCCCCCCGAGGAGCGGAAGTACATCTTCAGCATTAAGGACGGCACGTATGAGCAGTTGGTCGAGGGCTTTGCGCGGCAGACCGGTCTTGGTGTCACAGGTGAGTCACCCAAGGACGGCAAGGTTACGTTCGTCAGCACGGAGGAGTTGACATTCAAGCAAGCGATGGGTCGTGTTCGGATGCTGCTTTTCCGCTACAAGCCCCACGACCCCTACTGGATAATCCGACACGAGACGCACCTCGAGGTTACCCGGGTTACGGACTTCTATCGTATTCTCCCGCGTGAGCGCATGTTCAAGATGCTCGAGGAGTTTCGGACGGCCGGTCTGCCAGATGACGAACTCGCGTTGGTTGTGTATACGCCCAAGTCGGGCTCGGTGGCCGATCTGAAAGTGGTTCGCGACTTTCTGCCCGATTACGTCCGGGTAACGCCGCTTGAGGACAAGAACTCAGTAACCATTTTTGCACTGGTCAAGGACATTGAGAAGTATCTTGGGCTGATCGATTTCTTCGCCATGGGTAGCCGGGATCCGCGCACGCTCGAGCGCATTGAGATCCAATACATCTCTCCGACCGAGGCTGTTAACAGATTGCAGGAGTTGATGAACTTCGACGGCACAACTCGAGGCCGCTCACCCGTCAGGCGTGGGAAGGATGCCAGCCCGCTGGACATATTGCGTGAGCCTGGAGTGACATTGCTGCCCGACGACGCGCAGGGCGTCCTAATCGTCCGGGCGATGCAGGACAAGATCGAGGAAATCAAGGAACTATTGCCTTATATCGATGTGGATACGTCACTGGGGGAGGTGAGGCCGGTGATCATTCCCGTCGAGCACGCCGGTCCAGAGGGGCTGGTCAATACGATCCGGCAGATTCTTGCGGCCTATGCGCCGTCCCCGCAGGTCGGTGCCACCGTCAAGAAGAGGCCCACGAGGGCAAGGAAACCGAGCGGTCGGGCACCTGCCATGCCTGTGTCAGCGGACAGTGTCACCATGCTGGTGCACCCGTCCGAAAGCGCAATCATCGTAATCGGCCGCGACGAGGACGTTCAGGAGATCCGAAACCTGGTCGCAAAGTTCGACGTGCCGGCCAGCGCAGGTCCGATTCGCATCCCGCTCGAGTACGCCGATGCGGTGGAGATCAACACGACGCTCACGCTGTTGCTCGGCAGCAGTGGAAGGGGCAAGGCGGCGGTGGAGAGCTTTGCAATCGTGCCTGATCCCGGCAACGACGCCATCTGGTTTACTGGTAGCGAGAGGGACTTGAAGAGGGTGCGCGAGCTGGTGTCCACGCTGGACGTACCTGACCAGATCGTGTCACTCCACGTGATTCGCCTGCGCAATCATCCGCCGTCCTTCGTGGCGAGAATGCTCCAGGAGTTCGAGCGAGGGGGAGCGGGGCCGGCGAGGCCGGCGGCGGCGAAGGGTAAATCGTCACGAAAGCGAAGCCCCAAGGCGGCGACCTCGAAGTTCACTCCGGACGACGAGCACAAACGACTGTTCGTTCTGTGCACCGACACCGAATGGGACGAGTACGTTTCCCTCATCAAACAGTTGGAGGATTCAATCGATGAGACGCCGCCATTTATCCGTGTGCCGCTGGAGCACATGGACGCGGATGCGGCGATCGACCGGTTGACGGTGTTGCTCGGCGGCGCCGGCGGGCGCGCGGCTGACGTTCGCTATGCGCCGGCGGACGATGGTCTCTTCGTGATCGGCGCGACGGAAGAACAACTGGAGGATATCAGGATTGTCCTCGCCGAGATTGATCAGCCGGTCGAGATCGAGCGGCGTTTCTTTGATATCGTTCATCGTGACGCGGGTGAGATAAAGACCACCATCGAAGCGCTGGTGGGTGGCGGGGGCGATGGGAAGGCCCCGCGGCGGAGGCCGGCGCGGAAGGGAGCCAAGGGCGCGACCCCGGCTGCATCACCGGCCTTGCCGGAGCTGATGATCGTGCAACTGGACAACCGCCTGATTGTCGACACGACGCCGGAGAGGATGGAACAGGTGGCTGAGTTGATCGCCGAATTCGACGTCCCCGAAGCGACGACCGAGCTTAAGATCTACGACGATTTCCCACCGAATACGGATATCGAGGCGACTTCAGAGACCCTTTCGCTCGTGTTGACCGGACGCTCCGCTACGGCGAAACGAGGGAGGAAACCTCCTCCAAGTTCGGGGACCGGCGAACCGCGATTCATCGCGCAACCGAACCTGGGCAAGCTGCTCGTCATCGCCGACCCGGCCATGTTTCCCGAGATCGAGCAGGTTCTTGAGGTGCTGCATACCGAGGTCGAGCGGGCGCCGATCGAAGTCGTGTTCATCGATGTGGAGTATGCCGACCCGGTCGAACTGGTTGAACAGGTCACCCCATTGCTGGACATCAAGGTTCGGGAGCTTATCGCCGACGGAGAACTCAGCCCTTCGACCGAAGAGGTTGGCGCCGCTGCAAAGCCGAGCAAGAGGAAACCGCAACCAAGCGGCGATGCCTCGCAGCATTATCACCTTGCGCCGGACATACCGAACAACAGGATCGTCGTCGCGGCGCCGCAAGCCGTCGTCGAACAGGCACAGGCGTTGATCTTGCAGTTCGACATTCCGCACGATGACACGGAGGTGCTCGTCAAGACGGTCCAGCTCAATCACGCCGACTCGGCAGAGATGGTGCGGGCCGTCCGGGAGATGATTGGAGCGCCGGCACGAGCGGCGGTCACGCGCAAAGGCGGGAAAAGGCGTGGCCAGGCGACGGACACCCGCGTCTCGGTGCCGCTGACGGTGGTCGAAGCTCCCGGCGGCGGGGCGGTCATCCTGCGAGGTCTCGCCGAGGAGATTGAGGAAGCCACCGGGTGGATCGAACAGTTCGACATGATGTCCACGCACGGTCGGATGATTAAGGTCTACGAGATCGAGCACGCCGACATCAGGACGCTGGGAAACCTGATCATGAACGTCGTTGACAGGCCGGCGGGGCGCCCGGCAGCCGGGAAGAAGCCGCGCGCCCGCCGTGGCACCGCCGTGGTGGAGGAAGAATCCGATTTCGACCTGACAAAGACCTGGACGGGACAAGAGGTTTACATCCAAGCCGACCTAATCGCCGGCACGATGATCGTGGCGGCGAGCGAATCGAAGATGACGCAGATCGACGGGATCATCGCCCAATTCGATGCCGAGGGCGAGGGATTTGACCCGGCGCCGGCGATACCGAGCTTCATGTATGAACTTCAGTATGTCGACGCCATGGACGCCGAGTTCGATCTCCAGATGGTTTTGGAACAGCTCTGGTATCCGCCCGACGACCTTCCGCAGATCGAGGCCGCGTTCTGGGGTGACTTCCTGATCATCAAATACCCGCACGAGGATCGCTTCGCCGAGATCGAGGAACTCATCCGCGAGCACGTGGACAAACGCCCGGGTGACTGGTTTGAGAAGAAGCAGTGGGGATTCACTCCGCCACCCGGCACACGGCCCTCGGATATTGCCGCATGGTTCAAGCTCAATCATCCCGAGCTGGACATCGAAATCGTCGATGTATCAAAGCTTCAGGACACCACATTCGGTCTGGAGCAGGTCAAGCCGTCCGCGCAACCGGAGGCCAATCCGTGCGTGTTGCCGCTGGCGTTTGCGCGAATGGTGGATGGCTTGGTCGGCAGCGTGACGGGTCAGACCGAGCCCGAGGATAATCCGCCACCGGAAGATGATGAGGCCGCCATACCGCCCGACGATGAGGAGCTGCTCGAAGAGGAAGGTGACGAAGAGCTGTTTGAAGACGAAGAGGTAGTCCCGCCGAGCTATTCGGACAATCTCATCAACGCGGCCGTCCAATCCATGTTCCAGGCGGGCACGGCGGTTCAAACGGCGGAACCACCTGTGATGGTGTCGCGCTTAAGGCCCTCCGGTGAAAGCGAAAAGCTCAAGATCTACATCGACAACGACACGGGCGCGGTCATTATGGAAGGTCGAGCCGGGATCTTGGACGAGATTCCCGATTGGATAACGGAATACAAGAAGGAAATCGAGGATCTCCAGCTCCCGCCGGATATTCGGATTGTCCGGGTGCGTTATATCGACGTGAATTCTGCGGCGCAGATCCTCGAGGAGATGTTCAACGCAACGCGGCAACAGCGAGCGGCCGTGGCAGCCGCTCAACGGCGGCAACAACAGGCGGCCGCCCGCCAGGCACAGCAGCAGCGGCGCCAACAGCAGCAACAACAACAGCAGGAAGGGCAGGAAGGGCAGCAAGGGCAGTCCCAAAGGACGCAACGACGCGGGCAACAACAGCAGCAAGCGGCCGTGCCTCAGCTTCCACCGACCGCGGTCCGCGTCTATCCCAACCCGCGCGATCGCACGTTGATCCTCCGGGCGGACACGAACCAGTATCCGGCCATCTTCGAGCTGCTGGCGACGATCGATCAGCCCAGACCGATCGACAGTGAACTTCGGATCTTCAAGCTGGAGAAGCTCAACGCCGTAGAGGTGGAGGCATTCCTTAACGATATGCTAGGCCTCGGTCAGAGCTCGCAGACCACCAGGACCGCTCCGGCTGTGGCCGGGCGACAACGTCAGGGAAGGACCGCGCGCCGCGCTGCGCCCGCCGGCGGCGGTCTGCCGCAGACCATTATGCAGGAGACGATCACCGGTTCGATGCTCGGTGTGGATGCCGAGAACATCAAGCTGTCAAGCAACGAAGAGGCCAATACGATCATCGCCATGGCACCGAGTGAAGCGCTTGACTTTATCGGCGACCTCATCAAACAGCTCGAAAGCGGGAATGTCCCCGAGCGGCTGACCAAGTATTACGAGTTGACACACGCCGCAGTCGATGAGGTGGCCGAGTATCTGACAACACACTTCGCGGAGGCCGAGGGCACCGGCGGCGGGGGCGCAGGTAAACGACGCGGCGGCGCATCATCGGGGCGCTCGCTTAATACACCCACGTTTGTGCCCTACCCGCGACTCAATCTCCTGACCGTCCTGGCGACGGAGGAACAGATCGAGGAGATCGACTCGCTCATCGAACGTTTGGACGTGACCAGTGAGCAGGATCAGTGGGAATACGTTACGCTCGAGCACTGCGATGCCGGCACGATGGCAGACACGCTCTCGCAGATGTTCGGGGGAGCAACGGCGGGAGCCGGTCGTGGCAGGGCAAGAGGGGCGGCGCCGAGTGGGGCCTCCGTGCAGTTCATCGGCGACGCGGGCGGGCGGATGCTGCTCTACAGTGCGCCGGAAGGCCTGCGCGAGCAAATCCTAGACACGATCGCGAAGCTTGAGGCTGAGGCCCAGGAGAGGTCGACTCTGCGCATCATCGAGCTTCAGTATGCAACGCCCGTGAAGGTGACTGAGGCAATCGAGGCCGCTTATGGCGGCGGGGGTAGCGGCGGGCGAGGCGGTGGCCGCTCGGGACGATCAACCGGCGGTGGCCGCTCGGGACGATCAACCGGCGGTGCCCGGTTCACGATAACGCCTGACGATGCGTCTAAGCGCCTGTTTGTCTTCGCCGATGAGGCGATGTTCGCTGAGATCGAATCACTGGCGAAGACACTGGACAGGCCGGCCGAAATCGGGTTCGAGTTTCGGATATACCCGCTCGAGTACGCCAACGCGCGCGAGGTGCACACGGTGATGACGAAACTCCTGACCGATTACATCCGGCAACTCAGCCGCGGCGGCGCGGATCGCGAGGCCTTTAGCGTAGAAGTGAATGACAGGACTAATTCACTTATCGTCCTGGGCAGCGAGACCATCTTCAATTTCGTCCAGGAGAGTCTGGCCAAGGTGGACAACCCGGCCAATGCCGCCAGCCCGCCGGGCTTCATGATGGTTGCACTGGAGAATGCGGTTGCCTCAGAGGTCGCCCAGAATATCATGCGGCTGTGGAACAAGAACACACTTCCGCCCGGCCAGGAACCACCGCAGGTGGAGGCCAACCGCACACTGAACACGCTGATTATCCGTGGCACGCAGGAACAGATTGATGAGATCAAGCGGGAGGTGATCGAGCCGCTGGAGGCACAAGCCGCCGCCGCACTTCTGGCCGAGACTATCCGGCTGCAATACGCGGATCCCGAGGTTGTGGCCGAGTCGATCAATCGCATCTTCGAGGACAAGAAACGTGCCATGCAGAGCGTGAGGCAAGGTGGAAGTGCTTCACCACTTGATTTCACTGTCATTGTCACGCCCGACGTCAACACAAGGGAGGTCATCGTCCAGGCCTCAGAAACGAACATGGCCCTGGTCAAAGCACGCATTGCGGAGCTGGACCGCGAAGAGATTGTCGCATCTGGTACACCGGCGATGAAGATCTACACCACTAAATACACCGATGCCACGGCCGTCGCGGGGATCATTAACAGTTGGGCACGCTCACGCAGACCGGCGACCGGGGGTGGTGGTACGCGCGACAACGTCGAGGCCACTGCGGAGCAGACCACACAGTCTGTTGTGGTCATGGCCAGTGAGACGAATCACCTGATCGTTGCGGAGTTGATCGCGGGGCTGGATGTCGAATCGAGCCTGACCAAGGGGTTCCATCGATACGAGTTGAAAAACGCCGAGGCGGAGGAACTTGCCCAGGTTTTGCGGCAGGCGTATCAGTCCAAGCGTCCGATGCGGCGAGGTGAACAGCCCGTGGAGATCACGGCCGACCCGGCGACAAACATGTTGCTGATCACGGCCACGCAGGCCGAGATGGCCGACCTGAGGCTGTTGATCGAGTCGTTGGACGTGGAGCCCAACGCCGAGTGGGAACGTCAGATCAGGACGATCGACCTGACTCATGCCGACCTGTGGAGCGTTCAGGACGCGATCAATAAGGTCTTCAAGACGGGTGGTAGGAACACGCGCGATCAGGTCACCGCGGTGCCCGACTTCGGATCGAACTCGGTGATCGTGTCGGCCTCTCTACAGAACATGAAGCGCGTCGAGAAACTCATTGCTCAGGTGGACACGGAAACCGGGCAACAGCAGGAAGTCCACGTGATCAACATCGAGACTACTGATGCCGAAGCCGTGGCACAGACACTGACGGAAATATTCATCCGGTCGGCGCCGCGTCCGCAGGGGGGTCAACCTCCGCCGATATCAATCTCCGCCCTGCGGGGCTCGAAGGCGATTCTGGTCAAGTGCAGGCCGGAGGACTTCGCGGACATCCAAACCGCCGTAGCCGATCTCGACCGCGAAGGCGCGGTCTTGGGCGAGGTGGTGCGGGTCGTGCCGTTGCTTTTCAGCGATGTGACCGAGATGCAGACGGCCATGCGAGATTATCTGAAGAAGCCCGGTGGTCGCGGTGGGCGGGGCGATGAGCTGGTCGGCGACATGCGGATCAGTGTATTGACCCAGAGCAACGCCCTGGTCATCAGCGGCAACAAGGAGGACGTGGATCGGCTCGAAGCGACGATTGGGGAGCTTGACAAGGCCGGCGAGAAAGGGGCCGTCCCGCAGATCATAAGACTCAAGTACGCCAGCGTCGGGCAGGTTCTTCCCAACCTTCAGGAGATGTTCAGTGACCAGCGCGGCGGGCGCGGTCAGCAACCACCGGTGATCCTGGCCAACGAGGCGGGCAACTTTCTGATCGTCAAGGCCAGTGCCGTAGACCTGTCATCCATCGAATTGGTCATCGCGCAGTTGGATACGGAGGAAGCCGCCCAGGATAAGAACATCCGGATCGTCCAGGTCGGTACGGGGCTTAACGTGATCGATCTGGCGGAGATGGTCGAGGAAAGCATCAACGAAAGCGCGCAGGCCCAGGCGGGTCGCGGGCAGGATGTGCAGCGCATCCGGGTGACGCCGGACACGCGCAGCGGCTCCATGATCCTCGCCGGCGCATCGACATTGTTCGATCAGGCCGAGGAGATGATCCATGCGCTCGAGGGAATGGGGCCAAGAGGTGCGCAGGGCCTCAAGATCATCCGCCTGGGAAATGTGGACGCGGACGAGATCCAGCAGCTTATCGAGCAGCTTAAGGGTGAGCAGTCGTCGCGTAAGAGTCGGTCGACGCGCGGCGGCAGTAGCCGCCCACGCGGGCGCGGCAAGTAGGTGCGCTGAAGGTCAGCCTGCGGACGGGCTGCGGATTTTTTTCTGGCACGACGGCCGGATCAGTGGGTACAACATGCCGGGTCGGTGAGCGTCGACCCGGACGTTACGTTCGGTTGCTTTCGAGAGGACGACGGAGCGGAAGCGGTAACAGTCTGCAAAAGCGAGTGGAGAGCGCTGGGCCGTGGATGAAGGCCTGATTATCACAGGATAAGGATCATGCGGATGAAACAACAGGTTGATGGAATGTGGTTGAGCAGGATGCTCACTATTGTCTTGGGCGCCTTGTTCATCGTGGGTCTGCCGGTGACGAACATCCCCACCTTTGCGCAAAGCGCCGATGACGCCGCGGCAAATATGCAGGATGAGCCGCGCGATGGGACGGTACGGACGTCGTCCCCCTCGGATCGCGACGAGGGTGCTGCGACGGAGCGGCCCAGCCGTGTTCAGCAAATCATTCGGGACCTTGACCCGAAGCTGTTGAACCTCTCCGGTGCGGAGCTGGACGTCGAGATCGTCGGCGATCAACTAATTCTTCGCGGCAACGAGGACGACCTGGACGTCGTCGAACTGCTCGTGGCGATTCTCGAAGAGGCCACGGAACAGAAGGTGCTTCGTGTCATCACGGTGACGGAGAAGGACGCCAACGATATCGCCAACAAGACCGGCCAGGCGCTTCGAGAGATGCTCAAGCGCCCCAACCAGCGACCGGAGGATGAGGTCGCGGTCACGGCATTGTCCGCCAACATCCTGCTGGTGTCGGCGCTGCCGGGCGACATCGACTTCGTGGTCGAGACGATCAAGCAGGTCGACGCCGTCAAGGAGATGTTGCCTCCGCTGGAGCAGCTTGTCTTCCCGATCAAGCATCGCAAAGCCGTCGACGTAGCTGAACAGCTTACGGAAATCATCATCAAGATTCAGGCGAAAAAGGGCGCTACCGGAGCCAAGAGCGAAATCCAGATCATTCCGAACAACGCCAACAACAGCATCATGGTCCTTGCCCCCGAGACGGAGCGCGAGAAGATCAAAAAGCTGCTGAACGAACTCGACGTTGAGCCGGTGAAAGGCTGGGGCGAGGTGAAACTGACGCTGTTTCCGCTGCTTCACTCGAAGGCGAGGGATATGGCGGATGTCATCACCGATCTGCTCGTGACCAAGGGGGATCGCGAAGCGGCCGAGGAAATGATTCATCGGCTGCAGATCAGCAAAGCGCTGCCTTCCGGCGAGATCATTGATCTTCCGCCGATCGATCTTCAAAAGCCGACGCGCATCCTCCCCGACGAGGGAACGAACAGTCTGGTCGTCGCGACGGTTGAGGAGAACGTCGGACCGATGAGTGAGCTGATCCGTCTGCTCGACGGCGTGCCGATGGCTGAAGACGTCGGCGTCAAGCTCTTTCCGCTCCAATTCGCGGATGCGGAGAAGATTTCGAGTCTGCTCAAGGAGATGTTCGACGCCGGCGAGAAGCTGACCGAAGACCCGGACGGCAGCGGGCAATACGCCGTTCCGGATAGTGTCATTGGTTCGGCACTTGTGTATCCCGTGCATATTTCCGCCGACCCACGCAGCAACACGCTGTTGGTTTCAGGCCGCCAGGAGCATCTGGTGCTAATCACGCAGATGGTCGGGGAGTTGGACCGGCCTGCCGTCGTGCACAAGGAGCTTCGCGTCGTTGCGGTTACCGAGAAGGACGCCAGTGAGATTGCCAGCACGGTCGAGGAGGTTCTGCGGAACGTCTTCTTCGAGCAGGACCAGAAATCGGAATTCGAGATCTCGGTGTCGGCGATGGCCTCCAACATCGTTCTGGTCTCGGCCCTCCCGCACCAGATCGATGTTGCGGTCGATCTGATCGAGCAGATGGATTCTCTCCCGGAGCAGCTCCCCGGCCCGGACCAGTTGATATTCGCGATCCATTACCGCAGGGCCAGCTTGGTGGCCGAGGAGCTTCTGGAAATCGTCAACCAGTTGCGGGAGAAACAGGGCGCCGCGGGCGAGATTCAGATCATCCCGAACGACGCCAACAACACGATCATGGTTCTTGCTCCCGAGGCGGACCGTGACAAGATTCAGAACCTGCTAAACGGACTGGATGTCGAGCCGGTCATGGGCTGGGGCGAGGTCAAGCTGACGCTTTTCCCGCTGATTCACTCAAAGGCGAACGAGTTGGGCGATGTGATCACCGAGCTGCTTACGTCCCAGGAGGATCGCGAGGACGCCGAGGAGGTGATCTATCGTCTGCAGATTAGCAAGTCGCTTCCCACGACCGGCGAGATTGTCGATCTTCCGGCGATCGATCTTCAAAGGCCGACGCGCATCATCCCCGACGAAGGCACCAACAGCCTGATCGTTGCGACGGTCGAGGAGAACGTCGGTCCGGTCGGCGAGCTGATCCGGTTGCTCGACGGCGTGCCCATGGCTGAGGAAGTCGACGTCAGGTTCTTCCCGCTTCGATTCGCCGACGCGGAAACGATCGGCGATCTGCTCAAGGAGATGTTCGACGAGGGCAAAACGCTGCCCGAAGACCCGGATGGCAGCGGACAGGGCGCCGTTCCCGAGGGACCGTTCGGTTCGGCTATCGTTTACAACATCGGTGTCTCCTCCGACGTGCGTACCAACACACTGATCGTGTCGGGGCGGCAGGAGCAATTGGACCTGGTAGAGACGATCGTTACGCAGTTGGATCGGCCGGCGACGGCTCTGAAGTTTCCCCTGCGGATGATTCAGCTCGAGCATACCGACGCCTCGCAGATCGGGAAGCTCATCACGGAGTTTCTGGACAAGCGGTTCGAGGCGCTCGAAGGAACGGGCGCGGGGCGAGCGGCCGTCGAACGCGAGCGGGTCTTTTTGAGCGTGGACCTCCGCAGCAACTCGCTGATCGTGTCAGCCTCGCAAGAGAACTACGAGGAAATCCTGACCATCACACGGCAGCTCGATACGAAACCGGCGAGACTCTTTGACCAGATTCGGCTTATCGGTTGCCGGCGTCTTTCCGCCGCCGATCTGAAAGAGAAGATTGACGAGCTGTGGAAGCGCAAGGCGGACCTGCGGCAAGAGCAGGAACTGCTTGAAGACATACCGGTCGTCGTGGTGGACGGGCGTAGTAATTCGTTGATCGTTGCGTCCAGCGTCGAGGACTACGAGGAGATCAAGCATCTGGTCGAGACGTTGGAGAACCAGCCGCTCATCGATGATGCCCGCCTGTTCAAGCTCGAGTATGCGGACGCGGCCGTACTCGCCGACATGCTCGACGAGCTCTTCCAGGGAATCGCGAGTCAGTCGGACACATTCGAGGCTCCGACGATCCTGCCCGACCCGCGCAGCAACGCTCTCATTGTGGCTGCGACGCAGGACGCCATGGAGCGGGTGGAGGATCTTGTCAATCGCTTGGACGTTGAGGCCGGACCGTTGACGGCCGTCTTTCAGGTCTACCCGCTCAGGCACGCGTCGGCCACACAACTCGCCCCACGCATGCAGGAATTGTTCGACTCGCGCGGCGAAGGGCAGGAGATTTCGCGCACGCCGATCGTGGTATTCGCGGAAGAAACCTCCAACAGCCTGGTGTGCAGCGCGTCGCGCGACGACCACGAGATCATCGTCGACCTGCTCGGTCTGCTGGATCGGCCTTCCAACCTCGCCCGGCAGTTTGAAATCTTCCCATTGAAGCGGGCCAAGGCCCCCACCGTGGCGGAGAAGCTCGAAAGCATGTTTAAGTCACAGGCGGACGGATCGAGCGGTCGGGCGGATGCGATCGCAGCCGAGGCCGATGAGCGGACGAACTCCATCATCGTATGGGCGTCGCCGTCACAGATGATGAACATCGCCGAGGTCATCAAGCGGCTGGACACGTCGACGCCTGCCGTCGAGACGATGATCAAGGTCATCCAGCTCAAACAGGCTCTTGCCGAGGACTTCGCCGATCTGCTCCAGCGCACTGTGGTCGGTGACGATGCCGGGAGCGACGACGAACGGGCGGTGATCGTTTCCTTCCTCGAAAAACAGCGTGACGGAACGGAGATACTGCGCAAGCTGCTCCGTCAGGACATCAAGATCGAGGCCGACCCGCGCACAAACTCGCTGATGGTGATGGCGCCGTCCGACAGCATATCCATGCTTGAGGCGATGATCCGGGATTTCGACACGATTCGGCCCATCCGCTCTGAAATACGTCTGTTCCCGCTGATCAACAGCGACACCGAGAGCATGGTGGACCAGCTCACGGAGCTGTTCCAGACGGAAGGCGGTGATGCTGAAACGAAAAGTCAATTGGTCTTCGGCGACACGATCGGCGAGTTTGACATCGCCAGTGTCGGACAGGACCTGCGTTTCGCGGCTGATGCCCGGACGAACACGCTGATAGCAGCCGGCGCGGAGGTGGACCTTCGCATGGTTGAGGAGCTGGTTCGTTACCTCGATGCCCAGGAGGTCGAGGATCGCATCACCGTCGTTTACCCGGCGAGTTATCGCTCCGCACAGGACCTGGCCGGTGCTATACAGGGCTTCAACCAGCAGGAGCAGGATGTGCAGGGCGAAGTTGACGACGAGGAGGCGCGAACAAGACGGATGGAGCGTCAGGTCTCCGTCGAAAGCGTCGGCGATGAAGAGGAGGGCAGCAGCAGCCTGATCGTTGGGACCAGCCGCCGCAGGTATCAGGAGACGATGGACATGATCCAGGAGCTGGATCGTCCCGAGCCCCAGGTCATGATCTCGGTTCTGATCGCGGAGGTGCGGCTGACGGACAACTTCGAGTTCGGGATGGAATTCGCCGGGCAGGACCTGGACTTTTCAGAAAATGCGATCATCGGACCCAACGGCATCATCCAGGGCAGCGACTTTGACTGGGTCGCGGGCACGCAGCTTGGCGCAGCCGGGAGCGGAATGGGCTTTGGGTTTACGATTAACGGGGAGGATTTCAGCTTCCTGCTTCACGCACTTCAACAGAACAGCCGGCTGGATGTTTTGTCGCGCCCGATCCTGATGGTCCGCAACGGGGAAGAGGGCAGCATCACGATCGCCGACGAGGTCCCGTTCGTGGAGAGTTCGCAGATCAACGACACCGGCTCGACAAACTCGGTCATCGGACGGGAGAACGTGGGTATCGTCCTGACCACTACGCCGCACATCAGCCCCGACGGGTATGTGACGATCAAGCTGACCCAGGAAATATCAAACTTCTCCGGCGAGAATCTTCAACTGACGGAAGGTGTTACCTCGCCGATCTTCTCGACGCGGGAAGTTGATACGAACGTCACGGTCCGTGACGGTGAGACGGTCGTCATCGGCGGACTGATCACCAGCCGAAATTCGGAAGGTGAAAACAAGATCCCGATCCTGGGCGACTTACCCCTGGTCGGCGTCTTGTTCCGTTCCACAAGCGTGTCAAAGGATAGAACCGAGCTGCTGATCGCCATGACGGTGGATGTCGTCCGCACCGCCGAGGACGTGCGGCGGATGTCCATCGAACAGCGCGATAAATACACCGAATCGCGACCGCTTTATTATGATCCGCTGCTGGAGGGGCTGCGCATTTTGCCGGATGAGTCGCTGCTGGGCCCGGCGGATGCGGCTCTGGCGAAACCCGACCAGAAGGTCGAGCCGCGCCCCGACGAGCGCGACCTGTACGGTCCGAAACCCAGGACGTACGGACCCGTGATCTCGCGTCCCAAACCAACGAGCACGACCGCGGGACCCGTGTACGGGCCGAAAGTGGTGCGCAACGACGTTGCATTGGGTGGTGATTAAGGGTGCGTGTGAAGTAAACCATGCCACGGCTATTCGGATCTGTTGTGCTGATCGGCGGTCTTGCCGCATTGGCGGTGACTGTGGGCTGTCAAGCACCGCGAACGGCCGGATCGGGTGTTCATGCGGAATCAGCCGCCCTGCGCCAAGGATCGCAACGTTCCACCGCGCGTAACCGGCTAAGTCCCGTGTGCCGAGTAATCTGTCTTTTCGATCAAAAACCGTGGTTGAATCTCGATGTCTCCGGTGATCGTGATCCGGAGGGCATCTATTATCGAGTTTTTCTCGATGCGGGAGACAACAAGGGCGTTCATCGCAACGGTACCTTGCGGGTGGAAATGTACCAGATCGATCGAAACGAGTCCGGCGAGGTTCAGCGAACGCTCGTAAGCGATTGGGAGCTGCCGACCAGCGGCTTCCAACCTGTCAAATCAAAGATGATCGGCATGGGGTACCACGTGCGGTTGGTGTGGGCCAGGAAGGACATCCCCGGTCATGAAGTCGAGCTCATCACCCAATACCGCGATCCTGATGGGAACGTCGTCCGGTCGGGCACCAAACGGCTGCGCGTGCCGAAGTATACGCCGTAGGTCACGCAAACAGAGAACGCGTATTCGAGCCCGGAGCGCCAGCGACGGGTGTGGATGATGTACATACACAGTATGGCATTGCGTTTAAGACATGTGGGTGGTACTGGCGCTGAGCACGTTGAAGCCGGGTAGGGCAAGTCGTTGACCTGCCTCTACCGTCCGGGTTGAAGTCCACGCCACGCGGGTCTCCGCGCGATGGTGAAGTGAATCACCTGCCCTACGCAACTTCCGCTACCGTCCTACGTTGCGCGGGTCGAACCGCAGCTTGAGCATGTGGGAAATCCAGGCTCGTTGGAACACTTCGTTTGGCTCACCGAAAGCGGCCTGAAACTCGCCGATCTCGCGGCGGCACCCGACGGGCTCGCCGGGCTTGCGGGCGGAAAGACGTCGCACGTACGCGGTGAAGGCTTCGCGGTGCTGCCGGTGGAGGTATAAGACTAGAGCCCAGGCCTGCGCATAGCGAAAGGCGGTGTTGCCGTCGTCCTGCGTTAGCGGATTCGAATCCGCTATCAGATCGACAAGCGGCACGAGCCGCCGGCTGGATAACGCCGCCCGGTACGCCTCCTCCGACACACTGTTCGCACCGGGCGAGACACCCAACGCCTCGCGAAAATCGCCGAGCCGCAGGTGGTTGATCCGCCTCAGGGCTTGTGCCGAATCAGCCTGGGGAACCTCGAACTGGCACGCCAGTCCTTCCACCAGCCACATCGGATTGTCCACACCGCGGATGTGCACGCCGAGGTTGAAGAACATCTGGTGGGCGATTTCATGTTGGAGAACGAAGCGATTGAATCGCTTGACGAGGGCGTCACGCTGCGACTGGAGGTTGGACAGGTTCCGCCTGAGATCGTCACTCCGCTGCCGGGTTGCCGGCAAGCCCGATTGCTTACCCTGTAACCGTTTCAGTTGCATTTGGAGCCGCTCAATCTTATTCGTGACCGGCGCAAGACCGGGACTGTTCCGTACATTGCAAAAGGCGGCCACATTATTCTGCTGGTGGTAGACGCCGGCCAGCGATCCAGCTCGCACGCCGATTCCAGCCAGGTATATCCTGAAATCCTGATGCTGATTGAACAGAAGCACCGCAAGCCGGGAAGAAGGAGATTCGACTTTAAGACCGCTTGCCTCGCAGAATCGCCAGATGGCATCGTACGTACCTTCGAGCCGGCCGATAAGCGGTCGCAACGCCTCATACTGCGTGTCATATGCGATTGTGAAATGGTCGGTCTCGCGAATCAAAAAGTCGTCGCCGGCGATCGAGAGCAGCTTTGCAGCCACGTCTTGATCCGGCGGCAACGGCGGCGGTGACGCCCCCACAGGGGGCAACACCGGGGTGAGCATGGTCAGGAACAGACCGACACACGTCAGCGAGCAAATCCCACTGCGGGTTCGCACGTGATCACGGTGCCGGCCGGTTGGGGGATTCCCTGATGTGACAACACTATGTCGTTGTTGAATTCCGGACGCGTTATCCGCCGGCTTCGCGCGATACTTTCGGTTTCTGCGCTGCCGAGAGCGAATCGCCAAGCGTTGCGGACGCTCGAGAGGCAAGCCTTGCCGCGCCATTGGTCGATATACGTCTTGCCGTTGGGGTACAAAGCGGCCTTGCTCAACCGTGTCGGGCAAGGTGTCGTCCAAGAGGCACCGGCGATGGCTCAATCCACACAAAGCGATGTCTCCGAGCTGATAAAGCTCGTGGTCGGTGTCGCCAGAGTAGGCTTCACCGACGCTAAAAAGCTGGTAAACGCAAGCGAAGCGTAACACCGCGCGAGCCAATCCGCCGCTGCAGCCGATCGCAGCGCCGTTACCCCGAACTCCAGCAGGTCCTTCAGGTGCTCCAGATGCGCTGGGAAACCGACCGCCTGAGCACTATTGTCCGCACCGGTTTTGGAGCGGCTCGCACAAAACCAGAGTCCAGCAACTACCACGAGTGATTATAGCCTCAGACAGGCCACGGAGGCATCGGTTGGGATGCGTGGATAGATCGGTGGTACGGGTCAGGGTCCTTCAGCGATGACCTCGTTGACCAGCTCTCGTGGTGCGCCGATGTCAGCCACCTCGAGCCGCCCAACGTACGGAGCGGCCGCCGGCACCACAAAGCCGGTTTTTGCGGCAACGAAGGTGATGGTGAGATCCGCGCGGACCGTCGCGTTGGAGGGATCTCCCGTGTTACAATCCAGACCGGATGGGACGTCGACCGCCACAACAGCCCGTTTGTTTGCCGCATTCACGGCTTCGATAAGCTCGGCCGTCGGGCTGCGGACCTCGCCGCGGAATCCCGTACCCAAAAGTGCGTCAATTACAACTTCGTCCTCCCGGATTGACTCAACAGCAGCCCGCTGCATCTCCCAGTCCGGAAGCACACGCGTCTCGATATTCATGGCATCGATGATTGTGAAGTTTGCCTTCGCGTCATGGGTCATTCGTGAGGCATCGACGGTGATCATAAGTCGCACGGACCAGCCGGCGTTGTGAAGGTGACGGGCGATGACACATCCGTCACCGCCGTTGTTACCCGAGCCGCAGCAAATGAACGCCTTTGCCGTTTGGCCATATGTATTGCGAATGATCTGGGCCGCGTTGCGTCCGGCGTTTTCCATCAGGACCAACCCGGCGATCGAATAACGTTCTACGGCGAGTCGGTCAACACGGCGAATCTGATCACGGGAGAGTACGGGATTCATGGATGCTCTGACTGAACCGCGGGATTTAAGCCCTGACTCTTACCCGCAACCTCTTGGTTGCGGATCGGGGCTAAGGAGTTCAATACCTTGGACCATCACATCATCAGGTCTCCGCCGCGATCCGCGACGTGGACCATGCGAGTATCTGTGCCCACCGATCCAACCGCCCACACCAACTCCGGCCTACGAATTGAACCGTTGCACCTTCTTGTCGGTGACCAGCATGTTGACGTGGCGATCGAGCGGACCTACGGGAATGGATGGGGTCATCTGCTCCGCAAACGCCAGCCCACAAGCAACGCCCCGAAAGTCCGGGTGGGCAAGGAAACGGTCGTAGAAGCCCCGGCCACGGCCGAGACGGTGGCCGTACTCATCAAAACCAAGCCCCGGAACCATCACCAGATCAATCATCGAAATCGGACACGGGATGCCGGATACCGGCTCACGGATGCCCATATGCGAAACGGCCAGGTCGTCGGTGAGCGAGCGGATCTCCAGGGGCATCATGCGCCGCTGGCTCCAACTGACCTTCGGAGCCAAAACACGCTTGCAGTCCTGCCATGCACGAAGCACCAACCCGGATGTGTCGATCTCCGTGGGGAGCGACAGGAACACCATAATCACCTCGGCCTTTATGTATTCGGGAAGCTTGAACACGCGATGGCAGGCGCGGAGCGACTTAGTTTCGATTTCCTCGGGTGGGATATCCGCCAGGATCTCACGAAGCCGTTGGCGTAGTTCTTTTTTGACAGACAAGTTGATGGCTCGCAATCCGTAGAACCAGTGCTATTGCTTATCCTTCTTCGCCTCAGCTACCGTCCCGCGCACCTTCTCAAGATAATCGCGCAGTACTGCTTCGGCTCCTCGCGTGGTTGGAATGTAGTAAACTTTATCGACTCCAAGGTAGTCTTGTGGGACTATAGCATCCTTGGAATCGTGAGGATACCGATATCCCTCACCGGAGCCAAGGATTTTGGCGCCCGCATAGCCCGTTGATCTGAGGTGTTTCGGTACCGGTAGGGTGCGACCGTTGCGCACGTCGTCCGCAGCCTGCCAGATGGCCTTGGCGGCGGCGTTCGACTTCGGAGCGCATGCCAGATAGATTGCGGCTTGGGCGAGCGGCAACTGGCATTCCGGCACGCCGATCATCTGCGTCGCGTCGGCGGCTGCCTGCGCGAGGACCAGGCCTTGCGGGTCGGCGTTCCCGATGTCTTCAGCCGCACTGATCACAATCCGCCGCGCGATATAGCGCGGGTCCTCCCCCGCCTCCAGCATGCGCGCCAACCAGTAGACCGCGGCATCGGGGTCACTACCGCGAATTGACTTGATCATGGCGCTGATCGCGTCGTAGTGAGCGTCCCCCGTCACGTCGTACTGAATCGCCTTCCGCTGAATGGAGTCAACAGCCGTTTCCAAATCGACGACGATCTCCTCCCCACCCCCGCCGGGACGATCAGCCTGCGACAACACGGCGATCTCAAGAGCCGTCAGGGCCCGCCGCGCGTCTCCGTCCGACGTGGTGGCCAGGTGATCAGCCGCTTCCTCCGCCAGCGTAATCCGGTAGCCTCCAAGCCCGCGCTCGACATCCGCTAGAGCGCGATCCAACAGCACCTTGATGTCCTCGTCGGAGAGAGGTTCAAACTGGAAGATCTGACTCCGGGAGACCAACGGCGTGTTGACGGCGAAGAACGGGTTCTCCGTCGTCGCGCCGATCAGGATTACCGCACCGTTCTCCACGTCGTCCAGCAGGACATCCTGCTGCGCCCGATTGAAGCGATGCAGCTCATCGACGAAGAGGATCGTACGTTGCCCGCTGGTCTCGAGACGCTCACGGGCTGCGGAGAGGATTTCGCGAATCTCCTTGACCCCGATGGCTGCCGCGTTGACCTGCTCGAAATGGGCGCGGGTCGCCGCCGCGATGATCATCGCCAGTGTGGTCTTCCCCGTGCCGGGCGGTCCGTAGAACAGCGCACTGGTGATCCGGTCAGCCTCGAGCATCCGCCGGAGAAGCTTCCCTTCTCCGATAAAGTGTTGCTGGCCGACGAACTCGTCGATCGAGCGAGGCCTCAACCGCACGGCTAGAGGTTCCACGCGGTTGCGATTCGCCCGGCGTTGGTCGGCAAACAGATCCACGCAATGACTCCCTTACACGGCATTATAAGCTCAAACCGGTCCCCCGTCGCGGCCGTCGCCTCTCCGGTCGCGCGGTGGAAGGTCCGTGATAGATTGGACGCCGCAATCAACCCAGTGTAGTCATCACACCGTATTGTTCGTACCCGCTCCGCAATGCCGCCAGCGCAATCCCGAAGCACCACCCGTGTGCTGGATGCTCGCTGCTACCGGGTTAGGTCCCACTAGGCACATATCCGTCTGATGCATTGCGTCGAGTTATGCAGATTTGATCTACCAGGAGCGATCTCTGTCGCCGGATCGCTCTCTTCCCCGGCCTCCTCCTTCCCGTGCAGGCTTCGGCCGTGCCTCGCTGACCGTCAGCCGTCGCTCCTGGAAGTCCTGCCCATTCAGTCCTTCGATCGCCGCCTGTGCCTCGGTCGCATTGGGCATCTCCACGAAACCAAAACCCCGCGACCGTCCGGTGAACCGATCCTTGATAAGCGACACGTTAGCGACTTCTCCGAACTGCCCGAACGCCGTGAGGAGCTCTTCCTCGGTGGTGTCGTAAGACATGTTTCCTACATACAGATTCATAAGCTCTGGCTCCTACTTGAGGGTCTTTTTAAGTCCGGATCCCTCAGGCAGGCCGGCGCGCGGTCGGCATGGGGACAAACCGGGGAATCTCAATTTCACGGAAACATAACCGTCTTCCCTACGGATTACAAGCCAATATGCAGATCATCTCGAGCGGAGCCCGAGCAAAGTTTTTGACGCAATCACCGCTGTTGAACGAAACCGCTGCGCGGTAGTCCGTGCACGCATTTCGATGGTATTGACGTTAACGACTTCGCGCGTCCAACCTGTTGACACCTCGCCATCGCAGGCCGGGGCAATTCTCCTGTGAGTTCTAGCTTTTCCACAGCCAGGATCACATCCGTCGGTGCGCAGCGGCGAGCGAGGGATACTCCGGGAGAGTCTGCTTGGGCTAGCGAGTCTTGTCGATCCACCAAAGCTGGGGTACGATTCCGTGCAAGGGAGTTCTGCCTTAGGCGCCGCGTGCCGGAGGCACCGGTTTTGTTTGTTGATCTGCGTGGTCAAACGGGTGTGTCGCTCGAGCGACTTGTGATTGGATGTCTTTGACGGAGAAACCTGATATTTAGCATAAGTGAGCCGGCTGGAGCACACTTGGCGGGATTGCTGGAGCGTGCCGAAGCACCGGAGGATGTCTTCGCAAGGGTGGAACAGGAAGAGGGCGCGTTGGCGCTTCACATCGGACATGCGCACCCCGGGGATAGTACGTTTGCCCACGAGGGGAAGACGGGTCTCGTGCTCAGTGATGAAATTTGCCAACAGCTAGCGGACAGCACGCTTGACGTTGAGGACACCGACGATGGCTCACGACTTTGCCGGCAGTAGATGCGACATATCGAGGTTTGCCCTTGCGCGGTTTGGGCGATCTCCTTGAGCCGTCGCGGCCTCGCAGATGCGCGTCGCACCTTGGCTGCCAATTGCATCCCCTTCAGAGTTTGAATGCCTACCATAACGAGCGCTACTGGCGCAGATGAAAGGAAGAGCCGACAATGATGCATCGTGGTAGTGCGGTAACCGGTTTTGCGCTGGTTACCTTGTGGACAACCATGACGCTGGGGCAGTCGTCGCCACCTGCCTCTCAGTCTACCGAGCAAGAAAAGGCGGCACCGGTGGAGCACGTTGTAGTTACGGTGAACGGCCACCAGATCACGAAGAGCGAGGTAGACAGGAGGTGTGAAGCCGTTGTGAAAGAACAGGCGCAGGGCCGGCCGGTGCCTCCTGAGCAGCTAGCTCAACTGCGTGTACGTCTGGGGCCGCAGATGCTGGAGACTCTGATCGACAGTCGGTTGCTCGACGAAGATGTCACGAAGGCGCAGATCAAGGTGACAGACACTGACCTGGTAGGGGAGATGGAGAGGCTGCTGCGGGCGCATCTTGTGCGTACCGGCGCCACTCGCGCGGAATTCGAAAAGCAAATCCAGGACCAGCTAGGAACATCGCTCAAGGAGTTTATGGCGACGCGAGCGACCGATCCGAACTTCAGGCAATCCATACTCCACGCAAGGCTTCTGGAGAAGAAATACCCGAAGGAGTTAATCGTCACGAACGAGGCAATAAAGACCCGCTATGAGGAAAACTTGGATCGCGATTACTCAAAGCCCGCGATGGTCCGTGCAAGTCATATCTTGATCGGTGCCGACGGGGCGATAGCGCAGGAAGAGAAGACTGCAGCCCGGAAGAAGGCTGAGACAGTCCTGGCCGAAGCCAGGAAGCCGGGGGCGGACTTCGCCGCGTTGGCCGCTCAACATTCAAGCTGTCCGTCGCGGAAGAAGGGCGGTGATCTCGGCTTCTTCCCTCGCGAAGGCGTCATGGTGGAACCATTTGCCGCTGCCGCCTTCGCCCTCAAGACGGGTGAGATCACCGACATTGTGGAAACCCGGTTTGGGTATCACATTATCAAGGTAACTGACAAGAAGGCCGCAGTCGTTGTCCCGCTCGAGAGGGCTTCGGAG
>CAZJTP010000043.1:0-21181 GCA_964548955.1 uncultured Phycisphaeraceae bacterium
CTACTTCGACCGCCGGCGCCGACTCTCGTCTGCGTAGAGATAATCCGCGCGGGCTAAAAGAAACTATGAGCGTGTCCTCCGGGGCGGGATAATTGACCCGGTTGTTTTTGACGGGTTTGGTTATCTCGACAAGGAGGAACACGCTATGGTCTATATTGGAATGGATGTTCATCAGTCGTAAACCACGTTCTGTGTGTTTGATCCCTCGGCGGTCAAAGGTCACCAGTACCGGACGGTGACCCGACCGACGACCGCCGAGGCCATTGAGGCGGTTCTTCGACCTCACGAAAGACGCTGCCAGGTGGCCTTCGAGGTCGGTACGCAAGCCCAGTGGATCGCGCGAATCGTGCGTCCACTGGCTGCAGAGATGCAAGTGGCCAATCCGAGCCGGATCCCCTGGCTCTTTAGGGACGGTCGCAAGAATGATCGCCACGATGCCCGGAAGCTGGCCACGCTGCTCTATCTGAACCAGCTCCCGACGGTGCATCTTCCGGCGGCGAACATCTCCGCCTGGCGGGCGTTGATCAACCATCGTCGGACGCTCATCAAACGCCGCACGATGATCAAGAATCAGGTTCGCAGCATCCTGCGAGCGTTTGGGATTCGCTGTCCCCATCGAAGCTGTTGGACTCAGAAAGGCATCGCCTGGTTGAGGTCGTTGGGCTTCGATGAGGTCCGATTGTTGATGATGCACTCCTTGTTGGATGCCCTCTGCTTCATGAACGAGCAAATCGATGACGTGGAGGCTCAACTGGACCGAATCGCTCGGAGGCAGCCGAACGTGGCGCTGCTGCGGACGATTCCGGGCATCGGTCCTCGCACCGCCGAAGCGATCGTGGCCTTTGCGGATGGAGCAAATCGCTTCCCGGATCGCAAGCGATTCGCCAGCTATTTCGGGATGACGCCGACGGAAGATTCCTCGGGTTTGTTCCAGCGGCACGGACACATTAGCAAGCGAGGTCCGAGTGTGGTGCGTTGGGTGCTGACGGAAGCGGCCCACCGGGTGATTGCTCGATGCCCAGCTTTGCGTACCTTTTTCGATCGCATCCATCGCGGGAAGAAGGATCGATACAAAAAGGCCATCATCGCGACGGGGCGAAAGGTGTTGACCATCTGTTATGGGATGATGCGTGATCAAACGGTGTTTGATGCGAACAAGGTGATGCGAACGGCTGCGTAGGGCGACCGGCGGGCTCGCTTGGGCTATGAAGGGCCCCGCTCGCCGCCGGTCGCAACGATCCGATGGGCTTGTGGGAATGAACCGTAACGGGTCAAGGAGACGGGATGCACAGGGCAGAGCCCGGGCACGCGGGCTGGTCGTACGAGACCGACTGTTAAGAATGGGCCTGCCTCGCAAAAACCTCATGTGCCCCTGCGTCCGTCGAGACAGGGCCGCCAACGTGTGCGGCCCACTCGACACCAGGTGGGCACGAATGGGAGCTTGGACATCGTCCGTCTGAAATCCTGCCCTTGACACGGACACGCTCATGGGAGCCCGCGGCTTGCTTGCGACCAATCGGCAATCTTCATCTGATACTCGTATTACACCATCCGGCGTATAGAGCACCTTGAGGGCTGGCCAGCCTAAACGCTGGGGGTTAACATCATGCATTATTGTGTAAATGGCCGACGATGCGGTGCGGCGGCGGCTGGTCCGTCAGCCGACAGGTTCCTCCAACCCAGCACTCCCGGAAAGGACTGTCTGTGGCTTTGCACCAGCGGTTGCGGTTTTTGACCGGTTATCTGCAGAGCCCAACCGTTGTCGGGGCGGTTGCGCCGAGTTCATCCGCCCTCGCGGCTGCTCTTTGCGCACCCTACCGTCGTTTCCGCAAGCCCGCGAAGGTGTTGGAGGTTGGAGCCGGCACGGGCGCGGTCACGCGCCACCTCGGCCCACTGCTCGGTGAAGAGGACGAACTCGACATTTGCGAGATTCACACCGAGTTCGCCGACATCCTGGAGCGTGACGTGCTGAGCCGGCCCGATTTCGCTCCGGGCGTCGCTGTGGGTCGGGTCCGACTTCTTCGATCGCCGGTTCAGGAGATTGAGTGTGAGGACCGGTACGACTTCGTCATCTCCGGTCTACCACTGACCGTGTTTACGCTGCGCGACGTGCAAGATGTGTTTGGCGTCATCCGCCGGTGTCTCAAACCCGGCGGGGTGCTCAGCTATTTCGAGTACGTAGGCCTGCGCCGGACGTTCCGGCTGTTGTCGATGGGCCGGCGGCGGGCGCGCATCCGCTCGGTATCGACCTATTTGTCCGAGCAGCTCCGGGAACACCAAATCGACACTACGACCGTGCTGAGAAACCTGCCGCCCGCCCACGCCCGGCATCTGCGATTCGCGTAGCGTCATAGCGCGTACGTGACGAGAACCCGCAGTAGAGGATATACTGGGCGCTGGTGACAGAACCCGCATGGGACAGGCTTCCCCCCCGGCGCGCCGGGGTCTTCTGACCGACTGGAAATCGGTCCCACAGGTTTTTCTGGATGGTCCAAACGAAGTGACGCAGCGTACACCTATATGAGCCGGTAATCCTTGAGCGAACAACCCAACGTCATCCTCTACACCGACGGCGCATGCAGTGGCAATCCCGGTCCGGGCGGGTGGGCTGCGATCCTCAAGCACCCGACCACGGAGAGTATCAAGAGTCTTTCCGGCTCCGATCCGAACACGACCAACAACCGTATGGAGCTGACCGCGGTGATCGAGGGTCTTAACGCTCTTAAGGGTGAAAAGCGATTGCGAGTACACCTGATAAGTGACAGCGAATACGTCATCAAGGGACTAACCCTGTGGATCAAGGCGTGGATCGCCAACAATTGGCGGCGCGGCAAGAAGTCAACCTCCCCGCCGGTCAAGAACGTGGACCTGTGGCAAATATTGCACGCGTTGACCGAGAGACACGATATGACCTATGAGCACGTTCGCGGTCATAGCGGTCACCCGGAGAACGAGGAATGCGACCGGCTGGCCGCTGCGGCGATTAAAGCGCTGCGCCGACAATCGTCGTGCTAGAGCAGATTCTGTATTCGTGTAACGTGTTGCAGGGAGCTGAATGCTATTAGGCTCCCGTAGATTATCGCGGGCTTTGAGCGCGCGGCTCGCCACGCAAAAACGGAGAATGTTATAGCCAAAATGAGCCGCAGGCTTTAGCCTACGTCCGTCTCCGGCGGATCTGCGTGACTAGAAGGTCGCGGCTCGCTTGAGTCACAATCCATGAGTACATCGAGACAGGTTGTCATGCGTTACAAGATAACATTTACGCTGTGTGCGGTGTACATATTCGCTGCTTGCGTCATTGCGCACGCCGAGAGTCCCGAGCAATGGTTCCGTGACGGCCGGGCGGCAGTTGAGCGGGCCAAGAAATTGACACCCATCACGGGTAAAGCCAGGAATGTAATCCTGTTCATCGGCGATGGCATGGGCGTGTCAACGGTAACGGCTGCTCGGATTCTGGAGGGGCAGCAGCGAGGTCAACCGGGTGAGGAAAACCTGCTCAGCTTCGAGACGTTGCCCTACACGGCGCTGATCAAAACGTACAGCACGAACCAGCAGACGCCGGACTCGGCCGGAACGATGACCGCCATCGTAACCGGCGTAAAGACAAAAGCGGGCGTTCTTTCCGTTGACCAAACCGTGACGCTCGGAGACTACGCGACCGTGGATGGCCGCAGACTCCTGACGATCCTGGAACTGGCCGAGCGAGCCGGTCTATCAACCGGCGTCGTTAGCACCACGAGCGTCACAAACGCGACACCCGCTGCTTGCTACGCCCACTCGCCGGCGCGAGGATGGGAGAGCGATGGCGGACTTTCGCAGGCGGCGAAAGCGGGCGGCTTTCCGGACATCGCCCGACAGTTGATCGAATTCCCGTACGGCGATGGTCTCGAGGTCGTGTTGGGCGGTGGACGAAAGCATTTCCTGCCCGACAGCACGGAGGACCCCGAACACCCCGGCGCTCGTGGCGCAAGGACCGATCATTGCGACCTGACGGCGGAATGGCTCAGGAAACCCAAGGCTGCGTATGTCGTGGACAAAGCCCGGTTCGACGTTGTTGACGTGACGAAGACCGATCATCTGCTCGGGCTCTTCGAGCCGCGTCACATGCAATATGAGAACGATCGGCTCAAGGACACGGCGGGCGAACCTTCGTTGAGCGAGATGACAAGCAAGGCGATCGATCTGCTCTCCAAGAACAAGAAGGGGTATTTCCTCATGGTGGAGGGTGGACGCATCGATCATGCCCACCATGCCTGCAACGCTTTTCGCGCCCTGACTGATACGATCGAATTCTCCAACGCTGTCCGCGTCGCCATGGAAAAAACCGACCGGCGGAGCACGTTGCTCATCGTCACCGCCGATCACAGCCACGTGTTTACGATCGCAGGCTACCCCACGCGCGGCAACCCGATCCTTGGCAAGGTCATAGGCAATGACGGGAAGGGCCGGCCCGCCGGCGACTTTCAACGTGACGCCGGAGGCATGCCATACACGACGCTCGCGTACGGAAACGGTCCGGGCTACACCGATACCTCGAATCGTCTCGACCTGACGACCGTTGACACCGAGTCGCCCACATACCGCCAGGCGAGCGCGGTGCCGTTGCGATCCGAAACTCACGGTGGGGAGGATGTGCCGCTCTACGCGGACGGACCCTGCGCCTATTTGTTCCATGGAGTGCTGGAGCAGAACGTGATCTTCCACGTGATGGCTGAGGCGCTGGGCTTGGCACACCTCGAGAAACCCTAGTCTGTCCGACGCAGCGAGCTGCGGGCTTAACGCCTGCGCGGCCCTGAAACGGCCGCCATGTTCCATACTCACGATGAACCAATCGGAATTGGCAGTATCGAGTCGGTTTGACGTCGCAAGACAAAGGAGAACAATCATATGCTATTCCGTCGCGTTTTTTCAGGAGCCAAATGGGAGCGGATCATCGGTTATTGCCGGGCGATTCGGGCCGGTAATCACATTTATGTCACCGGGACGGCACCATTCGACGAGGACGGCAGCAGTGTCCACGCGCCGGGGGACGGCTACCGGCAGGCCAGGCGATGCTTCCAGATCATAGAGAAGGCCCTCGGCGAGCTGGACGCGACCATGGCCGATGTCGTACGGACGCGAATGTTCGTGACGGACATCACGCGCTGGCAGGAGTATAGCCAGGCTCACGGCGAGTTCTTCGCCGAGCACCCACCCTGCACCACGATGGTCGAGATTCAGTCCCTGATGGACCCGGAGATGCTCATCGAGATCGAGGTCGATGCGGTTGTCCAGCTTGACGAGTAACGCTTACGCGGCGGCGAATCCGAAACCGGCCCGGTGTGAATACCGCGCCGAGAAGCGTTGACCGAGCTTGCGGAGTGACCGGGCTCGCGGCGTGGCGTTTCTTGCCGCCTGTGATCGCTACTCCTGGTGAACCCTGGCAACGGACGGGCCTGTTCGCGTAGGATGAGGATCAATGGTCGAATAGAAGGGAAATCCTGGATCAGTATCCAGACAGGAGGAGATGGCTATGAAACGTGTCACGACCCGGTCATTTGTTGTCTCGTCGTTGGCTCTCTTGTTGATTGTACAGTCCGCATCCTCCGAACCCGCAGGACCGTACACCGCCGAAATAGAGACGTTCGAACGTTTCGTGGAAAGCCAGATGGAGATTGACCGGATACCTGGTCTATCGGTCGGTTTCATGAAGGACGATTTCCTGTGGGCGAAGGGATTCGGCTTCGCTGACCTTGAGAATCGCACGCCGGCGACAGAACGATCGTCCTACCGGCTTGCCTCCAATAGCAAGTCCATGACGGCCGTCGCGATCCTTCAGCTCGTTGAGCAGGGCAAGATCGACCTGGACGCCGAGATACAAGAGTATGTCCCTTATTTTCCCCGAAAACGCTTGCCGATTACGGTGCGGCAGCTTCTCGGTCACCTCGGCGGTATCAGTCACTACAAGGACTACGAGCTGGAGGGCCACATCAAGGAGCACAAGTACCCACGCGACTCCCTGGCGATCTTCGCCGACTTTGACCTTGTTGCGGAACCCGGCACGGAGTTCGAGTATTCCAGTTACGGCTACAACCTGCTCGGAGCAGTCGTCGAAGGGGCGGCCAAGCAGCCATTCGGTCAATACCTACGTGAGCACCTCTGGGGTCCTCTCGAGATGGACGACACCTATATGGACGATCCTGACCGCGTAATTCCCAATAGGGTCCAAGGCTATCGAATAGTCGACGGCGAGTTGAAGAACTCCGAGTTCGTCGATATCAGCAGCCGTTTCGCCGCCGGCGGCACGCGATCGACGGTGGTCGATCTGCTCAAGTATGCGAAGGGCCTGGGCAGCGAGCGGGTCCTGTCACCCAAGAGCGTCAACCTGATGCACACGTCGCTGACTACGGCCGATGGCCATTTCACCGACTACGGACTGGGGTGGAAAGTGTCGCCCGTCGATGGGCGCTTCTGTGTTTACCATACTGGCGGACAGCCAGAAACGCGGACGCTGCTTGTCCGCTTCCCCAGGGAGGACTTCGCCATCGCCGTCGCCTACAACCTGGAAGGCGGTAATCTGCATGCGTACGCCCGTCGTCTTGTGCAGTTGATCCTTCATGAGGCCTGGAATGTACCAGCCTATACTGGGGACCGGGTTGACGAAGCGTTGTTCAAGGCTCTCCAGGATGCGTTCAACTACGGTTTCACCCACTTCGACAGGTATTGTGAACCCCGCTCTACCGACCAGGGGGAGCTGGCTGAAGCCTTCGCCTACCTTAACGCGTGCCTCAGCCGTTCAGCCCTTGAGTCAGACTATGACGTGGCCCTCAAGAAGATCACCGATGGCAGACACCCCACTGCGAAGGAGGCGTTCGTGAAGGTTGGGTCATACGTCGCGCTGAAGCTTCAGGAGGAGGTGGGCTCCGATCAGCTTGACATGTACCACAAGATGGGAGCAATACCATTCTTCCATGATTACATAGCCAGCTACAGGCGGGATCCGAACTACCCCGATGCGTTTCGCTTCTCCGGGAAGCTGGAGGAGCTGCTGACCGCGTGGAATCGGGACTGGCAGAAGACGTGGAATGAGTACACGCGCTATATGGTCATCGCGCCGTTCGCCGATATCCGGGTCATCGGCGGCCGGCTGAAGAAGCTCTTTGCCGGCGCCAAGGTCTATCCGGATTTCCGGGAGAGCTTCGTGCAGCTTGTCAGACACCACTATGTGAAGGGCAACGAGCGCGAGGCCCTCGCAGCGGCGAGGTTGTACCTGGACCTTTATCCCGGCTCGCCCGCCGCACACGTGATGATGGCAAACACCCATACCTGCTTCGGCAACCGAAACGAAGCCTTGACGTCGTTGCGTCGAGCCTTTGAGCTTAACCCGGAAGATCCAGCCGTTACTACCAAGGCACTGGCCAGATACGCGGCAGAGCTGATCGATAACGGTAGGCTGAACGAGGCTATGACACTGCTCGAGACCACCGTGGAGTTCGTGTCCGAGAAGGCCACCCTCTACGACCACATGGCAGCGATACACATAAAGAAGGCCAGAGCACTTTACATGAAAGCCCTCGACGCAGATCCCGTCTCGGAGCATGCGTGGAAGATGCTCAAGAGGCTCCCATCCGAGGTCATCCCCACTCCATAGTGGGGACTCGGGACGGTTAGAGTCGGATCCTGCCACGAATTTGAGGAGCGGCTGGATCGACAGGTCGCTCTGGTTTGGACGATTGCATTCGGCGTCTTCTACTACGGCATCCGAACCGTTAGGCATAAAGAGGCGAATTATCGACTACTCAAGATACTGGCGATCTTCGTCGCATTGCCTGCGGCAATCGTCGTTATCCCGCTCATTCGCAACCGGACATGGTTTTTCTAAAGGGGTGGATGGCACTGACGGTGTGCCACTGCTCTTGAGCAGTGCGTTCGCGAGATGACGGTTCCGCCCAGAGCACTGCTGACACAGAAGTGGCACGCACGAAATCTTGGACTCCGAACCTCCGTCGCTGATTCGCGGCGATCGCCGGTGAAGATCCTCTGGCTGAACCTTCATCGCAAGCACCACAACCGTGACGACTTCGGTATAGACCAAATGGCGATTACAAGGGAAACACACACTACGCGGCATCCAAGCGATGCGTTAGAATCGACAGCGGACCGGGTGCCTGCGACGGCGGGGCCGGGATTTCATCTGGACACAGGGCATGACCGGCTGTCGAGAGAGGCTTTTGACCGCCCTGGACGGCGGTACTCCTGACCGGGTTCCCTGCGCGCTTGGCTTCTACCATGTCGACCTCCAACGCCTCACTCCACCCGGCGCATACAGGGACGATCTGGTGGACGTACACTTTGTCCAGATACCCGTGTCGCCCGAGGAGCAGGCACTGGCGGATCGCGTTGCCGATCTTCCTCTCGACACGCGCCTGGGCACGGAGGAGCAGGTGTTCACATACCGGCGTTGGGATTATCACCCAGAGACACCGAGTCGACGTAATCCGCTGGCGGATGCTCGCACACGGGATGATCTGCGTACGTTCCCGTTTCCTGAGGAGGGCACTGCATGCGCCGTCGACCGGCTGCGAACGGAGGTAGCCGCGTGGCGTGCGTGCGGCCTGGCTGTGGGCGGCAACCTACCACACCTGGGCGGAGAGTTGTTTGAGTCAGCCTGGCGGCTCCGAGGCCTGGAGGCGTTCCTGCTCGATCTGGTCGAACGGCCCGACTGGGCGGATTATCTTCTCGACCGCTTGACCGGCTTGGCCAGAAAGAGTGCACAAGCTCTGGCCGCTGCGGACGTGGACGTGTTGGCCCTGGATGACGACGTGGGCATGCCGGGGACGATGTTTATCAGCCCCGCTTTGTGGCGTCACTTCTTCAAACCTCGCATGGCAGAGATTATCAGGGCTGCGCAGGCCATCAAGCCCGACTTGCGAGTGCTGTACCACAGCGACGGGACTATCGAACCGATCGTCGGCGATCTGATTGAGATCGGCGTCAACGCCCTCAATCCAATCCAACCGGAGTACATGGACGCGCAGAAACTGCGTCGAAGGTACGGAACCAGGCTGGCGCTGTGGGGTACGGTCGGCCGTCAGACGACGTTCAGCTACGGATCGTCGGAAGAGATCCAGCGGGAGGTCAAGCTGCGAATCGAAACGCTGGGCAGGGCGGGCCTCGTTCTGTGTCCTGCCTACGACATTGACGAGCCGGACATCCCCTGGCGGAACATAGCAGCTTTCTTGGAAGCGGTGCGCAAGTACGGATAATGTCGGGGGGCGGGACCGATCTGCATATCGGCTGCCTGGACCGCGTTCTTACGGTGTCAGGGGAGGTCGAGCGGGACCTCGTTTCTCTTCACAAAGGCACCAGGGTATAATGGGCTATATCCATCAGCGAGGCTTCGATCATGATGCGAACGATCAACGCGGTTTATGAAGGGGGCGTGCTGCGACCGCTCCAATCTCTGGACGGCATCGCGGAGCACGCCCGCGTCAAGGTCACGATCGAGAGCGTGGAGCCGGCATGCAACGGCTTGGCGGACTGCATCGGAACATTGCCCGATGAAGACGCGGCAGAGATGCGCCGAATTATCGAGAGCGAGTTCGAACAGGTGAACCTGAATGAATGGTAGCAACATCGCGTTCGACACCAACGAGGCCATAGTCGTCTTGAACAACGCCGCCGACGCTGGGCAGTGGATCGCCGCCTTTCCGGTTGTTTACCTGCCGGTTCCCGTTGTCGGCGAGTTGCGTTTCGGCGCGCTGAATTCGCGACGGGCACACAAGAATTGTGAGTGCGTCGAGGCGTTGGTGGCTCGGTGCAGAGTCCTCGATGAGATGGTCCACCTGGCATAGAATCAGCGGGAGGCGGTAATCCATGAAATTCATCGTCAATCTTGACCGTGATGAAACCGGCATGATCGTCGCGGAGTGTCCCGCGATTCCGGGCTGTGTCTCGCAAGGAAAGACGGAGGCCCAGGCCTTGGCCAATATTCGCGAGGCCATCGAGGCGTGCCTGGAAGCACGGGCCACCAACGGAATGCCGCTCACCGTGGCTACCCGGGAAGTCGAGGTTAAAGCCTGATGGCTCAGCTACCGGTGATTTCCGGCGCGAAAGTGGTGCGCGCGTTTGAAAAAGCCGGATGGAGGCAGGATCGCCAGCGTGGTAGCCATGTGGTGATGCTCAAACCGGGATGCAACGTGAGTTTATCGGTTCCCTTGACCGCGAAATTGCGCCAGGTACGCTTCGAGCGTTGATCCGCTCGGCGGGCATGACTGTTGATGAGTTTGTCGCCCTGCTGTGATCGCGGGATCGTCCTTCGGCGGCTTAATTGTGACGCGGGGCCGGGCAGCCCAGGTCCTGTGGACCCGGGGGAACGATTGTTTACCGGTGCGAGGTGAGGCTGATTGCTCACCGCCGCGCCGCGGTCGAATCGACGCCCCAAGTCTGAAGACTTGGGCCAGCCGTCCAGGCGAGAATCAGGCGGAGTTCAGAGATGGCAGTTTTTAGCGCACAAGGTATCCGAGACGCGATGACAAAGTCCTACCACAAACACGTTCGCGATCTCACGGGGAAACCCCTACCTGACGGCACATCGCTGCACCAAGCGGCGCTCTATGGCGCTTTAGCAACAAGGTATATGGCGGGGTTCAAGTCAACGCCGGAGGTTGTGGTTTGGACAGAGCTTGTGCCGTTTCTCAATCTGCCGCCCGATGAGGGGCTCGCGGCATTGTCCGAATACGTTGTTTACAAGGAGATGGCAGCAAAAGCCGACATGGCAACTCTCTCAGCTCAGATTCGTCGGGGCTGGTCTCTCCTTGCTCAAGATGAACGCGAGTCACTTAGCGCGATGGCTGAAATCAATGGTGTTGCTTGGCTGTCGCTGATGTAGAACAGCGAATCAGTCACTTGTAGCAGCGGGTGCTTCATGGGACCGTGGTGAAGTAGCGTTGGCGGGTGGGATCCCCGGACGTTGGTCGCTTGGAGATGAACAGGTGTGCTTGAGAATTTCGCTTGGTTTGCGGTACTTTATGCCTGCGTATCGATCACGGTGATGGTGCTCATGCTCGTCTTGATAACTGAGGAAGCGAAATGAGCAAGAAGGTCGCATGCCCACACTGTCAACGAGCGATAGACGTAAACGACGCCTTCCCTGACCAATCCATTTATTGTCCGATGTGTGGCAAGCAGATGATGATTCCGCCCCCTGTTGCCCACATCGTGGCAGCTCCTTCCACTGTCGCAGCGCAATCAAACTCTGTTCACTACGCTGGATTCTGGATTCGTGTCGTCGCCAACATCGTTGATACGCTCGTTCTCCTTATTCCGATGATCATCGTGGACTTAATCATTCCCGTAGTTGGTGGCCTGATCCTTTGGATCATGTATAAGGGACTTTTCCTTGGCAACTGGAACGGTCAGACTATCGGAAAGAAAGCTTGCGGCATCCGTGTCGTAGACTTGACGCTTCACCCATGCAGCATGGGACAAGCTTTCGGTCGGACGTTCGCTGAGTTTCTCAGTACGATTATTCTGTTGATCGGATATCTGATGGTGGCTTTCGACGGACGGAAGCAATCGCTTCATGACAAGATGGCTGGGACTCTGCACGTCTACGCAACGTAGGAACGACCCCGGCCGCACGAACCCAGATGGGGGAGACGATGATATACGCTCAGAGCCATGCCCACGCAAGGTGCCACTGCTCTCTGAGTAGTCCGTTGTCGAGGTAGCGTTCCTCCCGGCGCGCCGTGAGAGCCTACCGGTCGTCGGTCCCTCCGCTGGCCATCCCGACGAATCGGGCCGGGCTCACGGCGGACGCTACACACTGGACCCCGAACCCTGAACCCTGTATAAACCCTCCGGCAGCGGCAGGGAGGCATGCGCGGGCTCGTGGAACAGCCGCTCGTATCCAAGCGTCGCGTGCTCGGTGTGGTCGCCATCTTCACGCGAGTGCCGTTCGGGCCGGTTTCACCCAAGCCGCGCCGCCGAGTTCTGTCGTTAGGCGGGAACAGGCTGAGGAGAGTGGAACAAATGCCAACCGTATTGAGAGACGGTCCTTATCGACTTTTCTTTTATGCTGGTGACAGGGAAGAGCCGGCGCACATACATGTGGAGCGTGAGGATAAGATTGCCAAGATCTGGTTGGAGCCGATAAGGCTTCAAAGGAGTGGTGGATTTAACCGGGCAGAAATTGCTAGAATACAAAAAGTCGTGAGCGAACATCACGCGGAACTAATGGAGGCTTGGCATGGCTATTTCAACCGTTGAAATCGATGTTCCCAATGTCGAGGGCGTCGCGGTAACGGATGACACGTTGAGCGTGGACCTAAGCGATGGGCGCACTCTTTCAGTTCCCCTCGCATGGTATCCTCGTCTTGTACACGCAACGACAAAGGAACGGAACAATTGGAGACTGATTGGCAATGGGCAGGGTATCCACTGGGTGGATATCGACGAGGATATCAGCGTTGAGGGTCTATTGGCCGGCAGGGCCTCCGGTGAAAGCCAGGGGTCCTTCCGGGAATGGCTGCGTCAGCGCCAATCTGGCCTCACCAGCCGCTCAAGTTGACGCTTGCCTGGTGCCACTGCTCTGTCAGCAGTGCGTTGTCGAGGTAGCGTTCCCGCCCGAGCGCTGCTGACACAAAAGTGGGCCATATTAGCCCACAAGAGAAGGATGCGGAAGTGAAATTCACAAGTTGGAGAGGGTAGCTGTGATGTAGCCAATCCGCTTCTTCGGTTCGGCTGTGGAGGGATGGTAGCCGTCGGTGCGTAGGTCTTGATGAGCTTTGTGCGGTAGGAGTGCACGAGTTGTGGTACCAGCTCCTCGACCGCCGTGCGCTCACCCACGGCGCAACGAACGCACGCAGGATGTTCTGGCAGTCCCGGAAATGGATCGGGGCCAGCTCTCCACTGGTCATCCGTTCGTGCTGATGGGCCAGGTAATGGTTTGCCGGATCCTTGATGGTCATCCGTTCAGCGAGTAGACTTATCCCTCGCTGGCGGCCGGCATGGAGGTCAGCGGCTTCGCGCAGGTATCGCTCGTACGCGGCTTGTTTATCTACGCCGAAATAGTACAGCTTCCCGCGGATCCGCTTGCATCATTGCCCCGTCGGGTGCAGCGTCAGCGGGAAGGTCCGCTTACGTTGTCGTGCGACTTGAGCCATGGATCGCATCCCTCAGCCCATCAGCATTCTGGCCGGGATCGTTGTAGTCAAGGTTGTAGTTTGCCGTATGGCCTTGTCGGACGGGAGTCGCTAAGCTGCTGTAAATAAAGAAGTTAGCGCCGCTAGCTCAATTGGATAGAGCATCGGTCTACGGAACCGAAGGTTAGTGGTTCGAGTCCACTGCGGCGTGGTTGCGTGGTATCAGTGCAAGGCAGCGAAGCTGGCTCAACGCAGCTCGCCCTCCCTTCTGATCCGTGCTCGCTACTTCTACTGTAGCAGCTCTGATCAATCCGCCATCGGCAATCCCCAATCACCAATCGTCTCAGCCTTGCGTCGGTCGTGGAAGGTCGAAACGGTTCGCCGTTTTGCAGTACGTTGAGCGGCCCATCCGGCCGACAGCCTTGAGCTTGGCAGGATCGACCAGCCCGTCATCGGCCAAGACCGCATCGTCCACGTGAATGGCCACTACCCGGCCAAACGTGACATTGCCCGCGCCAGGTCCGTCGCCGAAGCGTTTGATCTCCAGCAGTGAACACTCAATGTTCACCGGCGACTCGGCCACCAGCGCCGGCTTAACCTGCGTCGCGGGCCGAGGCGTCAAACCACACCTCTCGAACTCGTCCACGTCCGGTTGATACTCGTACGAACACTGATTCATGCGATCCACGATTTCCTCGGTCACCGTAGCCACCACAAACTCGCCAATACTCTCAATGTTGCTCAGCGAGTCTTTCGGGCTACCGTCGTGGTGGAAGGAGGGTGAGACCATGACCACCGGCGGCTTGGCCGAGACCATGTTGTAGAAGCTGAACGGCGCCAGATTCCGCACGCCGTCCGCCGAGACCGTCGACACGAACGCAATGGGACGCGGCTGAATGAACGTGATGGCCAGCTTATACACGTCGGCCCACATCGAAGCGAAGTCACGGGTGTCCAGATACATGGCTTCTCCTTAATGCACGATGTCAGTGTGCAAAGGTAGCCCGTCACAGCCCTTCCCGCAACCGGCGTGGCCTCAACAACGAACTCGCGCTGGGTGGCATGGCAAGACGCCGACTTGCCCGTGGCCTTGGCCGACCTGCACGCGTAGGCAAGCTTACCTTTGCCACCCGGCCGCGGTAGTTGCGGCGGGTGTTGCGTTCAGCAGAGTGCCGGGTACATTAAGTCGGATCCTGCGACCGGTGAATCGCTGACCACGGCGCTTGGTGTGTAGACCGGCGACAGTCAACTACTGTCAAAGGAGAGTCATCATGATCCAACCCCGTAGATTCCCGCGCCTCTTTGTGACGGCGTGCACGACGATTGCCCTCGCCAGCTGCAAGCCATCATCCGAGGCGCCGCGCAACGTTCCACAGCAGACAGGAGATACTGCGATGAACCTCACGATCCAAAGCCCGGCGTTTGAGAACAACACGGTAATACCCCAGCGCTTCACCGGAGACGGTGAGGATGTGTCACCCGAGCTGAGCTGGTCCGGCTTGCCGGAGGGTGCCAAGGAGCTGGCGCTAATCATGGATGATCCGGACGCCCCCATGCCCGAGCCCTGGGTGCACTGGGTGATCTATAAGATCCCGGCGACTGCTACCGGACTCCCCGAGGGCGTTGCCAAAGATGCGACATTAACAATCCCTCAAGGTGCGTTGCAGGGCGTAAACTCCTGGGGCAGCGATGACATCGGGTACCGCGGACCGGCGCCGCCGCCGGGCCACGGTGTCCATCACTATTATTTCAAGGTGTATGCGCTCGATACGGCGCTGAACGTGGAGCCGCGTCTTACCAAGACGCAGCTTCTTTCGGCCATGGAGGGTCACATCCTCGCCCAGGGCGAACTCGTCGGCACGTACCAGCGATGACGGCGGCTCCCGGGCGGGGAGAATCCACGAAACCTCGCAGCGAGCCGCGGGATTTACAACGCTCTTCGCTCTTACGTAACGTCACCACTCGTGGGTGACGTGTACTGATATATCGGGCACCGCCCGCAAGGGGCGGTGCTACATCCTCTGCACGAGAATGCAGAATGCTGAAGCTTGTGCGGTATACGGATGTTAGATAAGACTCCGATCCCACTCGAAGCACGCTGCCTGACCTGCGGCTACCTCCTGCGGGGTCTTCCGGAACCCGTGTGCCCGGAATGCGGCCGGCGCTTCGACCCACTTGCCCCCTCCACGTTCGACACGAAGCCGCCGGAACAGCGACGTCGTCGACGATGGGTCAAACGGGGAGGCGCGCTGTTGTGCGTTGCGCTGTTGGCTTTCGCCTTCCTACCCCGCCGCATCCTGCAAGGAACGATCACATTCACGTGTACGCGATGCGGCCAATCGACCGCAATCAGCCGGTGGGAACTCAAGCCCCCACGATGGATTCCCTTCCGATACCCGGGATTTCGCCGGGTATCAAAATCATCGCCGCCGAACCCAGCGACGATGCCGGCCTGTGACCCGCACCGATACAATCTCAGAATAAGATTTGACATGCACATGGGTGGATCGTGTGCCGCATTCGGCTCGTACACGCCGGGGGAAACATACACGGTCAACGGCCAGTTATTGACCCTCACGACAGCGCCGAGCGTGCTTGAGTCCCTGATGTCGCCGTCCAACAACGGCATCGGACCGTGACAGTCCGTTCCAATGCCGAACACAGCAGGCGTGTGCCAACTACACCAACGGATCTCTCAACCCAGAATACGGCAGCCGGAACACTCGGAATGTCTGACAGAACCTGTGAGACCGGCTTTTCAGTCGGTCAAGAGACAGGCCTGAAAGCCTGTCTCACAAGGATTCTGTTAAGTGCTTCTGAATCTGATCTGGGACAATCCGCAATCCTCCCTTGCTACCAACTGTAATGCACTTTGTACCGGATCGTGACCTCGCCGTCTTTCGGCACCTCGACGGGGAAGTGGATCGTGCGTGCGTCGATCTTCTCGGATTTGTGCGTCGATTCGCTGATCCGCCAGTTCACCCAGCGGTACAGGTTCTCCTTGACGATCACCTTGACCGGCTCGTCCTTGTGGTTGCGGACCTTGATCTCGATCGTCTCATCCATCCAATCACGGCGGGAATCAACTTGGAAGTCAATCTGCTTCCGCTCACCAACCACATCGAACGCGCTGCCCAGCTTGATCAGGACCTCCTCGTCCTTTGGCGTATGATCGATCTTGTCCTCGCCGATAAACTCCAGCGTGTCGTCGGCTTTGTCGCGCTGGCTCACGCGGATCCGACCCGACGGCAGCGGCATCCCCATCCCGATCTCCTCCTCGTTCTTGAAACGCAGGTAGATGTCGACCTTCTTGTTGGACTGAACCCCAAAGTTGCGGTCCGTCATCGGGCTGCCGTACGAGCGGTAACGAGACCCGACACCGTAGTAGACCATCACCTTCTCACACGGTACGTCTCTGGCCGTCGGGAACAATTCGATCTGTTTGGTCGAGTTATCGGGCAGCGTCGTCGGTCGGCCCAACGTATACATGTGATACTCGAAGAACGCCTTCTCCTCGAACCCGCCGTCCGCAGGCGCGCCAGCAGCCTCAGCGGCGTACATCCTCTTCGATCGCGCGCGGGTGAGTTGTGGCTCGGGCGCCCGATGCACGTCGCCCGCGATGAGCTTGAGCTTCGCATCACGATACGTCGCCCCGGACTGATTGATGATGCTCACCCATGCGCCGATATCCAGCACGCCGCTGTTGGCATCCTCGCCCTCGGTGAACACGATGTTGTAATCGGTCCACCAGGTTATTGCCTTGGTCTCATACGTGACCCGCGTGTTGTGCTTCCCCGGCTTCTGCGTGGAAACATCCCACACCAGCGTCGGCTTGGTAATCAGCCCGCCGGGCAGCTCGGAAAACCGCACGTTCGAATAGCCGCTTATCACCTGCACACCGCCGTCGGCCTCCTGGAGAACCAGCCCCCCCGCGGTGCTCAACAGCGTGCCCGTGAATGTCGCTACTTTGTCACCTTGAATCTGCTCGACGGTGATCGGCCGATCCAGATATCGCAGCATCAGCTTGTCCGTGCTGACCAGATCGAACTCGAAGTTCTGCTCCAGAACGTGCGTCCCCGCGGGATCGGTCAGCGAGGCGAACGATACCGTCGTCGGGTCGATCTGGGCGGCCACGTCGGTAAATCTGATCACGCTGCGCCCGCGCGCCAGCTCGACCGGCCGCTCCTGCTTCACGATCGCGTAACCCGGAATCCGGTTGATAAACTGGGCGTGGTGCTCGCCCGATCCCAATGCGGGGCGATACAACTCCGGCGGGATTGCGCCCGGCGTGGCCGTGCTGTAGATCGTAAGTGCCGTATCGCCGCCCGTGTCCTCCGCCGCGGTAATAGCCGGACTCATCGCGATAACCAATACGCTGCAAACTAGTGCAAGTGTCGCTTCTGCATAGCGAGCCGTGGGTTTGAGCCCGCGCAGATTCGTCGGCGTAGAAGTGTTCTTTACGCTGCCAATGCCGCTAATCAAAAACAAAGAATGTTTCCAAAGCCTGCAATAGCCTTGTCGCCGTGTCATGCTGTTCTCCTCATCACTGGTTGTTCATGCCCGTTTGGCGTTTTCCCTGAATCCTTTGACCCCGAAAGGCCGGCCGGGTTCCGCCCAAATGCCGGGACCCGACAACGGGACTTGGACATGTAAACGCCCGCGAAGATTCTCCCACCCGACGCCGACCCGAGCAACCATCGACGGGTGGATCATATAGAGAGGGCGGCGTCAGAATTGTGAGTAAATGGCTGGTGCAAGAATCCTTTCTCGCACCAACGGCCTGTGGCTACTCCGTCCCTTCCAGGGGCAAGGGACGGATTGGCAAGGCTGGACACGTCCGAGTCAGTCCCCATCCCAAGATGTGGTGTGGCACCACAGGGCGCATGCCGGTACAGGCCGGTGATTCGGGGATCGGGATCACGACGAAGGTCCGATCGCATTAAGTTCCTATAATGTTTGGACTTATGTGCCCTGAAGCACGTCGACTCATGCTCCGGCCCATCGAATACGTTGTCTGGACCCGTCGTGCCGGGTGCGTCGGCTGGGTTCCAGAGCGCGCGCGGGTCTGATCCGACGCTGGTGCGAGAATCTTGTCTCGCACTGTCCTATGAGCCCGCAGGCCCGATCCGCGAAAAATGTCGGAAATGTTTCTCAAGCTGCTTGACTCGATCCCCCCCCTTCGCTTAAATTAGCGTTACGTGAGTAGGGCATCCGCCGGGTTGCCTGGATACGGTGATCTTGGGGTCGGCGGAGCCTAGCGTCGAAAGGGGTTTACCAAACCGTTTTCGGTAAACGGTATTGTGAGGAGAGGGGAAAAGTAGCCTGTTGTTGGGCGAAAGCATTCCCACCAATATAAGATCGATTTCTTTGGTTTGATTGTGAGGAGGTAGCGGTTATGTGGAAACGGGGAATCGCGGTGAGTTTAGTGCTTGGGCTGGCGTCGGTCGCACAAGGAGGTGCGGTCGTCGAGTTGAAGCCTTCGTGTTCCAGCAACCCGTACAACCCGCTCGGCTATTACGACGCTGCTGAGGTGGTGACGGTCGAGGTATTCGTTGGGCAGACCGGTGGTACAGATCATCTAATCCGTTTGGTTCGCCTCAACATGGACGAGACGGATGGGAACCTAGCCATCGGCCCGGTCGATTGGGTCACTGACGATGCGAGCCACTACGAGGACGGCGATCTTGCGGGTGGTCCGGATGGCGTCGCGACCGCGTACTACTACGAGGAGGATACCAACCTCGGTCCGAACCCGGTCGCTCAGCTTACCCTCCCCGGCGACGGCGAGGTCAAGGTGGCTGAGTTCAGCGTTACGATGCCGGTCACGGAAGGTGACTATATGCTGGACGTGGTGGTTGCGGCCTCGGCCGTGGCATTCGGTTTTGACTGTGATCCGACCTCGACGGTTTGCGATCGGTTTGCAATGGACGGCGATGTGCCGGTGACGATTTGGTATGGTGGCGTGGATCTGACCGGCGGTGAGTTGATGCTGCACATGATCGATCAGGCTCTGACCTCGGCGACTCCCGTTGATCAGAAAAGCCTCTCGCGAGTGCAGATGAACATCGCGAAGCTGACGTTTGATACCGACCTCGGGGCGATGGGGCCGGTTGCCCTTGCCGGGCAGATCGAGATCGTCGAGTTACTTGCCGGCGGTGTCCTCGGTGGCGACCTTTCGGCCAGCTTCACCTTTGAGATTGCTGACGATGGCGGTGGGAATCCGCGGTTGCTGAAGGTCAAGGATACCGGGGCTAACATGAGCGAGGCGTGGTATGCCATCCGCAACGTCGGGTGGGCCGTTGTGCCTGCGTTCGAGGTACAGTACAGGGTTCTTCCTGGTGACATAGATGGCAACGGGTTCGTGTTGTCGAACGATGTGGCTGCGGTCAATGCGGCGTTTGGCCCGTGTCCGACAGGTGATTGCCCCGAGGACCTCGACGGCAACAACTTCGTTCTCTCGAACGATGTGGCTGCGGCGAATGCAAACTTCGGTCCGGGGCCGGTGAAGCCAAGTGGCCACGACTGCGATTAGACGTGTCGCCTGTGCGGCATCCTATGTAGTACGATACGATAGTTTTTGTGGGAACAACAACCTTAACTAATGAGCTGGATTCCTGAGGTGTCAGGAGGGTTCAAAGGAGAATCAAGATGAGGACAGGCGCTGTTAGTATTCTGGTGATTGCCTTCGCGGCAACGAGTGCGTTCGGTGGGATGGTTACCTTAGGCCCGGGTTCCCAAGATGTTCCGCTTGGCAACGACGCGGTTTTCGAGGTCAGCATTGCGAATACCGACGCGAGTGCGTTTGAAGCTGTTGGGCTCCTTTTCGGTTCACTCGATTCGGACCTTGGCTTTTCGTTCGTGTACGACGCGGCTTACTCGGCTTCGGCCACTTCCCTGCCAGCGCCCACGGCGATGGGCATCTACGGCATGTACGGCGGGGTGGATCTTGGCATCGGTGGGAATAACGTCACCGACCCGGGTTGGTCGGCGCCCCTGATTGTGGGCACCCTTATGGTGGACACATCAAGTCTGGCGTTGGGCGACACCAGGGAGATCAAGGTCGATGCGAATTGGGAGTTGGCCAACGTCGGCTTTGCCGCGAGCTATGTCCTCCCGTTCGGAGGTACGCCGTTTGTGGACGAAGAGGCTCTGAGCGGGGGATTGGGCACGTTCACTATGGTCCCTGAGCCGGCTACGCTGGCGCTGTTGGCGCTGGGTGGGATCGCGGTTCTGCGGCGCCGCCGCACCGCCTAAGCAAAAAGGGCGTAGTGAGCTAGACTAACTGCCTGCTGTGCTTTTGAATCTAGCCCAAGGCCGGGTTCGAGTTGCGCTCGACACCCGGCCTTTTTTCTATTCTGAGACCAGCCCACCTGGGCCGGGTTTCCTCGCCACAGCTAAATCCTGATAGAACGTGGGATGACGGGGCCGACTTGACGAAGAACCAACGGCTGGTTAGGGACGACGGTTGCGGACGTGGGCGTATCGGTGTCTTGAGTTGGGGAGGAGCTTACGGAGATTCAAAAATGAGGGCAACAATTGCTGTCTTGTTGACCGCTTGGCTTGCTTCTTCAAGTACATTTGGCGGGACTGTTACGTTTGATCCACCCGTGGCCACGGTCACCTCAGGTCAGACGGCTGAGTTCCGCGTTACGATCTCATCGGCGGAGCTGACAGACTTCGACTCCATTGACCTCCTCTTTAGCTCGGATACTGAGGGCCTGAATCTATCCTTCGTGTATGACCCGTCGCTTGAAACCAGTCTCGATCCACCGGACCCGTCGCCCTTTTCCGTGTTCCCGAGTGACCTGTTCGTCGGCGGTGTCAACTTCAGTCTGTGGCAGACACCGGTCGTCTTCGGCACTCTGTGGATCGACACGACAGGTGTGCAGCTCGGAACGTATAACGACATCATCATGGTTCGCCCGCAGACGGAAGCGGAAACCGTGGGCAGCTCCATCAGCTTGATCGGCCTGGGTTCGACGGGAGCGACCGAGCCGCTCACCGGATCCGCCAGCCTGGTCGTATACGATCCGGTGACCGATGTCGATGGCGACGGC
>CAZJTP010000043.1:21281-26012 GCA_964548955.1 uncultured Phycisphaeraceae bacterium
ACGACGACAACGACGACGTGGATGACGCTGATGATGCTTTCCCACTCGATCCGACTGAAACCGCCGACAGCGACGGAGACGGTATCGGCGACAATGCCGACAACCACGGGTCCGAGGCAGATACCGGGCAGCACATTGGCCGATGGTTTTGCGGAACCGGTATGCTCGGCGCCTCCTTGTTTATGCTTATGGGACTGACGGCGCTGAGGCTCCGCCCCGTCCTGGTGGTCACCCGCATCCCTGCCGCTTCCCGATCGCGTCGACGCAGCGCTACGCTGAACACACCGCATGCCACAATCTGACATAACAGGATTGGGCACGATTCAACATCGTGTCCGGCCCTTCTTTGCTCGCTTCTTTCCACGCACCCGCAGGATTACGGCCCTGCGCAGAGAGATTTGCCTTACCCTGCCGAGGCTTTCGCCCGGCGGCGCTGATCGAGTACACTTTCCAGCGTTTTGAGCAGACTCCGTTTTTGTGTAACGTCACTCCTTGTGGGTGACACCTTTTAGCGAGCCGCGTTCTTGAAGCCCGCGCGGTCATCCGCGCAGGCTAAAGCCTGCGGGGCTTGCTGAGCCCGTCCACACGGGACGGCGCTACATCCGATACACGAAAACGCTGTAGACGAACTCATTAAGCACCCATACGGTGACGATGGCGAAGAGCCTGTACATCATCGACGGTCATTATCAGATCTATCGGTCGTTCTACGCACCTCTGCCAACCGTGAACCTGAGTAGTCCAAGTGGCGAGCCGACGCAGGCGACATATCTCTTCTGTCAGATTCTCTTCCGCTTGCTACGAGACCGCAAGCCGGACTACCTGGCTATGGCCATGGACGTCAGCGACGAGACCACGTTCCGGCGCGAGCTGGACCCACAGTACAAGGCCAACCGCGAGCCTCCGCCTGAATCTTTGCACGTCCAGGTCGACCGCATCGTATCGATCGTGACAACCCTTGGCATCCCGATCTATCGCGTGCCGGGCTTCGAGGCGGACGATCTGATGGCTACGATGGCCCACAAGCTTCGCGATGAAGACATCGAGGTCTACCTCGTCAGCGTTGACAAGGACCTCGAACAACTCATCTCTGACAAAGTCCGCCTGTACGACGCGCGAACGGGTGAAGTCCTCTACCCGGAAACGCTGATGGAAAAGAAAGGTTACGCTCCACAACAAGCAATCGAGATCCAGACGTTAACCGGCGACACGACGGACAACATACCTGGCGTATACGGTGTTGGCCCTCTGAAGGCCATCGACCTCATTAAAAAATACGGGTCCGCCGGGGACGTCCTCAACAGTGCCGATAAACTGACGCCAAAGATGCGCGAGCGGGTCAAGGCTTTCGCGGATCAGCTTCCGCTTACGCGGCAGCTCGTGACCCTGCGACGCGACGTGCCCGTGGAGTTTGCGCTGGATGAATGTTCGGCTGACCGGCTCAACTTCAGCGCGCTTCGGCCGATCTTCGACGAACTTGCCTTCACCCGGCTTTGGGAACAGTTGAACACGCTCACCACGGAGCCCACAAAGACGCCCAAATCCGCTACCGCGATTGCGGCGGGTCCGGCCGGGCGCGGTGAGCACCATCTTGTTGACACACCCGAACAGCTCGACGCCCTCGCCGCGAAGCTTGCCTCCCAATCGTCATTTGCGTTCGACACGGAAACAACGGGCCTCAACCCGGTCGCGGCTGACCTGGTCGGGCTGTCTTTCTCGTGGAAGGCGGGCGACGCCTATTATATTCCCGTTCGCGCCGCGATGGGATCGGTCCTGCCCGTTGACGTAGTCGTGTCGAAGCTGGGGCCGATCCTGGAGAATCCCTCGATCGCCAAGGTCGGACAGAACATCAAGTATGATATTCTCGTGCTCCGCCAGGTGGGTATCGAGGTTGCGGGCATTACGTTCGACACGATGATCGCCAGCTTCCTGCTCGATCCGCTCGCGCGGTCTCACTCGCTGGACTCGCTTGCAAAGGCTCTTCTCGGGCACGAGATGATTCCCATCACCGATTTGATCGGGAAGGGGAAGAACCAGATCACGATCGATCAGGTCGACACGCGACGCGTTTGCGAATACGCGGCTGAGGACGCTGACTTTACGTGGCGGTTAATGGAGGTTCTCTCGCGGCAGATGACCGGCAGTCACGTCGAGCCGCTCTTTCGTGACACGGAGATGCCACTGGTCGAGGTCCTCGCGGAGATGGAGCACAACGGGATCGCGCTCGATACGAAGCTGCTCTCGGATCTGGGCGATTCCATGTCCGGTCGGCTGATCGAGTTGCAATACACGGTTCAACAGACCGCCGGGCATCAGTTCAACATCGACTCGACCAAACAGCTCGCCGTTGTGCTCTTCGATGAGCAAGGCCTGGGCGTGGTCAAGAAGACCAAGACCGGTCGGAGCACCGATCATGAGACGTTGGAGACCCTGGCAGCTCGTTCGGAGAACCCGATTCCCAGGCTCGTGCTCGAGTACCGCGAGCTGGCGAAGCTTAAGAGGACGTATATCGAGACGCTGCCGAAGATGGTCTGCCCGCGCACGGGGCGGGTGCACGCGTCGTTCGATCAGATCGGCACGGTGACGGGGCGGCTGTCATCAAGCGATCCGAACCTTCAGAACATCCCCGTGCGCACGGAGACGGGCCGTCAAATCCGCGACGCCTTCGTCGTGGCTGATCCCGACAGCGTTTTGCTCAGCGCCGACTATTCACAAATCGAACTGCGACTTCTCGCGCATTTCTGCCAGGATGCGGCACTCGTCGAGGCATTTCGAAGCGGGGAGGACATTCATCGTACCGTAGCAGCCGAGGTCAACGGCGTGTTACTTGTGGACGTCACACCAACTCAGCGCAGCGCCGCCAAGGCCGTTAACTTCGGTATCATCTACGGTCAATCCGCCTTCGGCCTGGCGAGATCGCTCGGGATCCCGGTCAGCGACGCGCGGCGGTTCATCGACACATACTTCAAGCGTTATCCAGGTATCCGCTCGTTCATCGACGACTGCATCGCCAGGGCGAAGCGGACCGGCTACGCCGAGACGATCCTCGGCCGGCGCCGCCCGATCCAGGAGCTCCAATCGCGCAACCGCCAGCAGGTGTCCTTCGGCGAACGCATCGCGGTGAACACGGTGGTCCAAGGCTCCGCCGCCGATCTGATCAAGCGGGCCATGATCGACATCCACCGGGCGTACAAGGCCGGCGAGCACCCGGCCAGGATGCTCATCCAGGTCCACGACGAGCTGGTCTTCGAGGTCCCCAAGCGACACTTGGACGACACCGCCGCGCTCATCCGCGAAAAGATGGCCGGCGCGATCGAACTCGACGTGCCCGTAGTCGTCGACATCGCCTCCGGCCGAACCTGGGCCGAAGCCAAATGACCGTTCCCTGGACAGTGGAGCTTCACGCTCAACAGGCTCCCATGTGCCGGGTGACATCTTCGTGCTATAATAGGATCGAGGTGTGATATGCGAGACGACGATTTTGCGTGGTTGGCCGACAATGCGCCGGAGCTATTCCGCGAGTACGCGGGCAAGTGGATCGCCGTACGGGATGGCGAGGTAGTTGGTGTCGGAGACACTGCGACACAAGCCGCAGAGCAAGCCCATGAAACAGGCGAGGCCGGCGACTTCATTCTTGAGGCAGTCGACGCGGAGGCTGACGTGATCTATGTCTGTCCATAAGTGGCGTCGCCGACCCACCAAGCATTTCGGCGAAGTTTGGGTACCTTTCGCGCAGATCGAGGTTCAGGGGGCGGACGACAAGTTCCAGGCCTTTTCACTACAGGTCGACTCGGGCGCAGTTGTGTCCCTTTTGCGACGGTCAGTCGCTGACCTTCTCGGTCTTGACCTGGACTCAGGCAGACGCATAGAGGTCACCAGCGTGGGAGGGGGCAAGACAACCGCGCACGTCCATGAGCTACTGACGCGCTTCGCGAAAACTATCGAATATCCTGTTCCGTTTGCCATCGCCACGACGGAGCACGTCCCCAATCTTCTTGGCAGGCTCAAGGTCTTCGATTCCCTTCAAGTTGATTTCGATGGGACAGTTGAGGAAACGCGGATCACGGCACCTTGGCTTAAGCCCAAGGATCGGAGGATCTGGGAGTTCCTGATCGAAACAGAGAAGCACATCCTGGCACGTTGGAGGACGATGGAACTTCCCGACGTCGCTCGTGACGTAGCCTGCCGTTTCATAAACCGTTCCGGTCAGGTGTTAGCCAGCGCCGTTGGGCTGATGAAGCTCCATTGCTGTTACGCGGCGCCAGCCTTGATCCGAACGATGTTCGAGTTGGCGCTCCAGTTGCACTATCTGTTGGATGACCCCGAGGCACGGGCCCAGAAGTATTTGGACTTCACGCACATCACGAAGTTCAAGCGGTCATCCGCCCTTGCGGCGAACCCAATTGGACCGATCAGCCGAGCAGTCGCAGCGTCACCACTGCGGACCGAAGGAGAACCTCGGAACAGGGCCGAGTACGACCGGGTCCGACCGCAGTTCTTGAAGGGCAAGAAAAAGAAGAATGTGTGGGACAAGTGGTACTGCATGGACGCGCGCAAGTTGGCGGAACAGGTGGGCTGGGGAGGCGAATACCAAGTCGTTTACACCGCTTGCAGTGCATGGGCTCATGGCGACCCCTTTTCCACGGAGGAGATCACGGCCCATCCGTTTGCTGGATCAGAGGTAACTCTTCAGCCGTTTGCAATGTTGGTGTCGGGTAACGGTGGGAGTTG
>CAZJTP010000044.1:0-25013 GCA_964548955.1 uncultured Phycisphaeraceae bacterium
GTACGTCCGGTGGTGTGGGAGGACGGGCGCCGCGAGGCGCCCTCCTACCCGATTGCCTGCCTGATCACCTCCCGCAAGTGCCTGATATTTGGTCACATGATGTTGGTCCGTGTTGCACTGCGAAACCCGAAACACGTGTGTGGGCTCAGCGTTGAGTTCGACTGGTTGAACCACCTGATTCCGCGACAAGTTGCCTGGGATGGGCGGCGGTCTTCGTCGATCCTTGTTCAATACCGGACTCGGGATATGATGATCCTACATGACGGTGTGTGATCCTGCAGCGCGACCGATCCGCGGGCTTCAGCCCGTGCGGTGTTTCAGGATCAAGGTTGTAGCACAATTACGCACGGTCATTTAATGTTAGGAGAAACGCCATGCAACGGATTCTTGCGGGTTTGATCGTTGTCGCAATGTCCACGCCGGCAGGCGCTCAGGAGAAGGGCGCATTCGACGCCGCGGCGGTGAGCCGGTTTGCCGAGCTTGCCCTAGTCTGCCTCCATCAGGAATACCCGAACAAGATCGCTCACGTGTTAAACTCTGCCGAGGATGCGAAGCTCCCGCGGGAGTTGACGCCGGTCTTTTTCGGTTGCTTCGATTGGCACTCGGCCGTCCACGGGCACTGGCTGCTGGTGCGCCTTTGTCGGATGCACCCACAGGCTTCCTTCGTCGCAAGAGCCCGCGCCGCGCTTGACCGAAGCTTCACGGCTGAAAAGGTGGCCGCGGAGGTTGAGTACCTTCGAACCGAAGGGCGAAAGAGCTTTGAGCGCCCCTATGGCCTGGCGTGGTTGCTGCAGCTTTCGGCGGAGCTTCACGAGTGGGATGATCCGCAGGCTAAGGAATGGGCGTGCACCCTGGAGCCCTTGGCGCGGGAAGCGGCTGATCGTTTCAAGGAATGGCTTCCCAAGCTTTCACATCCGATCCGAACCGGCGAGCACAGTCAGACGGCCTTTGCGATGGGATTGGTGCTGGACTGGGCGCGATGCCTGGGTGACAAGGAGATGGCAGCGCTTGTGACACGGCGTGCTCGCGTTTATTATTTGAATGACCGGGGAGCCAGCCTGGACTTTGAGCCCAGCGGTCAGGACTTCATGTCACCCATTCTTGCCGAGGCGGACTTGATGCGGCGGATTCTTCCGCACGCGGAGTTTGCCGCGTGGCTCGGCGCTTTTCTCCCGGAATTGAGTCTGGACGGTTCAACTGACTGGCTGTGTCCGGCCGTCGTCACTGACAAACAAGACGGCAAGCTGGTCCACCTCGATGGTCTGAACCTCTCGCGAGCCTGGATGTTGGGGGGTATCGCAGCCGGGCTTCCGCCGCACGATCCACGCATCGCCGGCGTGCTTGGTGTTGCCCGCCAGCACAGTGCCGCCGGGCTTGCAGCCGTGACCGGGGAGCACTACGAGGGTGGACATTGGCTGGGAAGCTTCGCCGTATACCTGGTCACGAAACGCGGCCTGTGATCACTGAAATTCATCATCTCTAACGCCGGAGCTGCCAGAATACATTCACACGTTATGGTGCCGGTTGGGAACTCGAAGACCTATCGGCCGCTTGCCCAGCAATATGGAGCGTTTTGTGGCGCGGCTGAGAATGACAGCCGGAAACGGCGGTTTCGCCACATCCGCAGGGATGTGTATCTCTTGAGATTATTGGTCTTTGTGATGCCGATAATTCTCGTAGTAGTGGTCGACACCGCATTGTCGTATACGGGCACAAACGGGGTGGCGGTTGCAGATCGGTGGCCTGTCCTTATAATTAGCAATACATATCGAGGTCACTAATCGACGCGACAGGAGGTGCGCCATGGCAAAAAAACAGCGGATCACAATGATCTCAACTCACGGGTACGTAGCCGCGGAACCGGAGTTGGGTAAGCCCGACACGGGCGGGCAGGTCGTCTATGTGCTGGAGCTCAGCCGGTGCCTGGGCCGCATGGGCTACCAGGTGGACATCCTCACGAGACGGTTTGAGAACCAGCCTCGATCCGAGAAGGTTGCGCCGCGAGTCAGGATCCTTCGCTTCCCCTGTGGAGGCAAGGAGTTCATCCCCAAAGAGACTTTGTGCGAGCATATTCCAGAATGGGTGGGCAACGCGCTGCGTTTCATCCAAGGGCGTCGGCTGCGCTATTCGTTCATCAACAGCCACTACTGGGATGCTGGGATGGCGGGGCAGGCCCTTGCAAACCGGCTCAAAATCCCCCATCTCCATACGCCGCACTCGATCGGCTCGTGGAAGCGGGACAACATGGCAGAAAAGCCCGAGGAAGGGGAACGTAAGTACAATTTCCGGAAGCGCATACGGGAAGAGATAGTCATTTATGACGAATGCGACGGCCTGATCGCCACAACGCCGCAGCAGCGCGATATCCTATGCAACGGGGAGTACGATGTTCCGCGCGACAAGATCAACGTGGTTCCACCAGGTTATGACGACACGAGATTCTTCCCTGTATCACGGACGTCACGCCTTGCGTTGAAGGGCGAGTACGGTTTCGAAGGGCGAATCGTGCTGGCGCTGGGTCGAATGGCCCACAACAAGGGCTATGACCTGCTCATCCAGTCGATGCCGTGTGTATTCAAGCGGATCGAGGATGCGAAGCTGCTTCTTGCAATCGGGGCCACCGAGCCGACACAACGCGAGTGCGAGCAGATCGCCGAGCTGAAGGAGCTAGCCCGCGGATTGGGTATCGCCGATCGGGTCATCTTTCGCGACTACATCCCCGACGAGGAGCTGGCCGACTATTACCGCCTGGCCGACGTCTTTGCACTCAGCAGCCGGTACGAACCGTTTGGGATGACGGCCGTTGAAGCCATGGCATGTGGAACACCCACGATCATCACAACGGAAGGGGGTCTGTGGGAGCAGGTGACATGGGGTCTGGAGGCAATCTACGCCAATCCGTTTGATCCGGAAACGTTTGGTCATACGATCTATTCCGTGCTGGCCCATCCGCGCATCATGGGACAACTCGCCAAGTATGGATCCCAAAAGGCCCGGGCCCGGTTCACCTGGACGGGCGTTGCCCAGCAGATTTTAACCCATAGCGAAAACCTTCCATCGCACGTGCATGTTGGTCATCACGAACAAGACAATCAAGACACCAAAGACGCGCAAGACAGAGAACAATGGTTGGAACAGGCCTGCTTACTGACGACCTAGACGATTGCGGATTGGGGATTGGGGATTTGGCCCCCGAGCAAGATCGTAGGTCGAGTTTTGCACGACATCCGAATCCCTGCACATTAAGTCACGGCCGATCGATCCACGTTTTGAAGGCATCAGACCAATGAGGCCGGCCTAGGAAGTCTTCTATCAGATCGACCGCTCTCTTTGACCCGCCGGGTTCAAGGATTGTCTTGCGAAAACGCCGCGCGGTTCGGGCGTTTAGCATGCCGTCCTTCTCGAATTTGCTTATCATATCCTTCGCGATCACCACGGACCACATATACGCGTAGTACAGTGCCGAGCATTCATCGAGATGCTCGAAGTTGCATTGGAAGTGCGTATCTTCCACGTAGTTGAAGGGGCTGTACTTGTCCTGGAGTTCCATCAGCAGCTCTGTGGTGTCCAGATTCTCAGGATCGCGGTCATGGAGGTTGAGCGAGATGGCGGCATAGAATATCTGCTGCGCGACGTACAATCCCTTACCGGATTCGCCGTCGCGTCGCAGTTGCTCGACTGCGTGTTCCGGTATGGGCTCGTGTGTCCGGTAGTGTTTGGTGAAGAGCGAGAGGGTGTCAATGTTGTAGCACCATGCTTCCAGTAACTGAGCGGGGGCTTCGACGAAATCCCGTTCCGCGGTGAGACCGGCATTACCCATCCATCGGTGGTGACCGGCGAAGATACCGTGCAGCAATCGCCCGAACTCGCGAAAGACGGCGACAACCTGATCGTGGTCCATCAGCGCAACACGATCCCTTCGGTAACACGGGTTCGGAACGTTGCAGACGAAAACGACCTGTGGTAGTCGCACACCGGCAATACCGGTACGATAGTTGAATACAGCCGTGCCGGCATACTTGTCTTTGCGGGGATATGGATCGAGATAGAAGCGCCCGATGCGTTTCCCGCCGTCGCAGATGTCCCACGCCGTCACATCCTGATGCCAGAGGTTCAGGCCGTGAATCCGACGGTAGGTAATCCCGAACACTTTTTCTGTGAGTTCAAACAATGCGCTGAAAACATCCGGGGGATTGAAATAGGACCGCAATGACTGCGGATCATATGCGTACTGTTCAGTCTTCACCAGTTGTGCGTAGTAGTCCTTCTCCCAGGATTCGACAGTCGTTGCGCCGGGGACGTCCTGTTGCTTGCGCTCCAGCAGGATGTGGTAATCGCGCCGGGCTGGTTCTCTACTTAGTTCTGCGATCCGGTCAATGAAGGATTGGACATTGTCAGCCGATCGGACCATCGAATCGCCGGTGACATAGTCAGCCCAGTTGGCATAGCCGAGAATCTGTGCCAGCTCATATCGCCTGGCTAGAAGCTCGTGCAGTACGTCGATGTTCTTGGGATATCCCCGATTCTTGAAATGGCGGTACAGTGTCGATCGCGCCTCGGCGTTGCGAGCGTACGTCATAAACTGTTTATAGTCGGGATAGCGCGTAGTGACGTGGATCTTGCCGTCTGCGCCTGCACGATGTCTGTCGATCCAATCCCGCGGCATACCGTCCAGCTCAGCCAGTGAGTCGAGGAGAATCTCGCGCTGGTCCTCGCGGATGTTTGTTACGAATGCCCGCCCGAGCTTGAATATCTCCTCCGTGAGTTCGGCGATGCGTTGCCGGACATCGTCGGGCCTGTCTGCGCCGGCCCGGCGAAAGTCCCGCCGGATCTTGCGGACGACATACCGTGTCGCAGGGTCGGCACCCGCAAGATCCAACGCGCGAAAGGACTCACACAATTCAGGATCGCGCATAAGCTCACTGAGATACTGAAGGACCTTTCGCCGATCTCGCTCCGCCGTGTTGCGCACATAGTCATCCGGGTGTACATGTGCGAACAGCTCACACTCGGACCGGGCCGCGTCCAGATGCATCATCATCTTGTTGTATGGGACAAGTGTGTTTTTGACCGTACGGCGACCGTCGACCTCCAGAATCCGGGCGCGGCACGTCTTGGCCCACGCAAGATGTTCGTACGTGTCGTTGTCAAGCTCTGACGCAGTGCGGTCAAGCGGTGTCGTCCTAAGGGTCCACATCGACAGCGATGAACGGGGCGCTGTCTCGGTGGAGGCGCAACCAATGACAAATGCAAGACCCAGCATTGGTGCCCATTTCGCCGTGATCGTGTTCATGAGTAATCCTCGCAAATGCCGCTACGAATTCTTGCAGACGCTCTGTGTGGTAGACTATTCAATCAGAAGCAGCGGTCAATCCCATCACGCTTCGTCGTGCAATGGTCAGTGGCGAAGTGTCGCATCCGGAATCTCACAGGCTGCGGCACACTTGGATCAACGGCAGGCTGCGGACGCCCCTATGGGGGAACGCCGCCCAGCGCGTCCCAGATAAGCGTCTTGAGGTTAAAGACGGCATGGATCAGGATCGGCGGCACCAGTGATCCGGTCCGCTCGTAGGAATATCCGATCAACAGGGCGAGCACCGTAAGGGCCGCCATCGCATGCGGTTGCTGGAAGTGCACGGCGCCGAACGCGAGTGAAGCCAGGACAATCGAGAGCCATCGGCGATGCACCAGGCGAAGCAGCAACGTCTGAAGCAATCCGCGAAAGAAGAACTCCTCCGCGATAGGTGCGATCACGACGGCACCGCCCCACAGCGCGATGATCACGCCGATCGGCTGCGTTTGCTCGTGCAATGCCTGGATCGTCGGATGCGGGTCGAACATGTGGTCCGGCGCGAAATACAGGATGATTCTCATCGTGGTATCACGAAGGATCGGACACGACCCGATCGCGGCGATCGCCAGCAACGCAGTTGCGGCGCCCCACCAACCGCGCCGCAGGCCGCCTCCAGCGAACAGGAAACGCCGGATTCCGCCGTCGAACCGCGTAGCCGCGATGAACAAGCACACCCCGATGCCGGCAAGGTGGGCACCGTTGCCGACCACTATGGTCGAGATGATGCTCTCGGTCAGACCTGTAAAGAGCTGGACGAGGCCCGCGATGAACGCCGCCGCCAGCAGGTAGACCACAACCGCCAGCGCCAAAGCGTCTTCGCGGAGTCTGTTCGGACGAAGCGGCGCGCTGCGAAGCGGGTCTCGCTTCGGCCGGGCGAGCAAGTACGCACCAATAATAACGGCGAGCGCCACAGCCACACCGGACAGAATCCGGTCGATCATCGTCAGTACGTGCTGCGTGGGATTCGGTTCGGCTGCGGCCACACCCGGCGCGGCAACCTGTGACAGGATCATCGGCACGGCGTAGTAAAGGTTGGAGATCATCGTTGATGACTATATTGGACCGGATCATCGAGACCAAGCGAATAGAAGCGATCGCCCGGAAACGGTGTCATACGTTGGCGGGTTTGCAGGCTGCAATCGAGCGGGTGACCGCACCACGCTCCTCCCAGTGTCCCCGGAGGGCACTTGCAACCCGCATAAAAGCACCCACGGATGACGCACGGTGGGCTTGGGCGTGGCACCCTGCGTTGTTACGTTACGATAATCCGCGCCGGCTGAAGTCGGCGGCTCGCTATAGTCGTGGGAGTTGCGGAACGCGGCGTTATGCCTCGTCCGGTTCGAGGGTGACGGTAACGTTGAGCGAGGCGAACTGCTCCACATAGAGTTCACCACGTTCGCGATGCGTGACAAGGAGCAGGGCGACACCCGTCTCGTGGGCTTCGATCGCCTTGACAATCGCTTCCACCTGCGGAATGGGTGTAAGCCGGATCACCGAGTGGATGATGTGATCAAAGGTGTTGACGTCGTCATTGTGGAGCAGCAGCTTATACGGCGGAAGCTGCCTGGGTTTGTGCTTTGTCGGTGCCAGTTTCTTCTTGGTGGCCGTTGCAGCCCCGTTTTGCTCCAGCCCGGCATCATCGTTTCTTGGATCTTCCATGGCGAATTCAGATCCGTTTGACGCAACTATCGGAGTACCCCTCCCGCTTGCTCATCGGAACCCACCATAAGTATAGTTCAACGAAACGGTCGCGGCAAGGGAAAGACACGTGATTTGACCTTGCGCGGGCGCACATCCCCGGTGTACTATTCGTCGGGATACGATACGGTCACCTCTTTGACCGACGTCAGCGTCGCGCCGGTCAGGTACTCCACGAACTCGGCACTTACCGTGATACGCCGGTCATCGGGCAGCTTCAATCCCGGCGGAAACGGGCACCGGAGTGTGTAGTGATTCGTGGCGAACCGGCCATGCCACAACCGACGCAGCTTCTTCGGATCGTCGAACACGTAGACCCCCAGGACGCGCGGCGAAGCCAGGTTCGTATTGTCAAGAAGCTGGACCGTGATCCGCCCGGGAACCTTCACGACATCTCCGTCCGCGTCGCGCGGCCGAAGGTAGACCGTTATGCCGTCGTCGCCCGATTTACCGTCGTAGTCGGCGCCTCCCGATAGGCTGGCGATCTCGAGCTTGACGGGCGCAAACAGGTCAGCCGGTTGATCCGGCCCGAAAGATTTCAGGTTATCGATCTGCTGATGGAGCCGGGCGACTGTCCCATCCCGCTGCGCGACGACCCGTTCGAGTCGCGCGTTCTCGCGTTGCAGGACCTCGCGCCGCTCATGCAACCTGGCCCACTCGCCCGGTGACCTGCACGCCGACAGCGTCAGCAGCAGCATCCCCGCGGGCCAGAGGTAAGACTGCAAAACTCTCTTTGGCCTCCGCGCCATAGAGAATCGTATATCGTCAACGCGCAGGCTTCGCAAGCATCCGATCCGACAATGCCCCGGTCCGATCGGGCACGACGGGAGGTATGGGCAAACGCATAATGAAATGTGTTCCCAAAAAGTAGAGCGAACCTCCGAATGACGAGTTCGGGCGGTGTTCTTCGATGGGAGCTTATCCGTGAGAACGGCGTCCATGCGTCGTGCACGGGCAAGGGCCGCTCCGAACACTTGTTGTGAAATCTGCAAGGTTGCTGCGGAGCGATCCTCGCCCATGCCTCCCACGCCAAGCACGTGCAGACTCCGCGAAACGCACATCCGCGTGGGCTGAAGCCCGTGGCTCGTTATTTCATCGCCTCGGCGAAGACTCGTTGGGCGGCTGACACACCCGCGCCGATAGTCACATCGAAGCCCTGGCCGGCAAGCGTCAGCTCCAACGCGCCGATCACACCGAGCGTGTCGAAGGCATCGACATAGCCCATATGCGAGAATCGGATGATCTTGCCCTTCAGGTCGCCCTGCCCTCCGGCGATCTGGAAGCCGAATTTGCCCCGCATGGTCTTCCGAAGGGCTGCCTCGTCCACACCGTCGGGCACGATCATGGCCGTGACCGAGTCGACCGGGTCAACCGGGTACACCTTCAGGCCGATCGCTTGCGCCGCAGCCCGGGTCGCACGGGCGAGCATGGTTGTCTCAGCCCAGACGTTTTCCAGCCCGCGCTCCTTGATGATACGCAGAGCGTGCAGCGCGCCGCGTACAAGCATCAGGGCCGGTGTATAGGGTGCGTCGAACGTCTCGTGTGACTTGCGATAGGCCTTCAGGTCATTGTAAAACGTAGGCATCTTCCCCGAGTCGATCCGCTCCCACGCCCGGTCGTTGACGGCTGCGAAGCCAAGCCCCGCGGGCAACATCAATGCCTTCTGCGAGCCGGTCACGTACACGTCGACGCCCCACTCGTCCATTTTGACGGGCAGCGTCCCGACGGCTGTGATCCCGTCGACCAGAAGAAGCGCCCCGCGCTCCCGCGTAATCCGCGCGATTCCCTGCACGTCGGTGAGCGCCGTTGTGGATGTCTCACTATGGACGAGAATCACGGTGTCGATCTTGGGATCGGCATCCATAGCCTTTGTGATGTCCGCCGGCTTGGCGCCATGGCCCCATTCGATGTCAAGTGGCGCGTGGTCGATATCGAACGCCGCACACACTTTGACCCACCGTTCCCCAAACTTGCCGTTCCTGATCACCAGCGCCTTGTGTCCCGGCGGGCAGCAACCGACGATCGCCCCTTCCATGGCCGCCGTGCCGCTGCCGGTGAACAACATGCAGAGTGCTTTTGTCTGGAACAGGTATTGCAGAAGCTCGTGGACCTCCTTGTACATACCCCGATAGAAGGCCGTGCGATGGTGCTCCATCGGTTTGGCCATCTCCAGCAAGATCTCCTCGGGAACCATCGTCGGTCCGGGCGTGAACAGTCGTAACTTCTTCATGATCAGTCCCCTTATTTAGCTCCTTGCCTATCTGCAACACACTATTAATACAGCATTATACGGCCACCGCGAGGAACGCCTAGCGGGGCGCCCCGTCCAGGCTCCGCATAAGGAAGCTCCGCGATGTCGGCGGAGGTCTCGCTGGGCCGAGAATGCCTTCTCGGCTCATTCGTGCGAGAAAGGATTCTCGCACGAGCGGCCTTGCCAAATGCTCCTGCAACTTTCGTTCCGCCGGCCCCGGAATCTCTTCTCGCTGGGCCGATAATTCCTTCTCGGCTCATTTGTGTGAGAAAGGATTCTCGCACGAGCCTGCGGTACGTACCCTAGTGCGGTTGCCGGGTCGCTCCGTGCGCGGGACAGTACCGGATGTATCGCAGAATGATCCCACGAACTCAGGAGACAGGGTGTTATGAAATCGCTCCGCCGCGAGCTGTGGTTTGAGGTTCCTACTCGTCGCGCCTTTGTCAACATCACGCCGAAGGTGGAGGACGCCTTGCGCGAGAGCGGCGTCCGCGACGGGCTGTGCCTGGTCAACGCCATGCACATAACAGCCAGCGTGTTTATCAACGACGACGAATCCGGCTTGCACCAGGATTACGAGGAGTGGCTCGAGAAGCTCGCACCGCATGAGCCGATCGAGCACTACCGACATAATCGCACCGGCGAGGACAATGGCGACGCCCACCTTAAACGCCAAGTGATGGGACGTGAGGTCGTGGTGGCTGTCACCGACGGCCGGCTCGATTTCGGTCCGTGGGAGCAGATCTTCTATGGCGAATTCGACGGCCGACGCCGCAAACGTGTGCTCGTCAAGATCATCGGAGAATAGGCGGATTGCGGATTGTTCGGCGCACTGGTCAATCGACAATCTCCAATCGACAATTTCCAGCGGACAACTTTCGATTAGCAGCAGGAGTGACACGATGAAGCTCAATGTTAAATCATTTGCACTAACTTGCGGTGTGTTGTGGGCTTTGGGCCTGTTGTGCATCACGTGGTGGATCATCCTGTTCGATGGGTCTACCGGTGAGGCGACCCTCATCGGCAGGGTCTACCGGGGCTACACCATCAGCCCGATTGGCAGCCTCATCGGCCTCGTCTGGGCGTTTTTCGACGGCCTTATCGGCGGGGCGATCTTCGCATGGGTATACAACCTGTTCGTTGGACGCCCATCGACACCGGTCGAAGCAGCATAACCGCGTCGGCCAGATCCAGAGACTTGACAGTCATTCTCCCGTTCTCCGAGGGAATGCCCGGGGGCATCCCAGAATGGGCGGCACTCGACTGCCCGCCCCGGCGAGTCTGCGAGACGCATTTGGCACACGATTTGCATCACGGTCTGACGGCCTCCGGAGCTTGTCAGAGGTGTCTGGGGTCCGGTTTGCGCCCTGGGAGTGGTGTGTGGGCGGTATTTGATCAGCACGGAGGATTTTCCCGCGCTATGAATGTGCGGCGCTCAGCCGGTGACGGAGTTGCGTAAATAGCATTTGTTCGATGACGTCGCGGTCTGTAGGCTCGCCCCAGGCCGGGCGCGTCGATTCCCGCACCCGGGCCGAGGGCATTAACCACAGAGGATAGAGGATGACAGTGATGCGTGAGCTTTTTCTCGGCGATGAGGCCGTCGGCATCGCAGCCATCGATGCCGGTATCAGTGGTGTGTTTTCGTATCCCGGCACACCGGCGACGGAGATCCTCGAGTTCATCCGGGCGCAAACAGCCGGTAACGGGCAAGTGTCGAGCCAATGGTCCGCCAACGAGAAGGTGGCGTATGAAGAGGCGATGGGGATGTCGTACGCCGGCAAGCGTTCGCTGGTGGCGATGAAGCACGTCGGGCTGAACGTCGCAGCCGACCCGTTCATCAACTCAGCTATCACCGGGGCGCATGGTGCGCTGGTCCTGGCGGTCGCGGACGATCCGGGCATGCACTCGTCGCAAAACGAACAGGACAGCCGTTACTACGCCGAGTTCGCCCAGATCCCGGCGTTCGAGCCCTCCAATCAGCAAGAGGCCTACGACATGACCCGCGAGGCGTTTGAGCTGTCGGAGCGGCTCGGTTTGCCCGTGATGATCCGGTTGGTGACGCGTCTGGCACACAGCCGGGCCAACGTCGTTCGAAGTGAACCTTCGGAGGTGCCTTCGTCCGTCAACGTTGTGCCTGATCCGCGTGATTGGACCTTGCTGCCGGTCAACGCCCGCCGGCGGTTCCGCCGGTTGCTTGATCTTCAAGAGGAGCTTCGTGAGTTCTCGGCAGGTTCGCCCTACAACAAGCTGACCTTGCGCGGCGGCAAGGGCATCATCGCATCGGGCATCGCCTACAACTATGTCCGCGAGGTGATTGGGCCTGATTCGGCGCAGTCGGTGTTGAAGATCGGCACCTATCCTATTCCGGTTCGATTGGTCCGAAAGCTCGTCGACCACTGCGGAGAAATCCTTGTCGTTGAGGAGGGCTACCCCTACATCGAAACACGGCTCAACGGTCTGCTGGGTCTTCCCGGAAAGGCGATCCACGGCAAGCGAAGCGGTCGGTTGCCGATGGACGGCGAGATGTTGGCGGACCTTGTGCGCGCGGCGTTGGGCATGCCGGCGCTCGAGACGCCCGACGTGGTGGAGGGATTGCCGGGGCGTCCGCCGGCGCTGTGCAACGGGTGCCCTCACTGTGACAGCTTCAAGGCAATTCTGGAGGCGACTGCTCGCGACGATCAAGCGATTCTGTTCAGCGATATCGGATGCTACACGCTCGCTGCGCTGCCGCCGTATAACGCGGTTCATTCCTGCGTCGATATGGGATCGTCGATCAGCATGGCCCACGGGGCGGCCAAGGCGGGCGTGCACCCCGTACTATGCACGATCGGCGATTCGACCTTTACCCACTCGGGAATGACCCCGCTGATCGGCGCGGCCCACGCTGACGCCAACATGACGGTCATCATCCTGGACAACGCCACGGTTGCCATGACCGGAGGGCAGGAGGTGTTTGTTACCGGCAAGGGCTTCCTGCGTCTGCTGAAGGGGCTCGGCGTCAATGAGGATCACCTCATCTTCATCGAGCCGCATCCGAAGAACGAGAAGAAGAATGTCGAGATGCTTCGGCGTGAGATCAATCATCGCGGTTTTTCCGTGGTGGTGGCGTCTCGGCCCTGCATCCACATCAAGCGGAAGATCACCGACGCGAAACCGACCGCCACAGTCTCCGCGCCGGGCTGAGTTCGGTTTGTGCTTGTTGTTTGCTGCGTGCGAATCTCCCAGAAGGATTGATCTGATGGAACACAATCTGATTCTAGCGGGCGTCGGTGGACAGGGAATCCTGACGATCGCGCAGGCAATCTCCCTGGCGGTCATTCGTCGTGGGTGGAGCGTCAAGCAGTCTGAAGTGCATGGGATGTCGCAGCGGGGAGGCGCGGTCCAGTCCCACCTGCGCTTCGCGGATCATGAACTCTACAGCGATCAGATCCCGCGCGGACAGGCGGATATGGTCCTCGCCATCGAGCCGCTCGAGGCGCTACGCTACGTCCAATACCTCAACGAACAGGGCACGATCGTCGCCAGCACCGTACCTTTCGTTAACATTCCCGACTATCCGCCAATCGAGCCGGTCCTTGAAAAGATCGCGAGATTCCCCAGGCACGTGCTCGTCGACGCGGACAGGCTTGCCCGGGCAGCCGGATCAGGACGGGCCGTCAACACCGTCATGCTCGGGGCTGCCTCCGGGTTGCTCGGGCTGGATTGCGCCGAGGTCGAGGCCGCCGTCGCGGAGCTGTTTGACCGCAAGGGCCCCGCGATTGTTGAGGTGAACCAGCGGGCGTGCCGCTTTGGACGCAACGCCGCCGGCGCCTATCTCGACGGGCTGGAGCGGGGGGCTTCCGCGAAAGAGGTGCGTCACTGGATTGAAACGCTTCCGCCCGACCAACTCACGGAGGAGGGAGGACCTGATATCACCGATCTGGTGTTGCAGTCCCCGGGAAACGAACTCTCCCGTCCCGAAGGGCACGCCGTCAGCCAGATACTCGAGCAGATTTACCTGGAGGGTCGGCGGCAGCTTTACGAGCATGAGGTCTACAACCTGGTTGAACTCGTTGGGGCGATCTCCCCGCCGCGGCACCGCTTCATCGCCAAGGGTGACGAGGTAACAGCCGAGATGCTGGACCGGTTCCCCGGTGATAAGGTCGTGCTCAAGATCGTCTCGCCGGACATCGTTCACAAGAGTGAAGCAGGTGCCATCATCTTCGTGCCCAAGGAGCTGGAAACGGTCAACCGCGAGATGGAGCAACTCATCGCCCGCCTATCCCGCACCACGGAGAACATTGTCGGCGTCCTGATGATCGAGTTCGTCGAGCGAGTTGAACTGGGGTTCGGACAGGAACTTTTCGTCGGTATCCGTTCGACACGTGAGTTCGGCGCGATCATCGCCGCGGGTTTGGGTGGTATTGATACGGAGTATCTGGCGAGCAAGATGAAGCCGGGGATCGCCGTCGCCAAGGCACTGGCTGTCGACACCACCGCCGAAGAGTTCCTGGAACTCTTCAAGTCGACGGCCGCGTACGACATTCTCGCCGGTCGGGCGCGAGGCCGGCATCGTGTCGTATCCGACGGGGAATTGCTGCGTTGCTTCCGGGCGTTCATCGCGGTTGCACGCCGTCTGTGCGTCGATCGGGGTGAGGAAGGGCCCGATCTGCAGGAGTTGGAAGTCAATCCGTTCGCTTTCGCGCGGCAGAAGATGATCCCGCTTGACGGGCATGGCGCGTTGGCTCCGGCAACGAAGACGCCGCAACCACGACCGCTGTCCAAGGTCGAGAAGCTGCTGGAACCGCAGTCGATGGCGATTCTGGGTGCGTCGACCAAACGCGCGAACTTCGGGCGGATCATCCTGAAGAACATCAAGGATTGCGGGTACCCGACGGATCATCTCTACGTGATCAAAGAGGGTGTCGAGGAGTTGGATCAGGTGCGTTGCGTCCCGACCATCGACGCTCTACCGGAGAAGGTTGACCTGTTGGTGATTGCCACGGCGGCGGGAGACATGCCGGAGCTGATCAATCAGGTCACCAATAGCCGGAAAGCCTCATCGGTCATCGTCATTCCCGGCGGGATGGGTGAGACGGAGGGGACGGAGGATCTCGAGGCGAAGACTCGTGATGCCATTCTTGCGTCACGCAACCAGTCCGACGGTGGGCTGATCGTGCTCGGCGGCAACTGCCTCGGCGTGCGATCGCGCCCCGGCAAGTACGACACTTTCTTCATTCCGGAGGGCAAGCTCGACGCTCGCCGCGACGCTCCGCCCAGACGAGCGGCGCTCATCTCGCAGAGCGGTGCGTTTATCATCTCTCGGATGAGCAATCTTCAGCTTCTCGACCCAACGCTTGCGGTCTCGCTGGGAAATCAGATCGACCTGACCGTGTCCGACGTGCTGCGGATCGTCGGTGATCGGGACGACGTCGACTGCATCGGCGTGTACGTCGAAGGATTCAACGACATGGACGGCCTGGCCTTCGTACGGGCGACCCAGGATGTCGCCGAGTCCGGCAAGGTCGTCATCTTCTACAAAGCCGGTCGGACCGCTCCCGGACGGGCGGCGACCGCGGGTCATACAGCCTCAGTCGCCGGTGACTACGACGTGTGTCAGACCGCTGTCGTCAACGCCGGCGCAATCGTGACCGACACCTTCAAAGAGTTCGAGCAGCTTATGGAGTTGGCCACCGCCCTGCATGGTAAGAAGGTCGGCGGACGGCGGATCGGCGTGATCAGCAATGCGGGCTACGAGACGGTGGGAATGGCCGACGCGATTCTCGGTGCCCGTTACCAGCTTGAGATCCCCGAACTGGCCAAGACCACAGCCGGGCGAATCCGGAAGAAGCTGACGGAGCAGAGACTTGACACGCTCGTTAACGTGAGGAACCCGCTTGATCTAACGCCGATGGCCAATGAGGACGCATACGAAGCATGTGCCCGCGCGATGCTCGAGGATGACGAAATCGACGCTGTTGTTGTCGCCGTCGTGCCGCTTACGCCGCAGCTCTTGACGACGCCGGAGGAACTCAGGAAGGGCGGATCGCTGGTTGAGAGGCTGACGATGCTGCTTCGCGAGTCACCCAAACCGTTGATTGCCGTTATCGATTCAGGCGCGCCGTATGGTATGATGGCCCATGCACTTCGTGAGGGTGGCGTGCCGACGTTCGGTTCCTGTGACCAGGCAGTCCGCTCCCTGGGCCGATACCTGTGCCATCGCACGGGACGCGCCCGCTCCGTGGTGCGATCTCCTGAGACACAACCAGCGGAACTGCCCGTAACAGCCCGCACGTGACACGCAACTGCACGAGCGATGGTATCCTCCACCCCTGTCGGTACTTGTCCAGCGCGTAGGTCGGGTCAGCAGACCCGACGAATCGATTGGGCGTTGGCCTTGTCGCGCTTGTTCTTGAGGTCTTCGACGGCGGCCCGAAGGGCGTCTTCCGCCAGCACGCTGCAATGAACCTTCAACGGTGGCAATGCCAGCTCCCTGGCAATCTCGACGTTCCTGATCGCCAGCGCCTCGTCGAGTGTCCGCCCCCTGACCCATTCAGTGGCGAGGGAGCTGCTGGCGATCGCACTGCCGCAGCCGAAGGTCTTGAACTTGGCGTCGACGATGCGGCCCTCATCGTTGATCTTGATCTGTAGCTGCATCACGTCGCCGCACTGGGGAGAGCCGACTACGCCGGTCCCGACGTTTGGGTCGGACCGATCGAGTGATCCGACGTTTCGCGGGTGCTCGAAGTGATCGACGAGCTTGTCACTGTAAATCATTTCGCCATACTCCGTGCAGCGCGGTGACACCCACCGCTACGATCCCATTCCCCCAATCAGGTGCTCGCCGTAAGCGCCTCAGTGAGGCTGCCATTCCACGGTCGACAGATCGACACCGGCCTGGACCATTTCGTACAGCGGGCTCATCTTCCGCAGGTGATCTACGGCTTTGACAACCTGGCCAATCACGTAGTCGATTTCCTCTTGCGTCGTGAATCGTCCCGGCGAGAAGCGGATCGAGCTGTGGGACACCTCATCACCAAGCCCGAGGGCTCTTAGAACATAACTGGGTTCCAGTGACGCGCTGGTACACGCGCTGCCGCTGCTGACGGCGATGTCACCAATGGTCATCATCAGGCTTTCACCCTCCACATACAGAAAGCTGACATTAAGCGTGTTGGGCAGCCGATACTCGGGGTGACCGTTCATCCTGATATCGCTCAGACGCTCGCTCAACCCCGCCCACAAACGGTCACGCAGCTTCACCATGCGGACGCTCTCGGTTGGCATATCCTGCATGGCAATCTTGGCCGCCGCTCCGCATCCGACAATGCCGGGAACGTTAAGCGTCCCGCTCCGCAACCCACGCTCGTGACCGCCGCCATACACAATCGGTTGCAGGCGAACGCGCGGGTTCCTGCGACGGACATACAACGCCCCGATGCCCTTGGGGCCGTAGACCTTGTGAGCCGACATCGTCAGCAGATCGATTCCCATGGACTCCACGTCGATCGGGACCTTCCCGAACGCCTGCGTTGCGTCGGTATGAAAGAGGACGCCTTTCGCCTTGCACAGCGCACCGATCTCGGGAATCGGGTGGATCGTGCCGATCTCGTTGTTGCCGAACATCAGCGAGACTAAGATCGTGTCATCGCGAAGCGCGTCCTTCACTTGCTCAACGCCGACGCGGCCGGTCTGATCGGGATCAAGCCACGTCACGTCGAACCCCTGCCTCTCCAAAAACTTGCAGGGGTCGATGACGGCCTTGTGCTCGACCGTGCAGGTAACGATATGCTTGCCCTTGCCGGTGTACATCCGGGCGACGCCCTGGATGGCTGTGTTGTTACCCTCCGTGGCGCCGCTGGTCCAGATGATCTCCTTGCTGCCAGCACCGATCGCGCCGGCGACCTGTTCACGGGCCTTCTCGACGGCCTCCTCCGCAACCCATCCGAAGCGATGGTTGCGACTCGCGGCGTTGCCGAAGTGCTCCTTGAGGTAGGGGAGCATCGCTTCGAGGACGCGCGGATCGACCGGAGTTGTGGCGTTGTTGTCGAGATAGACGGACGTCATTCTCTCAGCTCCGTGACACCGCTCTGTCGCAAAGGTTCCAATTCCGTTCATGCGGGTCCTCCCGCGATCTGCTCTTCCGTGTCGCCAATGATCTCCGCCAGCGATACGCCTTCCAGAAACTCTTTCAGGCGGGCGTGGATTCTGTGCACCGGCTGTCTGATCGGGCAGGACGGCTCGAGTTCACAGGGGCCCTTGTGTGAGCTGACCGAGGCCAAAACGCACTGTGCAAGGTGAAACGGCCCCTCGATCGTGGCTATCAACTCGTGCAGGCTGACGGCGTCCATGGACTTTGCCAGACCGTACCCGCCGGCGGCGCCGCGTGAACTGAACACAATCCCGGCACCGGTCAACGTCTTGAGAATGTTCGTGAGGATCGACAGCGGCACGCCGGATTCCTCGCCGATCTCCCTGGCGCTTACGACACGATCCGGTTGCCTCGCAACGTGCGACAGCGCAATCAGGGCATAGCCGGTCTTCTTGGTCAATGTTGCCATCCGCTCGCTCCACCGCCAGCAGCACGACTCTCGCTTCGATACATCTTATGTAGCACCAAATTAGTGCCATATCAAGGCCTTTGTAGCTATAGCACTATTTTGGTGATCTTTTCGCCGTGTCGGACGAGGGCGCGGTTGCAGGGAGAACCATCCGTAAATCCTTTGATTCCAATGCGTCAGGCAACAAAGCGATAAACCTCGGGATTTGGGGCGGAGCCCAAAGACAACATGTCAGACCGCCGGGACATATGTCAAGATTGGTGGGCTGGTTGGGTATCGCTTCGAGCAAGTTTGTAGTTCGTAGGGCTGGCTTTGCCCGACGGAACGTCATCAACTCCGCCGATGTCGGGTCAAAGGCCCCGACACATTCTCCCGGCGGGTCTGCTGACCTGCCCTACAAATTGCTGCCAGTGCTATCCTTCGGCAAGACACGGGCTGACAAGCCTGTCTGCGTGCGGACACGCGTAGATAGACCGTCCGTGGCACTCAAGTGGTAAACTTGTCCATGGCATCCGTTATGGGCCATCCACCCGGCTAGCCTTCCTGGACGTCGATATTGATCGCCTTGGGACGGCTGGCTTCGGACTTCGGGATGGTGACCTCCAGGACGCCGGCGCTGCATTGCGCGGAGAGTTTGTCAGCGTCGATACCGGGAGGTAGCTCGACCGTCCGACAGAAGACGCCAAAGCGGCGTTCGCTGCGCAGCGAGCGATCCGCCTCTTCCGCGGCGGCGGGCTTGGTTTTTTCACCGCGAATCGTCAGGGCGTTGTCCAGGTAGCTCAACTCGACCGCGGTGCCGTCAACGCCTGGGATTTCGGCATGGAGCACGTAACGATTGTCGTGCTCGTACAGATCGACCACGGGGGCCCATTTCTGACCGTCGAACGGACGCGTCGACACGCCCGCGTGCCAGATTCTCTCGAACAGCCTGTTCATCTCGTCCTGCAGATTGCTTAGCGAGAGTTGCGTATCTTGTAAGGGTCGAAACGGCATGATGAAACACTCCCAATCGTGACTTCTCGGACACACGGCCCGCTCACTTGAGGGACCAATCGTATTATACCCTCGTGATCTTCATTGTGTCGATGGATTGGCCGGCGTTTTTTCGCAGTACGTACGAGATTTGCGTTAGCCGCAATACGGTCCACTTAAGGCGCATAATGTAAGCCCCACAATGATGATAGAAGGATTGTAAAGAGTCCGTCTATCGCAAAGGAGGCATATGCTATGAGGGCTATCGGCCATGGAGTGCCGAGGACTCAAGCCGGTTGGGAGTGGCCGGCGCCCGTGATTGTTCTCGAAGCCCTCAGTCAGTTCGTTCTACCCGACACCATTCATTCCGTCTTGACTCAAACCGGTCGGAAGAGTCAAAGGATCAGGCGTCTGCCGGCAACGGCAGTTTGTTCGAGACGACCAGATTGGATACCGCCAGGCGCTGCCCCGGGGGCCGGCGCTGCGAGGAAGCTGCCAAGGTATTTGATGTGATGGATGACGAGGAATAGGAGCGTGTTGACGAGGGCAACCGCGTTCAAGAGGTTAAGGTGTCCCTGTCTGGCACCGAATGAGCCCGGTACTTCGTCATCGACAGTCAAGAGCGTAAAGCCTTGGAGGAGGTGATGCACAAGCGTTCGATGGAACGGCCCCGGCAGGCCTTGGAGAAGGTAGCTGCAGCAGTGAAGGACGGGCGTTTGAAGGCCCCGACCAATATCGGCGCGCTGCACCAGTGGGCTTTGTCACAGCACTATGGATATCGTTATTACTCGTGGGAAGCTCCAAAACGTGGGCAATTCCAATCCTGTTCGGCACGGTCTTTGCAGGGTCCCGGGACGGGGTGCACAGCCGCTGCATCGGGAGGATGGATCAACCAGTCGCTTGCGTTCCGGGCTCGGATCTGGTGTACGACCCGTGACCCGTCTCTGAAAGAATCCAATTGGTGGGCTATGCCCATCCTACGTGCCTACGATTTGCCGAAGTGTTCCAGAAGCAGGTCTCGGAACGGTTCGTACTTGGTCGAGATGGTATCATAGGTTTCCGTGCGGTCCTCGAGGCCGACCAGGCTTGGTGGTGTCTGAGGTGTGACACTAATGGTAGCTTCAATCTCCTCGGGGAACTTGGCCGGGTGCGCCGTCTCGACGGACACCGACAGCACACTGGCACTATCAGGACAATCGCGGACGTACTGCTCGAGCCCGGCCCAGCCGACGGCACCGTGCGGCTCGAGGATCACGCCGTAGCGATCATATGCGTTCTTGATCGTCCGGCGGGTCTGGTCATCGGAAATGCTGACGGAATACAGGTCGCGGCGCATGCGGTCAAGATCGGGTTGCTCGTGGATCATTCCCGTCTCATCCATCCATCCGCTGTACGCATCCACGAGCCGGGCCAGGTTTGACGGATGCCCGACGTTCATGGCGTTGGAGATACAGACTCGCGAGGGGACAATTCTCTGATAACGTCCCGTCCGCAAAAAGATTGGCACCTCGTCGTTGGCATTGGTCGCAATCACGAGTCGCCCAATCGGCAGGCCCATCCGCCAGGCGATCACCGCGCCCATCATGTTGCCGAAGTTGCCCGACGGGACGCTAATCACGATCGGCTCCTTCGCAGCTACATCGGCGAGCTTGACATAGGCATATACGTAGTAGACGGATTGCGGCAGCAGTCGGCCGATGTTGATCGAGTTGGCGGAGGTCAGTCGTAGAGAGCCAAGATTCGCATCGGTGAAAGCTCGCTTGACCATGGCCTGGCAGTCATCGAACTTCCCCGTAACACCGAGAGTGGTGACGTTGCCGCCGAGCGTGGTCATCTGCTTGCGCTGGCGATCGGAGACCTCCTTCGTGGGAAAGAGCACGACGACGTTGACGCGATCGACGCTGTGATACGCGTGGGCGACGGCGCTACCCGTGTCGCCGGACGTGGCTGTGAGGATAACCAACTCGCCGCCCTTAGCCTCCGTAAGCACGCCCATCCACCGGGCCATCATCCGGGCGGCGAAATCCTTGAACGAGGCGGTCGGCCCGCGGTCAAGCCGCATAAGATGCCGTCTCCCCGTAACATTTTCTAGTGGCACATCAAAGTCGTACGCGTCTTCGCAGAGCGATTGCAACGTTGCGTCGTCAACAACACCCGCCGTAAACCGCCGCAAGACCGCGTGGGCGATTCCGGCGTAGCCCATATCCACCATCGCCCCGAGGTCATCCGGCGAGAGCGGCGGCAACCGATCTGGCATGAACAAGCCACGATCGGGCGCCTGACCCCCCAGCAGCGCCTCGCGGAGGCTGACCACCGGTGTATTGCGATTCGTGCTGTAGTAGCGAACCGGCTCGTCCATGGAGCACATCGTAGCAGCCCGCGTCCGGCGGTCAAAATCCTCAAGGGGGCACGCCGCGCGCCATTGCCGAGACAGGGAGCGACCCGGTATACTGACTTATCTTGGCAGAGAGGGGAGCGTGGCAGGTTATCGATAGGAGAACGAACATGTTTGGTGGCGAGGAAGTCGAAATCACACCCGGAATGCAACGGTACATTGATATCAACAACGAGTATCTCGCCAAGCGGGCCAGGTACATCCGCGACGTCGTCAAAAAGTGGAAGTTTGACACGATCGCGGTCCACGGGCTCTATTCCGTCGAGGAGGCAATCGAGGATAACCAGGGCGCGATCATCGAGCCCGTCTTTATGAGTGCGTCGCAGGCGTACCGCGACTCGGACGAGATGGCTGCGGCGCTGGCGTACCTCATCCCCACGTGGTGCTATTCGCGCATCGCCAACCCCTCGACCTACTATTACGAGTGGACGCTCGCCCTGCTGGAGGCCTACGGGTATGACGGCGACACGTCGTGCTGCTCGACATCTTCGGGCATGGCGGCGATTATGACAGCCGTCCAGCCATTCCTGGTGCACAAACGGCGCCATGCGCACGAGCCGCGAAACTTCCTCGCCACCGCCCAATGCTACGGCGGAACCTTCCAGCAGTTCAGCATACGCCTGATGGAGGAGCGTGACATCGAGTGCCGCTGGATCGAAGACCCCACGGACATCGACAACTGGGCCAGTAGGATTGACGAGAACACGCGATTCCTCTACGGAGAGCTGCCCAGTAACCCGCAACAGGGATTCTTCGACGTTGAGGCCGTGGCGGATCTCGCCCACAGCCATGACCTGCCTTTGATCTGTGACACCACCGTGGCTACACCCGCCCTGCTGCGGCCGATCTGTCACGGTGCCGACATCGTGGTGCAATCCGCCACCAAGACCCTGACCACCGGCGGCTCCGGCGTCGCCGGGGCGATCATCGCGCGCAACAACCTGGTGACCAACATCGACAACGACGATCTCAAGAAGGACTTCGCGTTATACGTCAAGTACCTGCCGAATCGGGACATCGGCCCGAACCTGCACCCGATGCAGGCCATCATGACCCTGAACGACATGCGGACCCTGCGATCGAAGATGGACCTGCTCAGCCGCAACACGATGAAGGTGGCCGAGTTCCTACAAACCCATCCGCAGGTCGAAAGCGTGGAGTACCTCGGAATGCCCGATCACCCGCTTCACGAGCTCGCCAGCAAGTACATGTGGCTGGTCGACGCGGAGCACGACGAGCTTTATGGCAAGCCGGTCAATCGCTATGGGCACCTGATGAGCTTCTGCGTAAAGGGCGGGGCGGCGGCAACTCACAAGTTCTTCGACGCCTTGCAGCGCATCTGGCGGGCAACCGACCTGGGGCGGATCAAGAGTGTGGCCACGATACCGGCCATCTCGACGCACCAGCAGCAGGGCGAGGAGGGCCGCAAGCTGGCCCACGTCCCGCCGAACATGGTGCGCCTGTGTGTCGGTGCCGAGCACCCCGACGACATCATCGCCGACCTCGACCAGGCGCTCACGAAAGCCCGCGCTACCAAGGCCAAACGCCCGGCCGTCGCAGCACCGTAGGACGGCATGCCCAAGCCGAAGGCACCGGCATGGGCCGCGGCAAGAGGAACCGCATGGCGGCGCAGCGCTTGACCATGCCACCCGCCGCCGGATGAGCGTCACGCGGGATCGGAGTGATAATGATGCTGCAACGGGACGTCGAATACTTGACGTTGCTTGTTGAGCCCATTCGAGTCTGTGCCCGCTATCAACCGAAGCTCGGTCAGGGGGCGAAGATAGGGCTCGGTCTGCAGGCGTTCCAATCACTGTACCGAAGCGACCCGTTCTACTCGTGGTTTGGGCTCGACAATCCGCTGATGTATGCTGCACACAAAGCCGCGGGTGGCATGACAAGCATCTATCGCCAGATCGGTATAGGATGTGAACGGTTGTTTCGCAAGATACTGCAAGACCATCTCGGGCTAGATCAGGATGATACGAAATGGTCATATACGACGGTTGTCGCAAACAACAGAAAAAGGAAACTCGCTCTGGACGGGCGCATCCCTTTGGATTGTCTGGGTGACTTGGAAAAGAAGCGTTCAATTACAAATTGGATCGGCGAACAATGTGACGCGCTCAGCGTTGATCTATTCATCCGACGCTCTCTCAAGGGAGTTGTTTTTGAAGTTAGGCAGGGATACAAAAGCAAGGATGCTAAGCGTCAAAATGCAGACATTGCGAATGCCGCAACAGCCTATACGCAGGCATATCTTCCATGTGTTGCTGTCCTATCGACCCAGATTGACACGGATATCGCAACGCGCTACCGTCATGAACGATGGGCAATTCTGATAGGCAGCACCGCCGATTCGTCTACATCGACTTCCACATATGCCTTTATGCGCGACATCGTAGGCTATGACTTGGCAGCATTCTTTGAGAGAAACAAAGACGTTCTTCACAAAGAAGTTGATGCGGTCTTGCGAAAACTGCTTAGCGCAAACGAGTAGAGCTATGAAAGGCGTTGTTAGACAAAGAGCAGAACTTACGTTCAAACATAATATGCGCAATGGTCGGCATGGTTGGCTGCGGTTAACGCCCGCGTATTCGCTGAAACTCGTCGATGACAGCCTTGAAGGTATTTCTGGGCACGTTCATGTTTTTGACCCATTCTGCGGCACTGGGACGACTGCTCTGGCAGCGATTATGAGGGGGCATAATGCTGTTGCGCTTGACATCAATCCGTTTCTCATCTGGTTTGCTAAGGCGAAGGTTGCCGAGTACCATCGCAATTCTATAGAGCGAGCCCGTGATGCTGCTGTTGGGATTATTCAGGACATGCCGGACCCAGCCGATCCGCCACCTATTGCGAACATTGGGCGATGGTGGGGTAAAAATGCATTGGACTTCCTCTGTCGAGTCAAGGCAGGTATCGATAGCCTCAGAATGCCTGCCGAAAAGGCGCTACTCCTTATCGCTTTCTGTCGAACACAAATGGCATTGTCTAATGCAGCCTTCAATCATCAGTCGATGTCTTTCAACGATAAAAGCATACACGACCGGCAGCTGAAGCTCTTTTCTGTGGAACCTGACTATAGCCTGCAGTTCCTCGACGACGTTGAGGTCGTGCTTGAGGGTGCCTTGATCAATCCTTCGGGTAAAGCAGAGATACTGAACGTTGATGCGCGAGATTGTGCACCGTTGAGTCGTGAACGGTTCGACTTGTTGATTACGTCGCCCCCCTATCCGAATCGAATGTCTTACATTCGCGAACTACGCCCATACATGTATTGGCTCGGCTTTCTGCAAGACGCCCGCGAAGCTGGCGAACTAGATTGGAAGGCGATAGGTGGAACGTGGGGGATTGCGACAAGTTTGCTTGCGGACTGGCAGATGGATAAGCGTTCCTATCTGCCTGATTACCTTCTTGCTGCAATCGACGATGTTGCAAGAGCGGAGCGCAGGCATAGCAGGATTCTAGCCAACTACATCGCAAAGTACTTCGTGGACATGTGGAAGCATCTCACGTCTATACTGCCAGTGATGAAGAATGGTGGACGCGTCTATTATATCGTTGGCAACTCAACATTTTACGACGTTCTTATCCCCGTGGAGCGAGCCTACGCTGACATGCTTCGCAAAGCAGGATTCTCAAACGTGAGTGTCGAGACCATCCGAAAGCGTAATTCAAAGAAAGCGCTCTTCGAGTACGCAGTGACGGGAACCGCGCAGCAATCCAGTTGTTGACCACCCTCGCTACTGGCGTGCTCCCCAAAAGTTGATCCAGCGGTTATGAGAGTCCATAGGCCCCGGG
>CAZJTP010000045.1:0-24688 GCA_964548955.1 uncultured Phycisphaeraceae bacterium
GTTGGAACCGGCTGAAGGCCTCGGCGCCCCCAAGTTCCCGCCGTCCTCGCGGTTCAACGTCTTTGACGGGCCCGAGTAGCGCGCCCTAGTGCCTCCCCTGCAAAGGAAGTACATTGAACTGGACCGGTTCGCAGGCCCCGCGCGCGTAAAGGCTTGACGCACAGATCCCGACAAGGCGTTCAACTGGGATCTCGTCGGCCGTCGGCCGCACCATCTGATTCCAGCCAGTCAGCTACGCTGACACAGTTATGACACTGTAGTCCACGCCGAGCGGGACAACATCCAATCCGATCAGTTGCCACACAAGTCTGTCTAGAGCGTTTCCCGATATTGCGTGCCGTAGAATCCCCCTTTCATCCCCCCTTGCCAAGGGGGGAAGAGGAGATTGCACGGTCCACAGAAACGTGATTTGCTCTCAGGATACGGCCCCCAACGCCCGCTCCCTCACGGTCGCGACTCTGATTGAGAGGGCAGCTTGTTATTCGATTCCGCTCTACCCGTGTCCGACAACGAGGATGGTGGCGTCGTCGGTGGCTTGAGAAGCACCGATGTGTGTTGTCCAGGCCCGGTCGACGGCGCCGACGAACTCCGATGCCTTGCCATAGGCACCGCAATCCAGCAGTGTTTTTTGCAGGCGTTCCAGGCCGAACGGACCGCTCCCGCCGGCCGCCTCCGTTAGACCGTCGGTATAGCAGACAAGACGAAACGCTTCGGGCAAATCGGTCTGGGCGGCTCCATAGACGTAGTTCGCATCGACCCCAAGCAGCAGTGACATCTGGTCTAGCGTCACCAGCCGCCCCGGCCCCATCACAAGCAGCGGCGGCATCCCCCCCGCATTGATGTACGCCAACCGGCCCGCCGGCAGATCGATGCCGACAAAGAGGCAGGGCACAATCTGACGCGCGCCCGAAGATGCAATCAGACGATTGATCGCGTTGAACATCATCGACGGGTCCGTGATGACATCCTCTGAGACGGCCACCGCGGTCTCTGTGGCTACGCGGATCGCGCTGGACTGGGTGATCCCAGTGATGCCATGCCCACCGCCGTCGATGACAACGACGCCACACCGCTGCTCGTCCAGGTGAACAACGGTTGCGAAATCACCACACCGGTAGCGGCCCGGGTAGCACTTCACCGCCGCGTCGAACGCCTCGCTCGATGCCACCGGACAGATCAGCGACGCCTGCACCCGCCGAATCGTGGATATCCAGGTCGCCCCTTCGCGGCTCGCAAAACGACCGAGCTTTCGCGACGATTCCCCCAGCAGCGCGCCAACGTGAGCCCCGGCGGCTGCGCAATACTGCAACGCAGCGATCGAAAAGGGTTTCTTCCCTGAAAGGCGATCGACGTAGAGTACTCCGATCACGTCACCCCCGTGCGTCAGCGGGGCAATCAGACCCATGGGTGCGTAACCCAACTTCGCCTTGATCTTTGCCGCCGTCGTCGGGTAGCGGCCGGCCACACGTTGCAAAAGCGAGGCCGTCACAAACGACTCGCTCACTGGTGTCATCGATCCGCCGGTGGACTTTTTCAATGCACGATGAGCGAGGGGTCGCAGTTCCGTTTCTTCCTCGCCCCGAAGGGCAATCAGACCGCGCTCCGCCCCCAGATCCAAGACGATCTGTCCCAAGGCTGCATCGGCAATATCCTCCGCCCGCGCGGTGATCGGTTGATCGCTGACAAGCTGCGACAATTGCTCGATCTGCGACGTAGCGAGCGACAGCGGAGCCTTGATCTTGATCCATTCGCAATCGACCGGCTCATTTTTGTCCGGTGTGAGGAATTCAAGGTCGATACCCTCGGGGCCGATCGTCTCGTCGACAAATTCCACGACGCGGTCACCGACGCGAATGATGGCACCCGATGTCAGCAGCGTCTCGATGATCAGCTCGCCGTTGACGTAGGTCCTGTTGCGGCTTCCCAGGTCGCAAGCCCGGTATCGTCCGTCACCCTCGAGATCGATGCGCAGATGCTCGCGCGATATCTTCTCCGATTCGAGCGACAGGTGACACGTCGACGCGCGACCAATGATGAAGTGCTCCGAGTCGAGCAGCTTCGTCTGAAGCTGCCCCGCATCATCCAGATAACGTAGAAAAGCCATGCCTGAGCACTATAGCCGACGGCACTTACTTGGCAAGCATCGCAAGCACCGGTCCGGGTGCGGTGCGACCGGATGACTACGGCGGCGCTGCGTCGGCCTTGATCGAAAAGGAGAGTCGTGCAACGGTCAGCCGCTGGAACTCCCAGCCCTCATAAGCAGTCTCCAGAAGTGTCCGTATACTGGGGCGGACGCGACGGCTGTATCGCCTTTTGCCGTTGCATCGAACGGTGATCGGCTTCTCCATATCCACCGAACCATACGGAAGGAGAACATCGATTCGCGCGCAGCTCTTTGTTTCGATCTTTATCGTCTGATCCTCTATCCACCCGCCGAGATAGGCCAGCTTGTCTCGAATGACATCGCTGATGAACCGGTCGCGATCGACGAGCGGCGATGTGAGGATGGAAAGCTGCTCAGCGCTCCACACGTCGCCCGCGAACCTCGCTTGTCTCACCCAACCGGCGTCGCCCTGGCCCGGGAAGCGGAACCACCGCGATACGCAAGACCCAGGCGGGGCGCGGTGACGGCGAAGCATCACGGCTGCTTGATCCGGAGGCGGTTTCAACCCTCCCGGCGCCGCACGGGGGACTTCAAACCCCACAATTGGGAGCCCTGCCCGCTCCGCCAGCGCTACAATCGCCCGGTTGTGCGCAGCGACCAACGCTTGCCGGGTCGTCGCCCCCGGAGCATCGGGCGCAGTCCACACTGCAAGCAAAGGAACATGCCGGAGGTTTCCGAGCAGAAAAGGGTAAACCTGCTCAGGATACGGAACGTACGGGTAGGATGACAGAGTTATGACACCGGCAAATAGATCGCCGTGGGCAATGGCTGCCATCCATGCAGCCTCACCACCCTCCCCTGCCCCGAACAAAAACACGCGATCCGTATCGACGTGAATCCGTCGTCGGATCTCCAGTACAAGCCGGTGCAGGTCCGCCGCACCCTTGGCCGGCTGATGAAATGCACCACCCAATGACCGCCCGGGGCCGATCAGGACGAACCCGTCGATCGTGTCACCCAACGCCTCTCGCGCAAGCGCAAACGTTTGCACTGGTGACATGCCGTGGTCAGACATGCAGAGAATCATTGAATGCCTGGTGGCTGGGTCGTAGCCGACGGGCAGTTGATAGGCAACTTCGACCCTATCTCGAGCAGCCGGCCCGAACGCAAAAGTTCCGTGCGCAGACGGTAGTGCAGACCAGAGCTGGACATTCGTCACCGTCTCGGCCACAGCTTCGATCGAACCATTCGCCGCATCTTCGATGACCGGTATGAGCGCCGCGCGCTCTTCGGGATCATCCGCGCGAAAGAAAGAATGGATCAGTTCCGTCAGAGTCGACGATGACTGCAGGTTGGCACCGGCTGCGGAGACGTCATCCTGATGAGCACTTGCGCCAACCAGGCAAAGCAACACAACCAGAACAGCGATGTTCCATCGGCTCATGATTCGACATCCTTAGCGGCCGATGATCAGGGATGTCGTAAAGTCAATCCCGTCACCTGAGAACTCGAACGTAACCACCGAGCCGCATAAGGCTAAAGGACCTTCTTGTACCCAACGTGGAACGCCGATGCCGCGCGGTTCGCCGCTTTCGTCGTCGACGAAGCTGCCGCCAGGTGTGCCGATCGTCAGGTTGGCCGTGCAGGAAAACTCAATCACGTCTTCTTGCCACGGTCGAATGATCCCAGTGCCGGCGATGCCGATGCTCGTGGTCACCAGGTATTCCTCAGCGAACAGATCCTCCGGCAGGCTTTCAAGAGGCTCCTGGCTGGCGTGGAACTCCACGTTGACCGCTTCGTCTGCGGTGAGGTTTCTGAAGCGAATCGTAACGACCTCCAACGTCGTGTCGTCACCCTCACCGGACGGCGTGATGTCAGTGGGCGACGTCGCGTCGTCGGGCCACGCCAGAACGTCGGCGAGATCGACCGCGCAACCCAAGCCCCACGGGCAACCGACCGCTATCCCGGTGGCGAGGACACAACGCAGGAACCGCTGTTTGGCTGTCATCATTCGTCAGGCTCCGTCAGATTGACATCTGCGACTGCCACTGTATCTGGTCAGGATGCTTAGCACCTTTTCTGGTTCACGGCACGTGAATCGTAACCCTGATGGAGCGTGTGCGCCCAAAAGGAGTGGCCAGTAGTCCGATAATGTTGTACATTTACCATACCTAAGCACCCAGTCTCGCAATTTCCACCACTATCTGAGCCGCAGACTTTAAGCCTGCTCAGACTCTCGAGAGTTGTGGGCGTGCCCGGGTAGATCAAACTCCGCGCAGGCTAAAGCACGCTAATGCGAAAATCATGTCTCGCACGAATGGGCCAAGAAAGGATTCTCGGCCCAGCGAGTCCGGGCCAGCGAGCTTGGATCACGATCATTGTCGCACTATTTACGAAACGCGATACTAGTGATTTGATTGACACCGATCAAGCAGTACCTATAATTCTGCCAAGATTGCGTCGATATGCGGCATAAGCGACCCGTGAGGTCGTGAAGGGTAAGTGTGCGAAGTAAACGGCCTTGCCGCTTCTTGTACCACGAAGCGATGATGGTGAAGGTTGCGGCACGAACGTCGGTGATGGAGGTGCTTGAAGCTTCCGCCACCACGGTGGACCGTAACGTGGAGACGTAGCCGTGCAACGAGCTGGTGGATGTCGGCACGGGTACAAGATTCGATTGGGGCGGACTCGTCCCAGCGATTGGAGTGGCGCAATGCGCTAAGTTACCGACTCCATCTTGCCGCTTTGCAGTGTCTTCGCGTGGGATTGCGGTGTGCGCCCACGTTTTTTTGTTGCATGGGTTGTTGGGTGGTGATCCACCTTCGATTGTCGCAGAGCAGGGCGGAATGCGTCACGCGCGACGCATTCACGCGGAATGACGTTCGTTCCGTGTGGTGCCAAGGGAAAGAACGAAAGGGAATCCGCCGGTGTACGATGAGCACTGACTTAATCCGATTCATTGATTCGATAAGTCGCGACAAGAACATCGACCGGGAGAGCGTCTTTGCGGACCTTGAGACGGCAATGGTCTCGGCGCTGCGCAAAGCGTATGAGGAGGCCGAGGACGCCGTCGTTCAGATCGATCGCGACAGCGGTGCGATCCACGCAAGCGTTGACGGCAACCCCATCGATATGAAAACCCTTGGCCGGATCGCTGCGCAAACGGCCAAGCAGGTAATGATGCAGAAAATTCGCGAGGACGAACGGAGCGCGATTTTCGAAGAATACTCGGAGCGTGTCGGGACGGTCGTCACGGGAACGGTCACTCGCTACGAGGGTGGCGCGCTGGTCGTCAACCTGGGCCGCGGCGAGGGGTACCTACCGCGCAGCGAACAGATTCCGGGGGATATGCACCACCCGGGCGAGCGAATTCGGGGAATGATTCTCGACGTTCGGGAGGAACAAAGCCAGGTACGAATTGTCCTTACGCAGACTCACCCTGACTACATCCGAAAGCTGTTCGAGTTGGAGGTACCGGAGGTCGGTGAGCGGATAATCGAGATCCGGGCGCTCGCGCGGGAGGCCGGGTACCGGACCAAGATCGCGGTGTCATCGATTGACATGAAGGTGGACGCCATCGGGGCGTGCGTGGGCGTTCGCGGCAGCCGCATTCGCAACATCGTCGATGAGCTTGGCGGCGAGAAGATCGACATCGTCCGCTGGAACGAATCCTCACAGGTGATGATCTCCAACGCGTTGAAACCGGCAGAGATCAAGGAGGTTTTCCTGTGCTTCGAGCTTGGTCGTGCCACCGTCATCGTCGATGAAGACCAGTTGTCACTGGCAATCGGCAAGCGCGGCCAGAACGTCCGCCTCGCCGCGCGGCTGACGGGGTGGGATATCGACATTCAAACGCCGGCGGAACAGAACAAGGCCGTCGATGACATAGAGGCGGCGTTGAAAGACGTTGAGGGTGTCGAAGACGTCCTGCTCGATAAGCTGCTTGCAATGGGCATTATTTCGCTCGCAGATATTGCGGAGGTTGGCGCAGAACCGCTCGTGAAGGAACTTGAACTCGACGAAACTCTCGCGGCAAAGATCATTGACATTGCGGGTGTGGAGGCGAAACGGATCGCCGTGGAGGCGGAAGCCGCCGGAAAGGCCGCTGAGGAAGCTGCGAAGGCTGCGGTAATAGCCCAAGACGCCGATATCGGCGAGATGGATGCGGACGGCATGGATGCAACCGGCAAACAGGATGAGGTAGAAGAAACGGAAGCGATCCGCGCCACGTCCGACGAGGCCGACGAGGAAGATCAGGTTGTGTCGACAGCGACGACGAACGAAGGAGCAGAGCTGACGGTCACGCAAGAACCGCTCGCAGACGTACCGGGGATCCAACCCGGTGCAGTGGAGTCCGCCGAGCCTACGTGAATTAGAAGGGTGCTCTGGAAAGACGGCGGCAATCGACGACCGCGTGGAAATGTATGTGGATCGTTTGACGGAGATCGACCTTGGCTGAGAAAATGCGCGTTCACATTCTTGCGAAAGAACTGAACGTACCCAGCAAAGTCATCGTCGAGAAGTGCAAGGCCGAAGGTATCAACTCGGTTAAGAACCATATGTCTACACTCAACGCAGGCCTGCACGCCACGATCCGCGAATGGTTCAGCGAAGGCAGTCACGGCACCACGATCGAAACGGCCGAGCGCGTGGACCTTAAGAAGGTTCGAATCACAAGAAGGCGAAAGAAGGCGGCTGCGCCAGAGCCGACGAAGGACGAAGCGGCAGAGAAGGCCCCCAAAAAACGAGCTACCCGCAAGAAGACTGGGGCCAAGGACGAAGAAGCCGAGACTGACAGCACGGCGGCAGTTTCTGCCGCCGTAGTGGAGGCGCCGGTTGCCATCGCCGAGGCGCCGACTACGGTTGTTGAGCAACCTGTACCCGAGACGGAGGCTGCCATCGCCGAGGTGCCCGCCTTAGAGCAACCAGCGGAAGCGCCGGCTGTCACCCCCGCTGCCGCTGACGTGCCGATCGGTGTAGAGGAGGTCCCGGTCGAGATTCCCGAGGCTCCAGCGGAGGTGGAGAAACCTGCGGCTGAGGCTCCTCAGCCGGAACAGAAGCCCGCCCCGATCACACCAGCCGGACCACAGAACATACCTGCCAAGGCGAGACTTCAGGGACCGCGGGTGGTGCGTTACGAGGCGCCGGACTACCGTGTGACCTCACCACATCGACGTCCGCGAGGACCACAGCCCGAGGCGGACACGGCCCTGAGTCGAGTTCCCGAAGCGGGCCCTCCGGCGCTCGAGGTGGGAAAGCCGGTTGATCGGGTTCCCGGCCGTCGTAAGGGACGCGCGAGCCCACGACGCTCGACCGGACGCGTTGCGGACACGAATCAGGGGCGCGCTGAATGGGGCGATCGGGATCTTGCGGAGAGGCGGGAACGGCTGGCGGGCGCGACGGGGCGGCGAATCCGCCATCGGTTTACGCATCCCACCCCCTCTGCCGCACCTCACATCCCAACCGGCCCCAAGACCGAAGCGACCGTACACGAACCGGTCCGCATGAAGGAGTTCTGCTCGGAGACGGGGTTGAACTTCATGCAGTGTTTCAAGGTGTTGAAAGAAGAGCACGGAATGATCGCTAACATCAACATGATGTTACCCATCGAGACGGCCGAATTGCTTGCCCTAAACTTCGGCATCGAGTTGAACGTGATTCCGGCCAAGACGCGGCTTGATGAGCTGAAGGAAGAGTCCGATCGTCGAGAGCGGAAGCATCTGCAACCGCGACCGCCAGTGGTGACCATGCTCGGTCACGTCGATCATGGGAAGACGAGTCTGCTGGACGCGATCCGGAAGTCGCATGTTATGGCTCGGGAAGACGGCGGCATCACGCAGCATATCGGGGCTTACCATGCCACAACTCCACACGGGGCGGTAACCTTCTTGGACACGCCGGGACACCAGGCCTTTACGGCGATACGCGCGCGGGGTGCGCAGTTAACCGACGTTGTGGTGCTTGTAGTGGCTGCGGATGACGGCGTCATGCCACAGACTCTCGAAGCGATCAATCACGCCAAAGCAGCGGAAGTGCCCATCGTCGTGGCCCTTAACAAGATCGATCTGGGCGAGGAGAACAGGCTGAGGATCTACGGACAGCTTACCGAGCAGGGCCTTACCCCCAGCGGCGAATGGGGTGGTGAGACTGACGTGATCGACACATCCGCCACGACCGCCGTCGGTATTCGGGAGCTTGTGGATCACCTGGCGGAATTGAGCAGTCTGCTTGAACTGAAGGCGGACCCGACGCTGCGCGCGGTCGGTACGGTGATCGAGGCTGAGACTAAGCCCGGCGTCGGCGCCGTCATCCGGCTCCTAGTCCAGGAGGGGACGTTGCACATTGGCGACTCGGTAGTATGCGGACCCGCGTTCGGAAAGGTCCGTGCTTTGCTCGGTGACCGCGGTGAACGGATCAAAGATGCCGGTCCGTCCCTTCCGGTCGAAGTATGGGGCTTGGACGACGTTCCGATGGCCGGAGACGGGTTCTACGCGGTGGAGAATCTGCAGCGGGCCAAGGACATTGCCGCAGAGACCAAACAGACGCGCATCGAGCGTTCCCGCGTCCAGTCGCGGAAGGTCAGGACCTTGGAAGAGATGGTGCTCCGGCGCGATTCGGACGAGGTTCCGGAACTCAACGTGATCGTCAAGACGGACGTCGACGGGAGCGTTACGGCGTTGCAACAGGCCCTTGGTGAAATCCCTTCCGAGGAGGTGAAATTGACGTTCCGACATACCGGTGTCGGGATGGTCAACGACAGCGACGTTCTCCTCGCCGCCGCGTGCCAGGGGATCATCATCGGCTTTCGAGTGGAGACGCCCGCGACGGTGCGCCGGCTGGCTGATCAGCACGGGATCGACATCCGATCGTACCGCGTGATTTACGACGTCTGCGACGAGGTTAAAAAGGCATTGGAAGGCCTGTTGGCGCCGGAGGAGCGGATCGAATCGCGGGCTACGGTGGAGGTCCGCCAGCTCTTCCGGCTCGGCAAGAAGATCGGCATGATCGCAGGCTCCTACGTCACCAACGGCGTCGTCGACCGCGGACATTTCGCGAAGGTCGTTCGCGATGGAGTGGTCGTCCGCGAGGGATGCAGACTCGCGTCACTGCGACGCTTCAAGGATGACGTCAAGGAGGTTCGCGCCGGTCTGGAGTGCGGAATTCGCTTGGATGGCTTTGATGATGTCCACGTCGGTGACATCGTAGAAACCTATGAGATCGTAAAGGTGGCCCGAAAGCTGTAGTGTAGTGTCTTCATTTTGACACTGTTTTTCCGCCTGTGACATTCGCCGGTCGCGGTGTCTGGAAACGGTTGATTCCCGGGAAACCGCAGGCCTCCTTTTCGGTCAAGCCTCGGTCGTACCATGGCCTCGGGTGCGGCGGTTGGGGAGTATCAAGAGCGCACCGGTTCGATCACGGACAGGATGCAATCATGATCGAATTCAAGGCGGCATGCGGCCACACAGTCCGTGCCAAAGATGAGGACGCCGGAGGCGTCGTCCGCTGCTCCTACTGCGGGCGCCAAGTGGACGTCCCGGACTCGCGAGACGATAATCTCGACTTTCTGTTCAGGGACGACCAGGCAATAGAGGGGGATGACGGCGCCGGTCGACGGCGCCGGTCGTTGTTCTTCCCAACACCTCTGCGTGTGCGCGGTCGGTTCGACCCCTATGCGGTCATCGTGTGGATGTGCTATGTAGCGGTGCTGTTTATCGTCGTGATCGTCGTCGCCAGAAAGGGTGTTCCACTGGGGCAGAAGGCTGTCAAGGTCGTCTGGGAGCGTGTCTGGCCCAACGAGAAAGTTGACGACGGCGACGATCAGCTGCAGCAGGTCGCGGATGTCTTCAGGGAGGAGGGCAGGTTGGGTCTGACGACGCTCGTCACACCGCCGGGGCTGTATGTCGCGTCGACACCACCCGGCGCAACGGTCTACATCGTGAGGAAGTCCAACGCTCCGCACACGGGGAGGATTCAAAGTGTCGCGGAGCACACGATGCTCACCAACGACCAATGGCTCAACGTGCCCGACGGAGAGTATGTGGTCGAAGTTGTGTTGCCGTGGCATGACCAGAGCCTCGTTGACAAAAGCCTTCCCAACCACGAGCGCTACTGCGCTTTCCGGCGGGCCGTCGAAGACGCATCCGAGGAGCAGTGCGTAAGACTATTGGAAGATTACTTCGTACCGGATGAGGCCTGGCCGGTCTTCATCGATAAGACGGAGGATCAGATCTACATCGTTCGTCAGTACCGGGACGTCGTGGTTGACGACCGATGGTCGAAAGGGGTTCGAGCGATGTTTCTCCCGAAGATCGCCGAGCAAGGCCGAAAGTCGTTCTCGCTCGCCACGCTGGTGAGGTACTATGTGCCCGAGGAGGAAGTTTACGTATTTGATAGAAACCACGCGTATGGGGAACTGGAGTATTATAAGGTGCCGGTGTCGGATCGAGGGACCATTCTTCAGGCCCTGACGCGCGTCGGTGTGATTCCGTATGTAACCCCGGACGGGCGCACCCGATTGTTCAAGATCGGCATCAAGGACGGCATATTCGCGGCTAAGGTCATTCGCGAAACAACGGAATGATTATAGGCGTGTTGACGATTGAGATGGCAATCTTCGAGGCACAGAGCCTTAAGGACAAGCGGCGCGTCATTGCGAGTCTCAAACAGAGACTCCGCAACCGGTTCAATGTCTCGGTGGCCGAGGTGGCGTACGTAAATACGCCAAAACGGTGCCGCCTCGGTGTCGCCATGGTGTCGAGCGAGTCGCGGGCGCTACACTCGCAGTTGGACCGGATCGTTGACATGGTGCGTCGAACCGGCGGCGTATCCCTGCTCGATTACGAGCGGGAATTGCTATGAAGTCCGGAGCGGGAAGCGTGCAATCCGAATTGACGCGTGATAGGTTTGCCGGTTTGTCCACCGTTCTTTGGGTGGATTGGTCCCGGAGGTGGTGAGCAGCCTCCAAGACGAGTTGTCTGCGAGCGTATATGCGTCCGTACCGCAAGGAGAAAGTGGCGAGCGTCGTTCAGCACGTTGTCGGTGAAGCCATCGCGCACCGGCTGCACGACCCGCGCGTGGCGCCGCTCACGACTGTGACGCGTGTCGAGATGACGGGCGATTTACTCATAGCCAAGGTGTATCTCACCGTCCAGGGCGACGAGGCGGTGGAGCGTCGAACGCTGGCTGGGATACAACACGCAGCCGGGTACATCCAGCGCATGCTCGCAAGTGAACTCCCCCTGCGCCACTGCCCGGAGCTGCGTTTCGAGGTCGATGAATCAATCAAGCAGGTGCGACGGACGATGGAGCTGCTTGCCGAGAACCGGCGCCGCGAACCGGAGCTGTACGAGCCGGAGGACGCCGATGCAGCGGCTTCAGAGAATGAGACGGGGCGAACGGATTCGATGACGGACGGCCTGTCTGAGTCTGACGGAGTGGGCGGATGAAAAACGGAACGATGTATGCGGCGAAACTGAAGAGGACGTACGCACGTCTGCGTCAATCGCTGCCCCAGCCGGAGATTCCCGAACCCGACGATCCGGTCCGCCGCCTCGCGATCGCAATCCTCGGTGTGGGATGCACCGATGAGGAGGCTGACCGCGCGCTCGATCGGGCATTCCCAACCATGGTCGACTGGAACGAGATGCGTGTGTCCAGCGCGCCCGAGTTGAACAAGGCCACCGGCAACACAATCCCTCAAGGCACGCAACGGTGTAAGGACCTGATCGACGCCCTGCAATCCATTTTCGATCGAGAAGATCGCCTGTCACTCGACGTGCTGAGGATCATGGGGCGCCGCGAAGCCCGTCACTATCTGGAGCAGCTTGGCGGGGTGGACGAGCACGCGATCGCTTCGGTGATTCTTTGGAGTCTCGGCGGGCATGCCATTCCGGTCAACGACAGGCTTCTTGAGGCGCTTCGCGAGGCCGATCTGGTCAACCCGTCAGCCGATCGTGCCGAGGTTCAGGCGTTTCTGGAGCGTCACATCAGCGCCGCCGAGGCCAAGACCTTCTGCCTGTTAATGCGGAAGTTCGGCCAAACTAAACGAGCCGCTTCACGGCAGGCCAGGACGAAGACAACCGCAAAGAAAAAGAACGCATAGCAATAGGATTAGGACCACCCAATGGCCAATTACGCTAGTGGGGTCGATCGGTCAATGTTGTTCCCAAGTGACGTCCCGCGTTTCACACGGCAAATCATCCTCAGCCGTTGTTCATGCGGGTACGGACTCACGTCCCACCGGTTGGCACTATATCGGACCGGTCTATCGTTTGCCATGTCGGTTTTGATCGCATCTTTAGGCTGCGTCGGCGTCGGCACGTCCCTCACCGCACGGCGTGACACCCAGTCAACACCCGGGCAGCCCGACATAGATCCCTTGCGGGCCTATGTTTCCCTCTCCCGGATCGAGCCGGCCGTTGCCAGGCCGGAAAGACCGGAGTCGCTCAGGCCGCTCTCCGAGCGGGCTTCCCGACAGATCGCCAAAGCAGACAAGCTCGTCGACGAGCAACGGTATACAGAGGCGGCCATCGAACTCGAGCGGGCACTTCGCTACGACCCCAACCACCCAAAGATCCATCGAACGCTGGCGATGCTGCACTGGCATGCGGGCAACCTCGAGCGAGCCAAGATCCACATCGCCCACACGATGGAAGGCAACCCCGACGACGCTGTCGTTCACTACCTGAGTGGAAGGTGCCACGCACTTGTCGGTGACCATGCTGCCGCGATCGCGGCCTATCGCACGGCCCTTCTGTGCAGCGATTTTAACCGCGATCCCGAGATCGCCGCCCTGTGTCATTATCAGCTTGCCGAAGCGCTGGCGGCGGAGGGTTATCTGGAAGCCTCGCTTACCGAGTACGTTGCCTTCGAGGACAAAGCAGCAGCGATCGTCGCGGCGGCGTCTCAGCCGGAACTGGTCACGCTGCTCCAGTCAAACCGCGGATCGGCCGGGGAGGCGAAGGCAACCATTCTCAAGAGGCTGGGAAGGTTCACCGAGGCTGCCAAGGCATTGGCACCATTGGTGGCCGCCTCGAAGGACGACGTTGCGCTGGGTTCGAGGTATGCCACGCTGTGGATGCGCGCCGGGCGTCTGAACAAGGCGCTGGCGGCGGCCCGGGCCGTTCGGTCGGATGACGTGGAGATCATCGAACTTCTGGCTGAGATTCACAAGCGTGCCGGGCACCCGGAACGAATCGTCGACGATCTGCGCTCACGAATCACCGATCGACCGGATGAGCCGAGCCTCGTCCTCAACCTTGCTGACATGCTGACGCGTTTGGGCCAACACGAAGAGGCCCGACGTGAGCTTCAAGACTATGTCGATAAACATCCCGGAGCTCACGGTGTTCGCGCCCGACTGGCAGACATGCACATCGCTCAATCCGCGTGGAACGATGCGCTACGAGTCTGTGCCGAGGCAATAGACCACCACCCGAATCAAGCAGCTGAGTGCGAGGTCAAGATCACGGCGCTGGCGGCAAACAAAAAGGCCCTCCAGCATCTGCTCATGCCACGATCTCGGAAGGAGTCGGCGTCGGCTGCGTACCTGCGAGGCCTGGTCGCCGCAGCGGACAACCAATGGGAACATGCGGAGGCCTTTTTGCGTCAGGCTTATGCCGCCGTGCCGGAGTCCGTGCCGGCCCGCGTCGCCCTCACAAGGGTCTATCTGCTGACATACCGCTACGACGAGGCTCTCGAAATCGCCGGTCGCACCGACGCGGATTCGCCCGAAGACCCACGGCTCGAGCTGGTCCTCGGGCGGGTGTACGAACGCCTGGATAATGTCGACAAGGCGGAGCTTCACTTCAAGGCCGCCATACAACTCGACCGGGCCAACACCCAGGCCATGCTCGAGCTGGCAAAGCTCTACGGACGGTCGGGTCGCAGGTTGCAGGCACAACGGCAGCTTAGGGTATTGCTTGACAAGGATCCGGATCACGAAACCGCCCGCGAACTACTCGCGACAACTTACTTCGAAGAGAGGAAACTCGATGTTGCAATCGAGGAGTTCGAGGAGCTGCAACGCCGGGCGACAACACCGACGACGAAGACTCGCTGCAAGGCCTTGCTCGATCAGAGACGTCAGCCCGACGCTGACGCCTATCGCCAGGCACTGATCGAAGCTATGGAACGGCACGGACCCGACGCCGCAACATGGATCGCAGTTGCGGAAAGCCACAACATCAATGTCGCGCCGGAGAAGAAACGGGAAGCGTTCGAGCACGCCCTCACCGTCGATCCGGAAAACGAGGAGGCAATGCTAGGCCTGATCGAAACGTCCCGACACCTGCTCGCCTTCGAGGAGGCAGCCGAGCGGCTCAAAGCTATGCTGCCGCGTCGTCCCAACCGGCATGCGTGGTGCCTAGGCCTCATTGAGCTGTACCGGACCACTCAAGACTATGAGGCTGCGCTGAACCTCGCGGAGAGCATGGAGGCTCGCGACGATCTGGACGATGCACGGCGCCCCTTGTATCGACTTGCGATCGTCGACACGCTGCGGCTGGTGGGCAGGACCGAGGAGGCGCTCGCACGGTTAAAGGCGTGGGCCGATGTGGAATCCGAACCGCAGGAGTGGTCAATCCAGTTGGCTGAGGCGTACATCCGTGAGGATCAAGCGTCGGAAGCGGTGATCATCTATGAAGCAGTTCACGGATCGAAGCCGGCCGACCGGGATGTGCTGCGTTCGCTCGTCCGCGCGCTTATAGCCGCCGATAGGCACGACCGCGCCGCCCAATACGTACTCGACTGGCTCAACGACGACCCGGAGAACGACAATGCCGTTTGGGCGTTGGCCATCGTCCTACGCGGCGCCGAGAAGGTTGATGCCGCACTGGAGCTTGTTCGCAACCGGCTACTGCACACATTCGAGCGCCAGCAGTATCAGGATCTGATGGTGGATCTGCTGATTCAGGCCAGGCGATACGACGAGTGCATTGATCTGACCGAGGTGCTGATCGACGAAGCTATAGCCAAGATTCGAACCGTACATGAGCCCCAAGGGGGCCAGCGGGGTCAGCCGCTTGGGGATGAAGCGGTGGTCCGACTCCCCGACGAACCCTTTACGATGGATGGGCTGCACCGGCGCGTGGTCGACCTGCGTCAGCGCCTGGCCTTGGTGCTCATCCTGGCTGAGGATTACCAAGCCGCCGAGCGGCAGCTTACCTTGTGGCTTGATGCATCGCGCGACCCGGGCGAGCGGTTTGGGCTCCTGCAACGTCTTGCCTTGTGTCACCGGGCACAGGGGGACGAGTCGCAGGCCAACATGGTTCTGGCACGGGCGCTGTTGCTCCGACCGGATGATGTCACGCTGAACAACGACGTGGCCTATGGATGGATCGATCGCGGCATCCGGCTGGAAGAGGCGGAGCCGATGATCCGTTACGCCCTGTCTCGATCACCGCGCCAGAGCGCCTACCTCGACACGTACGGTTGGTTGCTATACAAAAAGGGTGGTTTTGAGGAGGCGAAGAAATGGCTGTTGCGGGCGAGCCGTGCACGGGCGGACGGAGATCCGGTGATCCTCGATCACCTCGGTGATGCCTGCTGGCAAATGGGTGCGTCGGACGAAGCCATTGAACACTGGACCGCAGCCGTTGAAGCTGTGCAGACACGTCCGGAGGCCGAGTTTATCAGCGTGGACGAACGTCGTGTCCGAGAGAGCACCCAGGAGAAGATCGATAACGCCCGCGCGGGTCGCACACCCGCGGTTGCACCGCTTGCCTCGCCGCCCTCCGATGACGGCGAGTCCGAAACGGGAAAGCCCGGTAGGTAACATGGGCGACTAAGCATCAAAGCATTGACAGGAGAAGAGCCGTGTCCGGTCATTCAAAATGGTCCACGATCAAACACAAAAAAGCTGCTCTCGACGCCAGGCGAGGTAAGGCCTGGAGCAAGCTCGCCAGGGCGATCACGATCTGTGCCAAAACCGGCGGCAACCCGGCTGATAATCCGCGTCTTCGCCTGGCCGTCGAAAAAGCCAAAGCCGCCAACATGCCCAAGGACACGATCGAAAAAGCCATCAAGAAGGGTACCGGTGAGCTGGAGGGGGAGAGTTATGAAGAGATCCTATACGAAGGCTATGCACCCGGCGGCGTGGCCGTGATGTGCCAGGTGGTTACCGACAACCGCAATCGCACCAGCGCCGAGGTCAAGAAAATATTCGAGCGGGCAGGCGGGAACCTCGGCGCCGCCAACTGCGTCGCGTTTCAGTTCAACCAGAAAGGCCTGATTGTCATCGAAGCCGACAAGGCTACCGAAGATCAGATCATGGAGATTGCCCTCGAAGCCGGAGCCGACGACGTTGATTCATCCGAGCTGATCCATGAGATCATTTGTGCCCCGGACGTATTCGAGAGGGTCAGAAAGAGGATCGAAGAGGCCGAGATCGAAATCCAATCCGCCGACATCTCCATGGTGGCTGGTAACACTATTTCACTCGACTTAAACGCCGCGCGGAAGGTGATGAGACTCATCGACACGCTGGAGGAGCACGACGACGTGGACGCCGTCTACTCCAACTCCGACATTCCCGACGACGTCGTCACCGAACTGGCGAAGGAGTGAAGGTCCAAAAATAGCATCGAACGTGATGGTCTGACAGAGTCAGAGTAGGGTGACATGCCCAAGCCGAAGGCGCGGGCATCGTTTGCCGGGGCACTGGGCCGATAAGGAATTCTCGCACAAGCGTTTCCGACCGGTGTTCGCAACATGGCCGCGCTACATTTGGCCATGGCACCCACATCGCCCGCAACGTGTGGAGTCGTATCCATTGCACAAAGACGGCCCCTTCGCAAATCGACCGGTCCACATGGCACACGTTGCGTGCATCACGATCGCGTCAGCAGGGCGAAGACTTCGCGGTTGCCGGCATGCCCGCGGATCGGGCTGGTGAACGTACCGCCTACGGCCCAGCCCATGTTCATAATCTCTTGAAGGACGCCGTCCACCACTTCGTCAACGGCCGCATCCGGCAGGACGCCATCGACCAGGAGTTCGCTCGGGGACTCATAGTGCGGCTTGATCAGAGTAAGCACACACCGGGTATCGGTGACGTTAGTGCGGCGCGAGCATTGCAGATTCTGTCGGGGTTCCCTGTTCGAACCACTGGCGGATGAACTGCCAGTGGCACCCAAGAGCTTTGCCGCGTTCGGAAGGATTCTTGACTGCGGCGTCCAACCCAGGTCGATTGTCACAAGATCAACCACTTCGGGCAGTGACACGTGCATTGCATTGGTACGTTCCATTACGACTACGCGTGAGTCGCGCCGCAGCTTCCACGCTAACGTGCCGTAACACGTGTCAACCGAGTACACGCGGGCGGCCCTGCATTGCAGCAGGCAGTCCACAAACCCGCCGACATGGCTGCCAAGGTCGGCACAGATGCATCCAGTCACATCAACTTTGAAATGATCCAAGGCTGCCGTCAGCTTGTCACCACCACGGGAGACATAGGCATCGGACGAAGGATGGGCCATGGGAAACCGCCAAAAAAGTCGAATTGCCCGATTCCGGACGTTTCGACGCTCTTGACTTCTCAATGTTTTGGCGTTTGGAGGTTACAGCGTCAATCGGAAACTATCAGTCGGCTTTTGCCGCCGCAAGGGCCGTATTAAGCCGGCGAGCCAAACGCGACTTACGACGGGCGGTGGTGTTTCGATGCAACGTGCCCTTGGCCGCTACCTGATCGAGCTTCTTCTGCACCCGCGTAAAGGCGTCCCGGGCCGATTGCAGATCGCCCTTGTGCAGCAGGTCGAGGAACTTGCGCGTTTCGGTTTTGACCGTCGATTTGCGGGCGCGGTTACGTCGCCAGTTCCTTTCGTTCTGCTTGATGCGTTTTCTGGCCGAAGCCGTGTTCGCCACGTTCCAATCTCCGTCGATAAGATCCAGCAGCCGTCACGCGCGGCTCATCTACCCCTCCCGTGGAAGACCATCCAGTCTAGCACGTACGTCACTGTAATTGTAGTCCATTTGGAGAATTCTGCCATAAGTATCCCGGGCGCCCTCGGAGTCACCTGAGGCCTCCTGCGTCCGCCCCAGCCAGTACCGCATATCCTTGGCTAGATCGTCATCGGAGAATTCGTACCCGCCGATGGCCTCCTGTAGGGCTGCTATCGCCTGAGCGTGGTAGCCCTTGCGGAAGAAGCAACGGCCCAGATACATCCCACAGGCGGCCCGGTTCTTGGGATCGACCCGGGCGGACTGAAACAGCGGGATGGCGTCGTCGAACCGCCCGGCCTGAAAATTACGCACCCCGTATTCAAACCGGACCCGGTTGTCGGTCGGGTAATGCTCGAGACGCTCCTTGAACACCGCCAGTTCAAAGCGAAGCTGCGTGATGCGGTGTTCCTTCATGGCCACCTTATCGCCGGCCTTTGCAAGCTCGCGTCCCGTGCGCCCGAGCTGTTTCATCCAGACGGCGTCAGCCAGGTTCTTCCAACGATAGTTGCCAGTGCGCTTGTATTCGTTGACCAGGATGCCGATGGCGCGTTTCTCTTCGTCATCGCGCTCGCGACGACAGAGTAGATTGACAAGATTCTTGAGCGCTTCGGCGCTTTCGGGGTACTGTTTGTATTCCTCTTCAGCCCGGGTGATCAAGACGTCAACCCGTTCATCGCTCTGGATGGAGCGCTGCTGATCGTGCAGCTCCATCTGCTCTTCGGTGTCGAGAATGCTCTCGCGGAAGGACTCGCTCTCCTGGTACTTGCCTTTGAGGATTGTCAGCTTGCTGGAGACGTTTTTGATGGCGACTTCGACCGTGTCATCCCTGGGTATCCGCTGGCGCCACATGTTCAGCACATCGACGCCCATTTGGTAGACATCGACGCCAAAGGATACCTCAGTACGAGCGGCTGCGCGATCGCCCATCTCCTCGAGCAAGCGAGCAAGCGTCTGAAGCTGCTTGGCTTTCGCCTTCGGGGCCGACTCGAGCGCCCTGACGGAAACGCCGGCGGCCCATTTCGCCGTACCCTCGGCCCGCAGGCGGCTCGCGTTCCTCGCTACCCCTTCGATGTAACCGTAGTTATCCGGATCGTGCCCGAACAGCCACAAGGAATTGAGGAACGCCTTCCTTGTGTCCTTGTCGTTCATGGACCGCTTCATGGAATCTTTAAGACCGGGCTTCTTGCCGCCCAACTGCCGCCTGGCCACCCCGCAGCCATGGAGCGGCTTGCACGCCTCCTCAACTGCGTCGGGCCAGAACTCCAGTCCGCTGACGTAGTACTCGATGGCGTAATCGAACTGCCGCTTGTCACCGAGCTCGCGGGCGCGGGCGAACCAGCGTGCCGCCTTTGCCTTGTCCTCGGCACTGGTTTTGAGCCGGGCGTTCGCGTCGGTTTCTGCGACTGAGTCGCCGTTAGTCTCTTTGGCCATAGGCCTCGACAGATTCCAGAACGAGGGAGAACACCCACCGACACGACGCGAAATACCTCACGGCGTCGCGGGACAGGAGTGACCGTAAACTCACCAGATGCACCCGCCAGGCCCAAAAACCGGGTGGGTACGCAATTCGAGCCTTAGGACCCTTTACAATCGACGGACCAACCATACTATCGGTGGGGTCGGCGGTGTCAAGCTGCGTGAGGAACAGGTCGATGCTAAAAGGAATGTCCAAGCTTATGCCCATAAAGCTACCCGATTTGGGCAAGCTCATGATCGTTCGTTATCCAGACCCGATTCTCAAGAAGGTCTGCGATCCGGTTGAGGTCTTCGGCCCCGAACTTACGGCGCTTGCAAGCAAAATGCTCGCCATGATGCATGCGGGGGAGGGTATAGGTCTCGCCGGCCCACAGGTCGGTCTCCCCCTCAGGCTCTTCGTGTGCAACGCCACCGGTGAGCCGGATGACGACCTGGCCTTCGTAAATCCGCAGTTTACCGAGCTTACCGGGGCAGCTGAGAAAGAGGAAGGCTGTCTGTCGTTTCCCGGCGTCACCGTTACGAAGCGTAGAGCCACCCACGCGGTCATCAACGCCGTGGATACCGACGGCAAACCCTTCCAAAAAATCGGTATGGATCTGATCGCTCGGGTCTGGCAGCACGAGAGCGATCACCTTGACGGGCGGCTCATCAGCGACAACATGTCAGCCACGGACAAAATCGCGAATCGTCGCGCACTCAAGCAGCTCGAGGCGGACTACAAGGCCGCGCGACCAACATAACAGGCCGCTGAAAGAGTGCGCAAGAAGCATGTGGGACAGACTTTCGAGTCTGTCGAGTCGGTTGGTAAGGCGTCGGGATCGACTGGAAAGTCGGTCCAATAGAGGTTTTGAGTTTCCAAGCAGCCTGGCAGGTCCAGCTTTCTATGCGCATTGTCTTTATAGGCTCCGGCGCCTTTGCGTTGCCAACCCTACGATGGCTGGCTCAAAGCGAGCATGACCTGCCCCTGGTTGTGACGCAGCCGGCACGGCCAAGCGGTCGAGGACGCAAAACGACCCCCACGCCGGTTCGCGCGATGGCGGATGAACTGGGGCTCGAAACCCTCGAAACGCAAGACATCAACACATCGCAGATCTTAGTGAGGCTTCGTTCGCTTGACGCTCGGCTCGGCCTGATGATCGCCTTTGGCCAGAAGTTGGGGGACGAGTTGCTCCGCACGTACCCCGCCGGCTTCATCAATTTGCACGCGTCGCTGCTGCCGAAGTACCGCGGCGCCGCCCCGATCAACTGGGCGATCGCCCGAGGCGAAGAGCGAACCGGTTGCACGGTGTTCCGCGTTGTTGGGCGTATGGACGCCGGGCCGACCCTCGTTCATCGCTGGACGACCATCAAGACGGAAGAAACGGCGGGTGAGCTTCACGATCGCCTGGCGGCCATCGGTGTGGATGCGGTCAAGGCCGCCCTCCAACTTTACGAGGGCAACACCCTGCCTGAGGGTACGCCGCAAAACGAGGATCAGGCCACCCTTGCCCCCAAGCTCAAGAAGTCGGACGGTTTCGTCCGGTTCGACCGCCCCGCAGCAGATGTAGCTAACCACATCCACGCGATGACGCCCTGGCCCGGAGCAACAACCCGGTTCCAGTCGTCCCAGGGGCGGTGGGAGAAGGTGGCGTTTGCACGCGTGCGTCGGGCGCAGGACCCATCGCCCGTGACGATCCCGCCGGGTACGATCGATGAGCGCCGCTACGTCGCAGCCCTCGACGGATTCGTCGAAATCCTCGAGATAAAGCCGTCATCCGGCCGCATCATGACGTGGGAGGACTATGTAAACGGCCGGCATGTGGCGGCTGGTGACTCGTTTGCGGCACCGGAGTCGTAGGCGTCATGCCATCGCAGGAAGTGTTAGCCCGGTTCGAATCGCGCTTCGGCGGTCCGCCTGACTATGTCGTGCGAGCACCGGGGCGGGTCAACCTCATCGGAGACCACACCGACTACACGAGCGGGCTGGTGCTTCCGATCGCGATTGATCGGGCCCTTTGGGTTGCGGCCCATATCACGGATGAACCGATCGTCGAGGTCCATTCAGCTCACTTCGATCAAAGCGTTCGAATTGCACTGGGAGATGTCGCCGCAGATCACACTGCGCCGTGGTCATCCTATGTCGTGGGCGTTATCACACTGTTGCTGCGTCAAGGGATCGCGCTTCGAGGTGTACAGCTATGGATCGGTGGAGACCTCGCTCCAGGGGCCGGACTGGCCAGCTCCGCCGCTCTGGAAGTCGGCGTTGCGTTGGCGATGCTCCATTCAGCCGATGTGAAGCGTTCCCCCGTGGCATTGGCGACGCTCTGCCGTGAGGCGGAGCAAGAGTTTGCGCAGTCACCCTGCGGCATCATGGATCAACTGTGCTGCACCTCGGCGAGGGCGGGTCATGCCCTGCTGATCGACTGCCGCAGCATGACCACGCAGCAGATTCCACTGAACCTGGACAATGCCGTGGTCGCCGTGATCGACAGCGGCGTGCAGCATTCCATCTCCGGGAGCGAATATGCAGCCAGACGGCGCGAGTGCTCGGCCGCCCTGGCCACGATTCAATCTATCGACCCGTCGGTCAGATCGCTCCGGGATGTCACCGAGGATCGCATCGCGTCTTGTGCCGAACATCTTGATGACACGTTGGTACAGCGAATCAGGCACGTCGCCACGGAGAACGCTCGGGTCGCTCAGGCGGCTGGCGCCCTGCAAGACGGCGATGTGCAAACGTTTGGCAGACTTATGACCGAGTCACATGCATCCCTTCGCGACGACTTCGAGGTCTCGTGCGAGGAGCTGGACGCGATTGTCTCGACAGCCGCAGGCACAGACGGTATCTACGGCGCCCGCCTCACCGGCGGCGGCTTCGGCGGCTGTGTCATCGCATTGGCATCCACCGACGCCGTCGAAGCCCTCGAATCCGCCATTTACGAATCCTACGGCGACAAATATAATGCCGCTGCGTCAGTCTTTATCGTCCGCTCCGCCGACGCGGCGTGTGTGATCGGTCCAGACAAGCAGGGCTAGCCTGAGGTAGGGCAGGTGGTTCTCCCGTCCACGCCGAGAGGTTCACCTGCCGAGCCCATTTAGGCAGGTCAACGTTCCGCGGGCGCGCAACAACGACCTGCCCTACAGCGTTTGCGTCCGCCGATTGTGTCAAGGACCGTTTTGTGTGCAGCACGCCACGCCGGTGTTGACTGCCATGGCGGAATCATCAGGATAGCAACTTAACCATGATTGCCTATGAGCCGGGCCTGGCTACCAAAACAAAGTAGCGGCCCACGTCCTCGCAGGCCGTCGTGAGCCTCGGCCGGCGAGACGTCGGCCGCTACCTAATGGCTAGGTCTGCTGACCGAAGTGGCGGCGGTCCTGAACGGTCTCTCGTATGGAGCTGAATATGACGATCTTGCGCAGCGCTTGTTTTGTATTGTTCCCAACTGTTGCGATCTGGCTAGGAGCTTCCGGTGCCTTCGCGCAAGACCGAGCGGAAGATCGGCTGAAGCTCCCGTCGCGCAACGTACCGGCGGAGTGGTTGACAAAGGCTGAACGGACGGAATTCCGCGAAACGCCGCGATATGACGAAACGGTCGAGTTCTGCCGGCGACTGGCGTCCGCATCGGATTGGATCGACTACCAGACCTTCGGCACCAGCCCCGAGGGCCGGGCGCTGCCGTTGGTGATTGCGTCGAAGGATGGGGCCTTTACGCCTAAGGCTGCTCGGGCCGCCGGCAAGCTGGTGGTCCTGGCGCAGAACTGCATTCACCCAGGCGAGTGCGCGGGCAAGGACGGATCATTGATGCTGCTGCGAGACATCGCGATCACCAAGACGCGAAAAGAGCTGCTCGATCACGTTGTTTTGCTGATCATGCCGATCTTCAGCGTCGACGGGCACGAGCGATTCAGCCCATACTCCAGGATCAATCAGAACGGGCCCGCGGCCATGGGATGGCGAGTCACTTCGCGCAACTTGAACCTCAATCGTGATTACCTCAAGGCCGATGCGGCGGAGATGCGGGATTGGCTTGCCGTCTGGAACACGTGGCGACCCGACCTGCACTTCGACAACCACACGACCGACGGCGGCGACTGGCAGTACGATCTGTTGTACTCGCTGGACACCACTGAGGCCGCCGCCCCGCAGGTCGCCGGGTGGATCAAGCAAACTCTCTATCCGAACCTGATCCCCGCGCTTGAAGGCGATGGCCACATCCCCATGATATACTTCGGGCTGGTCGACTCGAAGGATCCGTCAAAGGGCATCAGCTCGGGAGGATTCAGCCCGCGATACTCGACGGGATACGTATCCATCCGCAACCGCCCCTCGATTCTGGTCGAGACCCACGCGCTAAAGACATATCGCACGCGCGTGATCGCCCATTACAACATCATGCTGCATACGCTGGAGCTGCTCAATCGCGACCCTGCCTCTTTGCGCGCAGCGGTTCTTGCCGCTGATAATGCAACCGTCAAGATGGGTACAAGGTATGACCCGGAGGTGACGCTGCCTGTCACCATCGGCCGCACGGAAGATTCGGTGCCCATCACCTTCAAAGGCTACGCCAGTCGTCGCGAGCTCAGCGAGATTTCCGGCGATATGCGCATCATCTATGACAGCAGCACACCGGTCGAGATCGATACCGTCTGGCACAACAACACGGAGGTTACGAAGTCAATCAGCCCGCCGCTGGCCTACATCATCCCGCCGCAGTGGACCGAGGTCATCGAGCTGGTCGGCGTCCACGGCCTGCGCAGTCTGCGCCTTGGGGAGCCCGTTACGATTGAGGTGGAGTCGTATCGTTTCAGTGATGTAACATTTGCGAAGCGGCCGTTCGAAGGGCGCGTGCGACCACGCTTCAAGACCGAGTTGGTTGTCGAACGCCGGACCTTCCCAGCAGGATCGGTCATGGTTCCACTCGATCAGCCTGACGCCAAAGTGGCGATCCACATGTTCGAACCCGACGCACCTGATTCGCTCGTGGCCTGGGGCTTTTTCAATGCCATTTTCGAGCAGAAGGAGTATGCCGCTCACTACGTTCTGGAGGCGATGGCCCGGCGAATGCTGAATGTTGATCCCGCGCTTCGCGAGGAGTTCGAGACGAAGATTCACGGCGATCGCAACTTCGCTGCAAGCCCACGTGCTCGGTTGCACTTCTTCTATGAGCGTTCGCCGTATTGGGATGC
>CAZJTP010000046.1:0-24665 GCA_964548955.1 uncultured Phycisphaeraceae bacterium
AGTCCAAGAAAGCTTTTGCGTCGGCTCCGCGACACAAAAACTCTTAAATCCTTGCGACGCAAAAACTCTTAAATCCTTGTCGCAATCAAAAACTGCGCAGCGCGCGAACGGTTTGCCGGAATCCGGACGCGGGTGGCGTTGCCCTTATCGACCAGCAGTCGCGTTGGCGGTTGCAGGATGGGGATCGACTCGTGAACGCGGGAACGGTTTGCCGTCGGCCAGCCAGAGAAAGGCGAGCCGGGGGCGTACGCTGGGTGGCAGAAAGACGCGAACGGCGAGTCGCCCCAGTGGCCGCCCGAACGCTATGCCTGCGAGCCCGCCGAGGAGTTGCGCACCGGCGTGGGCCGCGATGTAGGGCATACCCCATAGGAACAAATGCGGCGCGTCGTACTTCCAGACGACGGCGACGACGCCGCCGGCTATGACGGGCATAGCCAGCATGAGTCCGACATAGGCAGCCCGGTGCCAGTGCGGTATGGCAATCACCGCGAACAGGCCGGATGTGAACGCAATCATAAACGAGCCGAACAGGATCGAAGCGATGAAAAACTCGTACTCAGGATACTCCGTGGTGACCTCCAAGGGGGCCGAGGTGTTGACCCAGTCGCGGATCGTCACGTTGCCGATCCGCCGAATGTTTGAGCCCACATGCTCGGTCAACTCGTCCAGATTGGCGTAGCTCACCGCGCCTTCCGCCAGGCACAAGTGAGCGAAGATCGCCATGAGAAACAGGACCCACGCGCCCAGCAGGAATAATGTCAGCCGGTCGAGCCAGGGCCGCAATGCTGTCGAGGCGTCGTTGGCCGACTGGAACCGGCCGCATTCCGTGCATCTCACCACCGGGATGCCCGTGCGGTCATCACGATACACTGGGAGCGTTCGGAGGTTGTACCCACAATTGCCGCAGAAGCGGTCCAGGTCGATGCAAGCGATCGGCGCAGCTCGCGTTTTCGGGCTCCCGGCCCGTGCGCCGACGTTCTCCACGGTTACCACATCCCTCATCTAAAGCTCCGGCCGGATCACGGACGTTCTTGGAGCTTATTAGTCGGGATCGACGCAGCACGCGTACCGATCCTGCCAATCCTACCTACGTAGGGATTCGCAGGATTGGACGGAGTATTCTACGGATGCGTGTCGGCCCGGCTGCGCAGCCACAAGGAGGTGCATAGAAAGGCCCCCAAACGAGTTTCCTGTTGCACAGGTCGCGCCTGCTGATGCGATGCGGCGGGCACGGCCTTTTCTATTGCGCATCGCGAGGAGTCTCAAACGATGAGAAACAATCCATTCGAAAGCCAGCTTGAGCGGCTGGCCAGAACGTTGACTGATCAGTTCGGTGTAAGAGTTACTTGCCAAGGCAAAGAAGCGTGGACAGACGGGAGACAGATTGTGTTGCCGTCGCTACCGGAGCCGATGGAGGAAGGTGTGGAGAGGATGATCGTGGGCTTTATCGATCACGAAATGGCTAACGTGGCGTTCTCCCATTTCAAGGAAATCGAGAGGTTCGCAAAGAAGCATCCAGGGCGCGACCGACTCCATCAACGGCTCGTTCTTCAACACGCGACGCATGATGCAGAACTACGTGACTAAAGCGTATTTCGAGTAGATCCAAGTCCATGTCCAGCGTTAACGGAACGTGACGGTTCGGCACTTGGTGACGCCTTGCATAACAGCTCGCGAAACATGGTTTCACCTTCCCCTGTCCAACGCTGCAGTGGTTGTATTACTCCTCCTTTTTTGGCGGCCTACGGCTGAGCCACGTGGCGGTGATCAGGCCCAACGCAAAGCCCACCAGGAGAGTGACGAAAAGCAGCACGGCCCGGGGCATCGTAATCGTGACAAGAAGCAACTTCGTTTCCACGGCCTGTGTATTCTGCGTAACAGGTCAGCCGTCTGCAATGCACAAGGATCGGGGACGCAGGATGTTAAGATAGGTAAACTTGCGCGCTCGCCTTGGCGCTGGTATGTAGACCGACATGCAGCCAGGGAAGGCGAGATCGGTCGGCACGCTGATCAACGCCGCGGTGCGCGGTGAGCTCAGCAAAACGCAGGCGTTGCGGCTCTGCAAGGATAATCCCGAAGTCATCACCTTGGCACTTCTGGCTGCGGGCCAACGCATCGCCGAACAGGACAAACGCCTCAGCGAACAAGACACGGTAATCGCGACCCTCCAGGGACAGCGCGAAACATCGCAGCCCTCCCCCTCGATGCCCTCGGGCATGGTGCCGATCTACACCAAGCCTAACACGCCTAAGCGGCGTAAGAAGCCCGGTGCCAAGAAAGGGCACCCGGGCCGTCGGCGTAAGACGCCCGAGCGGATCGATAAGCGGGAAACTCATCGTTTAAAACGCTGCCACTGGGGGGAGTGGGCATCCGCCACCCGCCAAGGAGGCAGTCAATACAATTGCCAATACGAGAACGGTCGCCCGCTTGACCATGGGGAACACTCCCATCAATGACGTCGGAAATACTTCGCACCTTAGAATGCCGATTGCCCAGGCACTCGATCAGACTCAATCGCTTCTGCCGAGTATATCGATGATCGATGCCCTAGCCGCGTCGTAGGCTACGTTCAGATTCCCCAGAACGCACCCCGCAACCCCCTCCTTCGCACGGAGCAAGCCCAACAGGAGGTGTTCCGTTCCGACGTAGTTGTGGTTCAGGTTCTTCGACTCCTCGATAGCGTGCTCGATGACGCGCTTGGCGCGCGGCGTCTGAGGCAACTTGACGGCCGTGCCAGCCTCGGAACCGTCCCTCAACAGCTTCTCCACCTCCTTGCGTATCGCCTTCAAGTCGACGCCCAGATCCTTGAGCACGTAAGCGCCGACACCCGATCCCTCCAACACAAGGGCGAGCAGGATGTGCTCGGTGCCGATGTACTGATGGTTGCGCCGTTGGGCCTCCTGATTGGCATACGCCATTACCTTCCGCGCTCGATCTGAGAACCGCTCAAACATGTTTCAAACGACCATTTCCCAGTTGTCAAACCTCAACTTGCGATCGTACCCAGGCGAGCCACCTGATTCAACCGGAAACGACCGCTCTCGCCGGGATTCGTGCCGGCCTGGCTGCTCCAACGCGCCAATGCTGGGGTTGCCATCGAACACACTGCGCGAAGCGTGTACAATCCGCCCAATGTCGGGCTTGTTTGATGGAACACCGCTGGAGCGCCCCGTCACCTGCGAGGTATGTAAACAATCCTTGGCGCAGTGCACCTGCCCACGCAGTGAATCCGGCGCCGTCCTGCTGCCCAAGGATCAATCCGCCCGCGTTGGCCGAGAGATACGCCGCAAGGGCAAGACCGTGACCATCATCACGGGGCTCGACCCTGTCGCATCGAACTTGGACGCCATTCTGGCGCAGTTGAAAACCGCCTGCGCTGCGGGAGGCACGATCAACGATCGGAGAATCGAAATCCAGGGCGACCACCGCGAGCGAGCCTTGTCGATTCTCCAAGACCTCGGGTACCCCGCTAAGCTGAGCGGCGGATAGCGTATATACTTTTCGCATCATGCAAGCTCTCACCTTCTTAGCAGCGGGGAGCATCTTCGGACTTGCAGGCGGATTCTCGCCTGGTCCAACTGCAACCGTGGTCGTGTCTCAGACGCTGCGCTTCGGCGTCCTTGACGGCATCAAGGTTGCCATCGCTCCAGCGCTGACCGATGCCCCGTTCATTGTCGTCGCGGTACTACTGGTCGGCCAGCTAGCGAGGTTTGAGCTTGTCCTCGGAATCATCTCGCTACTTCGTCTGCCTCATGACGACTCACGCTTGCACGCCTCCTACGATTGTCGGATGACCACTTATTCGGCCGATTCCTCCAGCGGTTTGTCCGACGCGAGCTGTTCGGCCAGGGTTCGCTTTGGTGCCCCTTGGAGGCTGTTGCGTCGAATGAACTTCTGGACAAACAGATTGTTGGGGATCGCCATCTTCTTACCATCCTCAGATTTCAGAATCGTGTACACAAAATTGATGTCGATCACCTGTCCTTCGATACCTTCGGGTAAGACCTCGATTCGCTCTCCCACGTTAAACGGACGCCAGATGAGGATGACCAACGTGGCCAAGACGTTGCTTAGAATACTCCAGACTGCTACGAATCCAATCGCAACCATGGCCAGAATGGCAGTCAAAAACGTCCAGAGACTGTCGATCTTGAATCCTGCCAACGCAACCACTATCAATGCAACGAGGACCGTCAGTACGCCGCGCGCCCACCGTCGTATGATGTTGACAGTGCTGATGGGAAGCCGTCCCGAGCGGTATAGCGTGTATAGTGCGGCAAACGCGATTCGATCGATCACGAGGGCTATGACAATCACCAGTGCTCCGAACGCACACTTACGCCACGCCAGCCATTCCGAGCGGATGGGAACATCCCAAGCCCAAAGAATTAGGAGGATCGCTGCGGCAAAACCGGCTAGTCGGACAAGGGCCTTCAACAACTTGATCGAGTAGCGCGTGCGACTTTCGTCAAGGTCGCCCGCCTCATCCACAACCTCCAGTAGTGGCTTGCCTGGGCCTTCCGTCGTCGAGTCCATGTGCCGGTCAATGATGTCAGCCAAATACTCCGTCGCGGCGCCCAGCGCAAAAACGATCCCCGTGGCCAGCAGCAATCCGGCTCCGACGGATGTAACAAGGGCCCCAAAGCCTAGAAGTTGAAGCAGCAGGAGCAACCCAACACATATCGCCGCCAAAGGATATACGATCCAGACAACCATCATCCCCCAGTGTCGATGCCACACATCACCGAGGCCGAGGACTCGCTCCTTGCGAACCAAAAACAGAAGCAACAGAGCCAAGAAGCAAGCCTTGTACGTTTCCAAGCAAACACTCTGCAGTGCCGGTGCTGAATCTGCCACGCTGAGCAGCAACGGTACCGACAGGGCAACCAGCGAAAGAACGATGAGCATCGAAAGCCACCAGCGGTAGTGCTTGGCCACAGGGTCAGTGCAAGGGATCGGGCGGTGGGGGGGACTGTATGCTTCAAAGAGGTGATGGACCAATCTCAAGGCTGTTATTGCGATAGCAATCGCAGCGAACAAGGTGAGGGCTGCTTCCCGGAGGATGTGATTATCCAGTAGTCGCCAAACGCTGAAGACAAGGGCTAACGCTAAAAGCAGCGGAACCGCCAAGTCGCCGACCATGTTCAGCACCATCAGGTTCACTCGCATACTAAGACCAGAACCCAGCGACACCACATCGCTACGTTCGGTTCCGTACCGTTCCACAATTACTCGGGCCAGGCGAACACCCTTCCAGCGGGCAATACGATATGACGCAAACCCCAGCACAAGTGATGCAGCTAGGGACGTCACAACCCATGCCCAATCCGCACCGGACGCTGTCGCCAGATCGGTGCGTGCCGCGCGAATTAGGGCACGTATCTCAGCGCCGGCATCGGTGTGCTCGCCGAACAACTCCTCACGGAACGCTTCACGTGCTTCCTTTTCTGCGTCGGTGTGGCCTTCCGTCTGCGGTCTTCGAAAAAGTGTCGCCAGTTCAGCCCATGCCGCCGACCAGTCTGCTCCGATTAAACCGGAATCGCGGCTCGTGATCCGCTTCCACCGTAGCTGCTGGCCTACGTCTTGGAGGTAAACCTCGTGCTGCTCGAGACCCGCCAGGGCGTCGTTGAGACGTCCCGCCACATCTTCCCAGGCTTTGATCGCCGTACGCATCGATTCTTCAAGAGCTACTCTCAGGCTCGTTACTTCTCCTTCAAGCTGGGCACGTTCCTTCATCTCCAGGGCGGCAAGCTCAGGGGCTAGCGTATCTGCGAAGGACGAGAATCTCTGTCGCACGTTCTCACGCACAGTTTGCAGCTCCTGGGATTCGTCCATGGTGCTGGCCAGACGGGCTCGCACCATCGTCAGGCTCTTGGCGATCTCAGCGTATTCATCTCGAAGCTGCCGCTCCAGCCCTGCAGCCTCGTTTCCGGTGCAATACTCCAGGGACTGAATCGTGCGGTCCCAGTAGGCCTTCGAGAGCGAGATGCGTTCAGTGATGCGGTCGAGAGTGCGTTTTGGGAACCGGCGTTGCAGAGCATCGATATCCTTGGGACGCTGGAAGTAGTAGACGAGTGTCTTCTCGCACAGCAGGCGCAGATCCAGCACAGCCGTACCGATGGGGCCCGTTACCTGTGACCGTTCGATCTTCAGCGTCTCCAGCCGGCTTCGGCTTTGGGCCTCTCTGAGCGCCGCCAGCCGGCGGCTCAACGCTTCCAGTTTCTTGCGGTTTGCGTCCAGCAAACGCTCATCGTGCGTGACTAGGAGTTCTGCCTCCTGCCGTTCCATGGGAAGCATTTCCAGCGCCAACTCCACTGCCGACGTCTGAACGTCAACCCGCTCATGTTGAAGGTGCAGACGTTCCTGCTCTCTAGGGCCGGCGGTTGTTAGCACGGCGTCGGTTCGTTTCTTCAGTTCTTCCTTCTCCGTACGCAATTGGCGCAGGTCAGCTTCAAGCTGCTCTTGCTGCTGCTGAAAACCTGTTGCCAGCACTTGCGACCGGCGGATTTGCGTGTCGGAAAGCGTGTTCACGTGGACCTGGAGCGTTTCGACCTGTTCTTTCACTGCCTGTATTTGTCCAACCGTGATCGCTGCAGGAGTGACCAACTTTGCCAAGTCGTCTAACTCGCGTTGTAGCTGCGCCAGCTGTTCGGTCGCCGCCGATAAACGCTCCGAGCTCGTCAGATTCACGAGGCTTACCTTCAACGCCCTGAAGCGATTCAACCGGTTCGCATATACTTCCCACGCGCGATATGCCGACTCCTGTAGCGAATGGATGGCTGTTGCGACCTCGTCGGTGGCCTCAGGAGGAGGCGCGGCCAGCAGCAGTTGCAGTTCCGCCATGCGTATCTGGACATGCGCAAGACGGTCCTCCACGTCCTTGTCCGATCGTGGAACCTGCCGTAAGAGCATCTCAGAGTACGGAGGAACCGGCAATGCCCCATTTACAGGTGTGGGCTCGGTCTGCGCACTAGCGAGTGTCAATAATGCACCGGCTAGGATATTCCCCAGTAGCATGGAGTAGTCCTTTCACCAACGAATCCCGCGAATCGACCGCCGAGACGCTGCAGCGCTGGCCATGTGCGCAACAGGCACGTCACTGAGCTCGTCATTCCATTAACGCGTACAGCCTCGCCAAACCGTGGGAAAGCGCGGGAACCAGAGAATGACATTGGCATCACGGCAATCCATAGAAGGAGTATGCACATGAGATCCAGATTGACGTTCGAGTCTTTAGAAAATGGCTTTGTTCCCTTCGCTTCGATTCCTGTCCCTATCGTTTATTCCGTACGCCTTGTCAATACACGACCTACGGTTTGACAGTTTCGACGCCTCGGCTATCGTCTCCAGCCTGTGACGGAGGTTGTCGGAGGCTGTAAAATGAGTTCGATTCGCATCTTGGTAGCGTATGGTGTCATTATTCGGCCCGGCTCCAATAGCAACCGAAGAGAAACGAAGATCATCTGTGCCGAACCCATGCAGCGCTCCCAGACCCTATACCTTACGTGTGTGAAGACGTACGAGCATAGCTGCGTCCGAGGAAGCGCCAATCTCGGATGTCCCCAGGAATGCCTGAAACCCCGATTTTCGGCCCGGATAGGATATCCGGGAGGCACAAGGACATCTGTACAAGTAGCCGTTTCTCGTGGAAACTGGGAGGTGCCCGACGGTCGTCGGGCGACGATCGTGGGATTGCCTTCAAGAAGTGCTGGGCAACTCCACCTGTGTAGTCTTTGATAGGGTGTCTGGTGCGTGCCCAGCTACTCCATCTAAGCGGTCCCTACCGCGGCCGAACCGTCACCTATGCCAAGAAGAACCTGCTGCTCGGCACCGTGCCCGAGGCAGACGTTCACTTTCCCCCAGGGCAACAGGTCGCCGAACGCCACGTCGGCCTGGACCTCGCCATCGAGAGCAACGCGTTTGCCCTCAAGGCCAACGACGGAAAGGTGTTCGTCAATGGGCAGGAAGTCCGCGATGTGATCCTCAAAAATGGCGACCTGCTTGAGCTTGGGGTCGGTGGCCCCAGACTGCGTTACCGCGTCTGCACCCAGCCCGGCCGACCCTGCAAGCCGTTCAACCAAACGCTTAGCGATGCACGCGAAGTACGCCGCGAAAGCGGCCTCGTCGCCGGCACGCAAACTCTCCGGCACGATCTGCTTACCCACTCCAGCAGGAAAGTTCAGGCTGCGTTCCTTCTGATCCTCCTCGTCCTGGTCGCGGTGGTGGCCTTCTTGGGGGCCTCCCTTGGAGGGCGGCAGATCGCCCTTGAGCAGGAGTCCTCGCGGAGGAGGCTTAACGAAGTCTACGAGCAGGAACTTGCCGGCCTTCGCGAGCAGATGGCGGAGTTCCGGCACGAGCAGGCTGGGCAAATCTCGCGTGCGGAAGTGGAGGAGCTGCGCGCGGATCTCATGCGCCGTGCTTTGGTCGTAGACCGGCTGGTTAAACGGAACAAGGCCCTCAAGAAGGTGCTCGAGGTGTACAGCCGCGGAGTGTGCCTCATTCACGGCATCTACACCCTCAAGTACTCCCACGACGACGAACTCGTGCAGGTCGTGGATTCCAACGGCGGTGCCCTGCAATTGGAGTACATCGGGTCCGGCTTCCTGGCCGCGGCTACCGGGCACGTGATCACCAACCGACACGTGGCGGAACCCTGGTGGAACAACGAGACCGTCGCTCCGTTGCTCGCCCAGGGACTGATCCCGGAGTTCGTCCTTCTTACCGTCAGCTTCCCGGGAAAACAACCGATCACGGTGGATCCCGCAACCATTAGGCTCGGCGCGGACGAGGTGGACACAGCCATCCTTCAGGTCTCAGTGGATGATGTCCCGATCCTCCCGCTGCATACCGGCGGATTCGACGCCGTGCGCGGCGAACGCGTCATCGTCCTCGGTTACCCTACCGGCCTCAATGCGCTCTTGGCCCGGGCTGAGCCTGACCTCGTCAACGAGGTTCTTAACCGAGCCACGGATACCGAGAGCCTGATCACGCAACTCGCCGAGCGGAACGCCATTTTCCCAGTGATCACCCAAGGGGCACTGAACGACGTGACCGAAAGAAGGCTGGTCTACGATGCCGAGACAACCTCAGGTGGATCGGGCGGCCCCGTGTTCGGCCCGGACGGCACGGTAATCGGGGTCAACTTCGCGATTACTCCGGACTTCGACGGATCCAACTTCGGCGTGCCGATTGAGTTCGCCCGGGTACTACTGCCCTGATTAGACAATCATCCGGTGTGACCTGCCCTCTGTGGTCAGGCCTGGTTTACCGCGATCGGCGTTCAGGGATGTGTCATTGGCAGGCCAGCGTGACATTGTCCAGTCGCAGGGCAAGACGGTGGCATGAATCATGCGACGGAGCTGATCAGAGTCTCAACCAGAAATGGGATTGCTCCGTCAGCACCAGCATCGGAGTTAGTGTCCCCAGTCGGGGGCTCATCGCGCCACGCGTCAGGTCCGGCACGTGTCGCTCTGCGCCAAACAGCGTTATATTTCTCTGCGCTGATTATCGAAGGTTAGCGGTGGAAGTGGCTTTCGTTTTGAGGTTCGGAGATAACCTTGTCCTGCGATATGAGACGCCCTCGCTCTGCTGCCCTATATAAGCGGGCGTGCGCCACCCTGGTCGGCGGCGTAAACAGTCCAGTACGGGCCTTTCGGGCCGTGGGTGGAGACCCGGTATTCATCGAGCACGTAGAGGGAGCCCGGGTGTACGACGTGGACGGCAACTGCTACGTCGATCTCGTTGGCACATGGGGTCCCGCGATCGTGGGGCACGCTCATCCCGTGGTCGTGCACGCGGTGCAGCAGGCCGCCGCCAAAGGACTCAGTTTTGGTGCCTGCTGCGCGGCAGAGGCCGAGCTGGCTGAACTCATTGTCCAAGCGCTGCCCCGCGTGGAGATGATCCGGTTCGTCAACAGCGGCACGGAGGCCTGCATGAGCGTCATCCGCCTGGCGCGAGCAGCGACGGGCCGTGCGAAGGTCCTAAAGTTCCTCGGCTGCTATCACGGTCACGTCGATGCGTTGCTGGTGGCTGCGGGGTCTGGAGCGGCGACCTTCGGCGTACCCGATTCGGCCGGCGTGCCGCAAGCGTTTGCCCAGGCCACCTTGCTCGCGCCGTACAACGACCTGACCACAGTCGAGCAGATCATGGCGCAGCACGACGGTGACGTAGCCGCGATCGTGATCGAGCCCGTGGCCGGCAACATGGGTTTCGTCGAACCGGTCGAGGGATTCCTTACCGGACTCCGGGAGGTGTGCAATCAGCACGGCAGCCTGCTCGTTTTCGATGAGGTGATGACCGGCTTCCGCGTCGCGTGGGGCGGCTATCAGAATCTCTGCGGCATCGAGCCCGATCTCACTTGCCTGGGCAAGGTCATCGGTGGCGGTTTACCGGTGGCGGCATACAGTGGACGCAAGGATCTCATGCAGCAGGTCAGTCCGCTTGGTCCGATGTACCAGGCCGGTACGCTCAGTGGCAACCCGCTCGGCATGGCAGCCGGGATCGCCACCCTACAGCTGTGCCGGGCCGACGGCTTCTACGACCAGCTTGCATCGAAGGCCGCCCGTATTGCCGAGGGCTTCCGTAGCGCTGCCGGCGAGGCCGGCATCAAGGTGCAGACCGGGGCACTGGGTGGGATGCTGGGACTCGCACTGTTAGATCGCCCCGTGCGGAGCTTCGCTGATGCCCAGGCCGCTGACCACGAGCTTTACGCACGTTTCTTCCAAGCCATGTTGGACCGCGGCATCTGGTTGCCGCCCTCTGGGTATGAAGCGATGTTTGTCTCGGCGGCACACGATGATGCGGCGATCGATGTCATCATCGCCGCGGCGCGCGAGAGCTTTCGGATGGCCGCATCATGAGCAGGCTGCGTGTCGGCACGCGTGGGAGCGACCTTGCGCTGTGGCAGACTAACTGGGTCTGTGATCGGCTGCGCGGGACCTGTCAGAATCTTCAGATCGAGCAGGTGATCATCACGACCCACGGTGATATCGCGGCCGATAAGAGTCTCGGGCGCGACTGGCCGGTTGGGGCGTTTGTTAGCGCGATCGAGAAGGCCCTGCTCGACGAGCGGGTGGATTTTGCCGTCCATAGCTACAAGGACCTGCAGACAGCCGAGACGGCGGGGCTGGTGATCGCCGCGACGCCGCCGAGGGAGGTCGCGCATGACGTGCTCCTGACTCGCGGGGCAACGAAGTTGGAGGAGCTGCCGGCGGGTGCGCGCATCGGGACCGGCAGCCCGCGTCGAGCTGCACAGTTACTACTGCTTGGCGCGTTCGAAATCGTGCTGATCCGTGGCAACGTGCCCACGCGAGTCGCGAAAATCGAGCGGGAGAACCTGGATGCTGTGGTGCTTGCCGCGGCTGGTCTCAAGCGGCTGGGGATCGAATACCCGCACGTGGTCGATCTCCCCATAGACCAGATCTTGCCGGCCCCCGCGCAGGGCGCGCTTGCGGTTCAGGCCCGTGTGGACAGCGAGGCGGCCAGGCTGACCGCGGTGCTGGACGACCCACAGACGCGGCGTTGCGTCTTGGCGGAACGCACCATTCTACGCCGCATCGGTGCCGGTTGTCGCACTCCCGTGGGTGCGCTGGCGCAGACGACGGACGACGACGTCACACTGCGAGCCCGCCTCTTCACGGATGATTACGCCCGCTTCGCCGAAGGCACCGAGATCGGTCGTGACCCGGTTGCCGTGGGCGTCGCGCTGGCTGACCGGCTCTTAGAGGAATTACAGTAAGCCATGCGTGTGTGGGTCACACGTGACGAACCCGAAGATGGGCCGCTCTCCACTGCCTTGCGAGCCCGCGGTCTGACACCTGTTCTGGAACCGGTGATTGAGCGGCGGCTCGTGTGCGATCCGGCTCAGGCGATCGGCTCGCTGTCACGCAACGATTGGCTCGTGCTGACCAGCCCGTTCGCGATCGAAGCCGTCCGGTCGTGCGACGCCGCACGCATGCCGCGTGTTGCAGTCGTGGGAGAACCGTCGGCGCGCTTAGCTAGGTCTCATGGACTGCACGTCGAATTGGTCAGTCCGGACGGCCACGGAGCAGGATTGTTTACCGAACTGCGTACGCAGGTCGCGAGCGGCACGGTTTGTTACCCGCGGTCGGCGCGAGTCTCGACACCGAAGGCGTGGCGCGATGTAGAGCTGCGAAGTCCCGTCTTGTACGACAACTTTGTGCGGACGTACGACCGCACCATCGTCGGGCATGTAGATGTCGTCGCAGTCGCGAGCCCGTCAGCCGTGCAGGTGGTGGGCCCGGTCAAGCTGCCTTTCGCGAGCATCGGCCGGGTCACCTCCGCCGCGATCCGACGACTCGGCTGCGAGGTCTGGACCGAGGCTGATCCGCCCAGTTTTGAAGCGCTTGCTGAAGCAATTGCCGATCAGGCCGGCCCGTCGCGCCACCAGCGTGCGTAGTCCAACGCAGCATAGGTGAAGATCACGTCCGCGCCGGCCCTCGCAATTCCCATCAGTGCTTCCGTCATGCACGCCCGTTCGTCCAGCCAGCCATTCTCCGCCGCCGCCTTTACCATCGCATACTCGCCGCTGACGTGATAGGCAGCGACGGGCAGGTTTGTCGTCGCGCGGAGGCGGCTGATGATATCAAGGTAAGGCAGCGCGGGCTTGACCATGAGCATGTCCGCCCCTTCCGCCTCATCGAGCTGCGCCTCTATGGTCGCCTCACGGGCATTGGCCGGGTCCATCTGATAGGTCTTCTTGTCCTTTGGCACGTTTGCCGCCTCGACCGGTGCCGAGTCGAGCGCGTCGCGGAAGGGGCCGTACAACGGGGAGGCGTACTTCGCAGTATAGCTGATGATGCCTACGTCGTGGGCGCCCGCTGCATCGAGTGCCGCGCGAATGGCGGCCACGCGGCCGTCCATCATGTCGGACGGGGCGACGAAATCGGCACCCGCCTCGGCGTGAAGCACTGCCATGCGTGCCAGAATGTCAACGGTCTCATCGTTCATTACGACGCCACGATCACTGACGAATCCGTCGTGACCGAGGCTGGAGTAGGGATCGAGGGCAATGTCCGTGATAAGGCACGCCGTCGGCACGGATTCGCGCAACATCCGCAAGCTGCGGCACAGCAGGTTGTCGGGATTGACGGCCTCGCGTGCGTCCGCGGTTTTCTTCTGCGGATCGATGACCGGAAAGAGCGCGAACGCGCCGACGCCCAGGTCGAGCGACTCCCGACAACGCGCAATAATCAGGTCCACGGACTGCCGCGCATGTCCGGGCATCGACGCAATCGCTTCGGAGCGGTTCTCGCCGTCGTTGATGAACAATGGCAGAACGAGACGGTCCGGAGTCAGTCGGGTTTCGCGGACCAAGCCTCGAATGACGACATTACGCCGCAAGCGCCGCGGGCGACGCAGCGGGCGAGGGAGGTGGTGCGATTGGGGCTTCATGGATCGTTCCTCTCAGAAAGGGCTGTAATAACATCGTGGGCTACTTGTTTGCCAAGGCGGACGCAGTCGTTGATCGAAACACCGTCCAGGAAGTTTCCTGCCAGGTGCAGGCCCGGGATCGTCGCAGCGATCTGGCGAAGTCGGACGATTTTCTCGACGTGCCCGAGGTGATACTGTGGGATAGCATCCGGATACGCACATATATCTACGAGCGTGGGGTCGCCCGTAATCCGCAGGAGATCGCGCAGGGCACCCAGCGCAGTCGTTACCAGCTCCTCATCACTTTGTGAATTGACGTTGGGCGTGCTTGCGCCCCCGACGAACACCCGCATCAGGCGCTGGTCGGATGGAGCGTGGTGCGGGAACGCGCTGTCGGCCCACAGCACTCCCATCAGCGGAAACTCCGGCTCGTTGTGCGGGACGAGGAAGCCGAAACCGTCGAGCGGGTGTCCGACGTCCGCCCGGCGGAAGGCCAGGTTGATCACTGTCAGCGGGGCGCTTTCGATGCCGGCCAGGATCGCGGCTGCTTCCGCCTGGAGCGACGACAGAAGCCGGCTCGCCTCGCCTACCGGCACGGCCAGCACAACCCGGCGGCAACGCATCTCGCGTATCGTGTTCGAGCCAACGCGGGAGGCACTGGCGGACAAGCCGCCAGTGGCACCCGAGCAGCGAAGACGGGAATACCCGCTTTCACGCTGGAATGTCTCGACTCGGTGTCGAACAACCAGCCGCTCGCCCAGCGTGTTGGCGATGGCATCTGCCAGGCCACCAAGGCCCCGGTCCACGCTTACCAGCCCGCGCCAACGCCGCCGCAATCCGGGGTCCAACCGTTTACGGATCATACTCGGGATACGTCGAAATGTGCGGCCTAGTGGGCTGAACGACTTCGTGTCGAAGTCACGCAGCACCGGGAAACAGGCGTACGCACTGAGCTTGCGGATGTCGCCGGCCAGGACTCCCGCCACGACTGCGCTGACCATCGTATCCGACACCTCGCGGCCAAAGCGCCGTGCCGCAAACTCCTCGATGGTGCACTCGGGCTTTTCGGCGCGACGACTGAAGAACAGTCCGCTCATTGCACGGCACGCCCCGCCGAAGCTCAGCAGCGGCGAGGTGAACAGGTGGATCGGATTCGTAGGCGCGGCCATGAGCCGGCCTTTGCGGTAGATGTAACGCTTCTTTGCCTCCGGGCTGGCGGTAACGACGTTGATGCGATTGGACAGGCCGCCGAGGAGCTCCTCGAACGCCGGATCTCGGATAATCACATTGAACGGCCCTTCCTCTAGTAGGAAGCCGTCGCGCCGCTCGGTCTGCATGGCGCCGCCGACCCTGGGTCCGGCCTCGAGCAACATAACGTCGACGCCGGCATTGTTCAGGTGCCACGCGGTGGTCAAGCCGCTGATCCCGCCGCCGACGACAATGACGTCTTTGATGTCTTCCTCGCTCATGCTCAGGTACTCGGTATCTCTGCATCGCGTCCGACGAGGATTGTGACCTTGCATGTTTCAACCAGCCGACGGACGTTCTCAACCGGTGTTTCCTTCAGCAATCCCTGATTCAGGTTTAGGATGTGACCGTGGTGACCACCTGCTTTTACGCAAGCGCGCGTCGCGGCGGCCACCTCTTCGAGTGTTCCGGTCGCCGCCAACCGATTGTCAACATTGCCCTGCAATGCGACCTTATGGCCAACGCGCCGACGCACATCGGCCAGGTCCACGCACCGGCCCACGCTGAGCACTTCAGCCCCGGATTCGGCCATCAACCCAATGAAAGGTCGCTCTGCGACAAAAAGAATGCGAGGCACTTTGTTACCGAGCCGATCCAGGACCCGCCGGTGATACGGGTGGGCGAACTCGCGATACTCCGCTTCCGAAAGCAAGTCGCCGCACGATTCGAAGAGCTGCACCGCGTCGGCGCCAGCCTCGATTTGTAGGGCGAGGTACTCCGTCGTCATGTCCGCCAGATGCTCCAGAAGTCGGTGCAGCAGCCTCCGATCAGAACGCATCAGCGCGCGGGCCTGTGTTGCCTCGCTCCCCGGGCTTTTCCCCTCCAGAAGAAAGAAAGCCAGCGTCAGCGGGGCACCGGCAAATCCCAGTAGCGGCAGTTCGCCTGCCAGCTCCTCGTGAACCATGCGCAGCGTCTGCGTTACGAAAGGCAAAGCTGTGGCCGGGTCATATCGTCGCAGCGCCGCAACGTCGGCGGCCGTTCGGAGCGGATTTTCCAGCACCGGACTAGGCCGAAAGATGAATTCGGCACCCATCGGCGCCAGCGGCGTGAGGATGTCCTGGAAGAAGATGATCGCGTCGACGCCGAAGCGCATAGGGAGCAGCGAAATCCTGGCCGCCAGTTCAGGTGTGCGGAACAGGACTTCGAGCGGCAGGTCGGCGCGCTCGCGCAACGCGCGGTACTCCGGATCGAAGCGACCGGCCTGTCGCATCAGCCAGACCGGTGTGCGCTCCGTCCGCCCACACCGCGCCGCTCGAAGCAACAGATCATTCTTGATTTGTGGCGGCATGAGAAAATCCCTCTTACGCATTGGCCGAGAAGTACTGCCGGTCGCCCGCGCGGTACGCGTCGGGCGCCAGGTACGCATCGAACACCGCGGCGATGGTGCGCATCAGCACGTGTCCCAGCGGCATGGTGATGCTGACGCGACCGTCGTCCTCGACCGAAACCAAGCCATCCCGCTCCAACTCCCGTAACACATCCAACTCCCGGGCGAAGTACTCACCGTATACGATGTCGTATTCCTGCTCGATCAGGTCGGGACGGATTCCCCTACGACAGTACAGCTCGCCGAGCACGGCCTGACGAATCAGATCGTCACGTGTTAAGCGTTTGCCGCGGAAGATCGGCAACCGATCGCCGCTGACGCGGGTGGTGTACTCCTGAAGCTCGTGCACGTTTTGGAGGAAGGCGAGCTTCGTCAGATGGCTGATCGACGACGCACCAACACCAACGAGGTCGAGCCCGCCTCCGGTCGTCATGCCCTGGAAGTTCCGCTGCAACGTCCCCTCGCGCAGGGCTACAGCGAGCGGCTCGTCCGGCTTGGCAAAGTGATCCAGCCCGATGAACTCGTACCCGGCCTCGCTCAGCATCCGCAGCCCCGTCAGGAACATTTGCAGTTTCGTCTCGCTGTCGGGCAGCTTGGTGTAGTCAAGCCTGCGCTGAGCCGCCACCTTGTCCGGAATCTGCGCGAAATGGTAGTACGCGATCCGATCGGGCGACAGCTCGATCGTCTTCTCCAGTGTTTGGCGAATCGTCTCGGTCGTCTGTAACGGCAATCCGTAAATCAGGTCGAAGTTGACGCTCAGGAAGCCGAGCTCGCGACAGGTCGTCACCATGTCGCGGACCAGCTCGAACGGCTGCACCCGGCCGACATGCTCCTGCACACGAGCGTCGAAATCCTGTACTCCCAGCGAGGCCCGAGTGAGGCCCAGTCGACGCAGCGTTTGCAGCATATCGTTCGTCGTGACGCGCGGATCGAGTTCGATGGCGATTTCCGCGTCGCCGGTCACGTCGAAATGCGTTGTGATCGCCTCGTGCACACGTGCGAGCCGATCACATGTGAGATACGTCGGCGTCCCACCGCCCCAGTGAATCTGCCGCACGCGCTGTCGCTCGCCGAACACCGTCGTGAGGCTTCTAAGTTCGGCCTCAAGGGCCGCAACGTAAGCGTCGGTCCGCTTATCGGCTCGATCCGTGTTCCTTGGCTGCGCCACGCGATGACACGCGCAGTAGCGGCAGACTTTCTCACAGAAAGGGACATGCACGTACAGCGACAGGTCCTTGGGTGCGACGCACTGACGACTCTCACGCAATAGCGCAGCTGCTTGTGCCTCTGTGAGATCGTTCCACCACGTGGGCATCGGGTACGCAACGTGCCGCGGGAGTGCTTGGCCGGCATACTTGTGGAAGATTTCCAGATCGACTTCGAAACCAACGATGTTCATCATGTCTCACTCTTAGCGGTGGCCGGCTCAATCACCTCTCCGCATCGCGCGCGCGCAGCGTTCCCGTTTTCACGGTGGAGATGGCATGAGGGATTGAGATCCATCTTGATCTGTCTCGGAGTGTGGTCTGCAATCCACACTTCGGCTTCGTGGACGCTCCGGGGAAACTCCTCGCCGGCGCACGTCGACTCGGCATACGCTTCCACCTCGGTATCGATCAGTTCGGCCCGCCATAGCTGCACGCCCGCCAGTGCTTCGAGGCCCTCGGTCGAACCGGACGTATTGAAATCCAGAACAAACAAAGGATGCTCGTCAAAACGTCGGAGTCCGCGAAACGAGTCCGCGCTGAGGACCGGTTCTTCGCAGTCAATACCGAAATACACGACGTCGGCGTCAGCGATCGCCTCGATGACTGCTCGCTGTGCATAGGACTGCGTGCGTAACCTCCGGCAGTGGCCGACGGTCTTGCGGAGCAGCTTCATCTGGCTGCCCTGGTGATTGCGGTACACCAGTGTGACGGCGGATTCCTTCACGCTGAACTGCTCATACAGGGTTTGGATAATCGAGCGGGACGTCGTCGAGCCGCCGATAACGACGTGCCGGAGATTAGCCGGCTTGAGCGGGAACGCATGCTGGATCCGTGTGATGGCGGCGAAGCAGTAGCCCAGGTCCAGGCGACCCCAGGATGTCTCTTCGCGAACACTGTGGGCCACACTGATAGCCTCGTTCACTAGAGCATGCGCGTGACCACCGGCCATCCCGGCGCGTTCGGCGAGACGGCATGCGGTCTGGAATTGTTCGACAACGTCCTTGTCCCCGGGAAGCCCGCTGTTGAGCCCAGCGATTGTGCGCATCGCGTGGTGCCAGGCGTCCGCGCCAAACAGCGTGTTTACCCGCAAGCCGGGTGCCTTAACGTCGAACAGTTCGTTCCGCAGTCGTACTACGGCACAATCCTGGTCGGAACCGCTGCCCTCGGATGCGAGCCACGCATAGCACTCGAATCGGTAACAGGTGTTCCATATGAGTGCCTCGCGGATGTAATCCTCCGACCGGAGCGATTCCAGGAAGTCCATAACCTCGTGGTGCGACTTCTTCGCGCGGGCCAGCGCTGTCGGCTCGCTGTAGACGAGCCGGGGTCCCCGGCCCGCCCCTACGCGACTCGGCAACGCGGCCCCAATCATGACCAGAGTATCGAGACCGCTATCCGGTGTCTCATCTTTGACGGCGGTTGCGAAAAGCGGCGTATGCGGTTTGGAAGACACGGGTTGCGGACCACGGATGACCAAGTTCTTCAAGGCATCGATGAAGCGGCCGTACGTGTTCAGCGCGGGGCAGACGAACAGCTCGCCGTCCAGCGTCGCGAAATCCTCACGAGCGCGGATGTGAATCTCTTCAAGCGTATCGAGGCAATCAACCGCAAAACTGATCGGGCACACCAATACCCGCCGCTCGCCCTTGTTCGCCAGATCCTTCAGCGCGGTCTGCAGATCGGGTTTGAGCCATTCACCAGGACCCATGCGGCTCTGGAAAGCTAGCGAGTGCCGCTCCGCAGGCCAGCCAAGCCGCTCCACAATCAGATCCACGCTCCGACGCACCTGGCGGGCATACGGATCACCACGGCGCGTGTACGAAACAGGCAGGCCGTGCGCCGAGATGAGCAGGAAGACGTTGTTCGGGCACAGACCTCTGGATCGGGCGTAGTCGGCGATCAAGTGGGCTTGCCCATTGACGTAACCCGCATCATCGTACCACGTCGTACGGGCACTGACATTGATGTGCATTGCCTCCTCCCGCAGTACCCGGTACATCTCATGTACAACCGTGCCGGTCGTCGTCTGGCTGAAGTGGGGGTACAGCGGCACGACGACCAGTTCCTCAATACCGAGCGACGTGATCTCCCGAAGCGTGTCCGAAATGCTCGGACGACCATAGCGCATCCCGAGAAACACGCGCCAGCCCTTGGGCAGCCTCTCCGCGAGCGCCACCGCCTGGTCTTCCATGATTGCTCGTAAGGGCGAGCCTCGATCCGTCCAGATGAGGCGATATTTCTCCGCCGACCGCGGCCCCCGCCACTGCGCGATTAAGCGGCCGAGCGAATGCTGAAACCAACGCATGCTGCGAGGAAGCCGGATCACCATCGGATCGCTGAGAAACTCGGCCAAATAGCGGCGTACGGCGGGAACGTCCGGACTAGCCGGCGTGCCGATGTTCACTAGCAGTACACCGCGAGGGCGGGCAGCTTCACCTGTCGCCCCGTCCGAATTGCTTCGGTATCGTTCTTGGAAAGAACCAGTCCGACTCATGTACGCATCCCCTAATTGGTTGGTTGTCGAGTTTGCCGCGGGATTGAGCCGCTCACGTCACACGCATCTCCGACTCGGTCTAACGTCTACGCGACACCGCAATAGACCGTCGACTCAAGCCGTTTTTGCTTGGCAAAAGGAGTCGTTACGCCGGAACGACTGAAAGTGGTGGGGCACGGGGCGTACATAGGCAGGCGGCCAAGAGGAGCTGCCGAGGAGGGAGAGCAGACAAACGCACCATCTGGATGAAAGACTCGGCCGTGCGCCAAGTCTCTCTGCTGCAAGAGAAGGGCCTCCGCAGGGCACGCTGGAGACGCGAAAGCCCGGACATGAGAAGGACGCTGGCCGCGATGGGGGCTTCCTGGGGAACCGCAATGTAGCTAGACCACGCCCCGACGACATTACCGTGCATCAGCGCGACGGCGAGCGTGATGGCGATCAGTGATCGGCGGTTGGTCTCGAACTCCAGCAGCCGCACGCCCCAGATCTTCAGGGCGAAGAATACGGTTGCGAGGTTCAGGCCGAGGAAACTGCTCAGCCGAATAGAACCTGCTCCCTCGGAGATCAGCACGTGCCACAACTCAACCAGCACCGGTGCGTGAACGATCGCCATCACGATCCAAAAGCACCGGACCATCGCCAAGCGCTGGCTTCGTGAGTGTTGCGTGCCCAGGATTCCTGCCATTACGTAGGTCTTTCGTACGGGCCATGGCTCAACGGCCCGTGAGACACCGCTAATCTAATCTTCGGCACATGCCTTCGCAACATCTTGCTGAGCTCTGTAAGCTGCTTCAGCCTCGACAGCGATCGCCCCCCAGCCTATGAGACCTTGCCAATAAATCCCGGTGTCAAGCCTCTTGGCACGGAAACCCGAGGTTCTCCTGTGCTCGAATCCACCTTACCCCCAGCGAAAGGCGCTGAACGATGTTGAGGCATCCTTGGCGCGACTTCTTGCCTTCGCGGGCTAGGCGCGCCATCTGACGTGAGAGGCTGCCCGGCATGCTTTGGCGGAGTGCGAACGTCCCTCTAGCCGGGGAGTGATCTACCCCCTCCTTGTAGTCGCCGTCGTGGTGCACGCATAAGCAGCGGAAGTTGATCCAAACACAACGCGAACTTCACATCCCTACTGACCCACTTGATCGTTTTCGGACCTTGCACGGCTCGTGCTACCGAGTGTAAGTCCTTGCAAATAAAGAAGATGTGAAAGCGGGCGAGCGGATTCGAACCGCCGACGTCCAGCTTGGGAAGCTCGTTTCTGATCTCACCGATTGGTTCTTAAAGCCTTTGGTAGCAGTAGCTTAGCGTGTTCTCCAGTTTTCGCAAATCGTCGCATTTTGACGCGTTTTGACGCATTTTGTGGTAGTATTACCACTTTTGTGTCATGGGTTTGTTACTGACGCCTTTTTAGAGGCGCACCTCGCCATTTGACCTCCGGAGCGGCGGTATCTGCCCCAGTCACTGGGCCACGCCCGACGGGCCCAGAGCGCCACCTTCCATGTGTGGGGCGAAAAGGTTCTAATCGGCCGGTGGGTTGGTGTAGGTGGCTGGCCGCGTCTCGGCCGCATGCATTACATCACGTTCCGGACGGTTCCGGAGCCAGGTCGGTACGTTCGGGTGCACGACCGTCCTTGCAGGGGTGCGGGCTCGCACCGGACGCGCCTCCTCGGCGGGCCTGGGCGGCTCGTCGTAGGGGTCCATCTGGTAGTGCCCGACATATCGGTGGGCCCGCACGGGCAGGGAAGCTACCTGCGGCAGACCTGACGGCGCGCAACAACGGTCGTGCACCCGGTACGTTCTCGCTACTTTGAGCGTACCGACCAGGTTGTACAATCGACCCGTTACATCTGAACCAGTGTTTCGCGAGTCGTTCTTCGTGGAGGGAAGCACATGTTCAACGCAGGGACGCGTACTATCGTCACAACGTTGGTGATCGTTATTACAAACCGCCGTGTGATAATTCCGCGCGGTTTGCTGCCGATGCTTCTTGGCGTGTGCGTTTGTCTGGCGTTGGCAAGGCCAGCCTGTGCGGCGGTTCGCTACGTGGACAGCGGCGCCTTGCCGAGTGGCGATGGGTTGTCGTGGTCAACGGCCTACGACTCGCTGTCCACCGCTCTTGCGGCCGCGCAGCCCGGTGACCAGATCTGGGTGGCGACCGGCACGTACGTCGGCAACTTCACACTGGCGTTGGGAGTCCAAGTCTATGGTGGTTTCGCTGGCACAGAGACCGAGCTTAGCCAGCGCGACTGGCCGGTGAACCGAACAATCCTCGATGGCAATCAAGGCGGCTGCTGGTTACCTCGCCCCCCGGAGCGACCGAGACCACCGGGATCGACGGCTTCACCATCACCAATGGCAGCACCAGTTATGGCGGCGGACTGTACCTGGATTCCTCCTCCCCGACGATCGCCAACAACACGATCACGGGGAACGGCGCCTTCCCCGGCGGCGGCGGCGGACTGTACCTGCGATACTCCTCCCCGACTATCGCTAACAACGCGATCACGAGGAACAGTGCCTTCCAGAGCGGCGGTGGTGGGCTGTACTTGGATGAGTCCTCGCCGACGATCGCGGACAACACGATCTCGGGCAACAGCGCCAACGATGGCGGCGGGCTGTGCCTGTTCCTCGACTCCTCCCCGACTATCGCCAACAATACGATCACAGGTAACAGCGCCTTGTACGTGGGTGCCGAGCTGTGCCTGAGAGTCAACGCCTCCCCCACGATCGCGAACAACAGGATCACGGGGAATAGCGCCGGATATGGCGTCGGGCTGTACCTGGATTCCTCCTCTCCGACGATCGCGAACAACAGGATCACGGGGAACCTCGCCGGCGACGGTGGCGGGCTGTACCTGTTCGAGTCCTCCCCGACGATCGCGAACACGATCGTCGCGTTCAATTCGTTCGGGGTTTACCGGGAGAGTGGCACCTCCGCGCTGCGGCACAACTGTGTGTACGGCAACACCGTGTACGACTACTCCGGCCTTCCCAACCTCACCGGGACTGATGGGAACATCTCCGCCGACCCGCTGTTTGTGCAGGACCCCGACCCCGGCCCGGACGGCCTGTGGGGCACGGGCGACGATGATCTCGGTGACGTGCACCTGCTGTCCGACTCGCCATGCGTCGACGCCGGGGATAACGATAGCATCCCACCCGACACGCCCGATCTCGACGATGACGGGGACACGGTGGAACCCGTCCCGATTGATTTCGACTGCCACGCCAGAGTGCTTTGCGGTGAGGTCGATATGGGCGCCTACGAGTCCGGAATCGGCGACTACCAATGTGACGACGATGTAGACCTGTACGACTTCACTGCCTGGGAAGCCTGTATGACCGGCCCGGGCAAAGGCCCATATGACATGGGCTGCCAGGCCTTCGACTTCGAGTTCGACGGCGATGTGGATCTGACCGATTTCGCAGGTATCCAGGCGCGGTTCTCAAACCCCTGAACGGAAGCGTCTTAACGGGACAAGAGGTGTGGTAGGCCCGGCCGGCGTTTACCCGCTGCGGTGTGGGACCTGCAACATGGACTGTGCAGGAGCGTGTGGAAGCTCGACATCTGGCGATAGCGAGTTGTACCCTGAGTCCGAGGTGTGCGATGACGGGGATCCTTGCACGGTCGGCGACGTCTGCACGAGTGGTGCTTGTACGAGCGGCGGCCCAGTGGACTGCTCGGGTACGGGCGATCAATGCAACACGGCCTCGTGTGATCCGGCCGGGATGTAAGGCAACTGCGACACGCTGACGCCGGTGGCGAACGGCACGCCGTGTGATGACGGCAACGCCTGCAACGTAGGGGAGACGTGCCAGAGCGGTGTGCGCACGAGCGGTGGTCCGCCGGACTGTAGTGGTGCGGGTGATCAGTGCAATACCGCTTCTTGCGATCCGGCGGGAGCCGAGGGCAACTGCGATACGTTAACGCCGGTTAGCGACGGCACGCCGTGTGATGACGGCAACGCCTGCAACGTAGGGGAGACGTGCCAGAGCGGTGTGTGCACGAGCGGTGCGCCCCCGGACTGCTCGGGCGCGGGAGACCAGTGCAACACGGCGTCGTGTGATCCGGCGGGTTCGGAAGGCAACTGTGACACGCTAACGCCGACCAACGAAGGGCTGGCCTGTGACGACGGCAACGCCTGCAACGTGGGAGAGTTTCCCAAGATAATCTCGTGGATATAACGGATTTCTCGATCCTGGCGGCCAGGTGGAACGATCCGATCGATGAGACTCTGAGTACAGGGGCGGATGTGACGGGGGACGGCGTCCAATCAACGGCCGACTTTACCGCGATCCAGTTGAACTTCATGACGGTCGGCGATCCAGCTGACTCGTGTGCCGTCGACGCGAGTGCGGACCGTGACGGACTGACCAAGTTCATGCCTTCTCCCGCTTTGCCGGTGGTGCAGCGAGTGTTGCCGCGGTCCACTATCAAGGTTAAACGTTTAGCGATCGCCAACCCGGAGCGCGTTGACCTTAATGCCGACGGTGTGGTTGACGCAGTCGACATCCGGGCGTTCGCCAGGCTCCACGGTTTGCGCCTACTCCCGGAGTTCGAGCGGTGTCTCAGGGCGCTGCAGGCTGGTAAAGTGCGGGTAGCGCGCCGCTAGTTGGCGGATGGTCCGTACATACCAAGAACGCTGCCTAGCGTTTGCCTGTGGCTGCCGACAATGCCCTCCGCTGCCGTTCTTTTGGATGAAAGACTTGCGCTCTACGGCTGGGACCGACGCGGCTGATGAACAGTTCTCTGAGTTTAACGTGGCCGGCTTCCTGGAGCATGCCGACTCGAAGGTAACGGCCAAGCACTACATCAAGCGGAAGCTGGATGCCAAGCGTCAGATAGCTGAAGCACTTGCATCCAAGTTGAACATAGCATGACCGCCCAGCGCAACAAACGCGCAATACATCCAAGGTTTCAAAGCCAAGAACCGGCGTTCTTGATTCGTAACAGATCAGCCGTCTGCAATGCAAGACAGGGCCGGGAGATGTTAAAATA
>CAZJTP010000047.1:0-24594 GCA_964548955.1 uncultured Phycisphaeraceae bacterium
AACGCAGCTACTCCCTCGCGGTGGTCGTGCGTTTGACTGGCCGTGCTTTGGAGCATTGCCTCATAGTTCAGCTGCGTTTCGAGGTCCGCATTCCAGGCGGCGTTGATCGCCCGTTTGGCAAGCCCGATGGCACGGGTTGGCATGTTGGCGAGCTTTTGAGCGAACGCCGTCGTGGCCGAGGCGAGTTCCGAATCGGGGACGACTTCATTGACCAGGCCGATCCCCAACGCCTCGTCCGATGGAATTCTCCTTGCCGTACTGGCCATCTCCATTGCGCGTGAGACACCGATCAGGCGGGGCAACATGAACGTGCTGCCGGCGTCCGGCACGAGGCCGACATTGATGAACGCCTGTATAAATCCGGCTGACTCGGCTGCGATTCGCATATCGCAGGCAATCGCCAGGCTGCACCCCGCCCCGGCTGCGATGCCGTTCACCGATGCGACAACGGGTTTTCCCATCGTCCGGATCTTCACGATCACGGGATTGTAAAGGGTGCGGAGCAAATGGTCGAAGTCGATCGGATTGCCGCTCTCGTAGCGGTTACGCACGTCGCCCAGATCCTGACCGCTGGAGAACGCCCGGCCGGCGCCGGTAATAACCAGACAGCGAACGGCTCCGTCCCGCTCCGCCTCGTGCAGGGCCGCAGCCAGTGCCTTCAGAATGTCAGCATTCAGCGCGTTCAGCACGTCGGGGCGGTTCAGGATGAGCTTTCTGACGCCACCGTTGTCTTCCACGAGGATGGTTTGCTTGTCGCCGGCCATTACTCGCTCCCTGCAAGTCCGTCATCTGCAATTTGCTACAAGATTCGTGGAACTGATCCGATCCCAAGCGCGGGGTCAATCAACCCGTCGCTTGTGCTCCGGGCTCTGAATGACATGCCCGATCACATGTTTCAACGTTTTGACTTTCGATGTTTTGACTTTTCCTACCGCCCTTTGAACTGCGGCTCGCGCTTCTCGATAAAGGCCTTCATGCCTTCCTTTTGATCCTCCGTGGCGAACAGCGAATAGAACAGGCGTCGCTCGAACTCTACGCCCTCCGCCAGTGTCGTTTCGTCGGCCTTGCAAACCGCCTCCTTGGCGGTCTTAAGTGCGATTGGCGGCTTGCGGGCGATCTGATGCGCAAGCTGCAGAGCCTCAGCCAGATATTGCTCCTTGGTGACGACGCGGGCGACGAGGCCGGCGTCAAACGCCTGCTGCGCCGAAAGAGACCGCCCACTAAGGATAATATCCATCGCCTTGTACTTTCCGATGGCTCGGGTCAGCCGCTGCGTTCCACCTGCACCCGGTATGACGCCGAGGTTGATCTCCGGTTGACCGAACTGGGCGGACTCGGAGGCAATGATGATGTCGCAGAGCATGGCCAGCTCACATCCGCCGCCCAGCGCATAGCCGCTGACGGCTGCGATGATCGGCTTGGTGGTCGCTTTGAACTGCGCCGCCATCCTCCGCAGTCCGCGAGCGAGGTCGTTGTGCTCGTTCATGTCGACGAGGGATGCCTCGGCCATGTTGCCGATGTCCGCCCCGGCGGCGAAGGCCTTTTCGCTGCCGACCAGCACGATCACGTGGACCTCCGGGTTGTTCTCAAAGGCATCCAGCGCGTCGCAGAGCTGATCGAGCAGCTCGCCGGATAGTGCGTTGAGGGCTTTGGGACGATTCAGCGTGACGATACCAACGTGTTCTTCCGTTTTGGTTTGAATTAGATCGTTCATAGTGCTGCCCATTGTGCGCACTGGTGACAATCCTGCAAGCGACGGGTGCCGGATTGCTCCATGAGTGTACCGTCGTGTTCCACCGTGCCTCCGTGGAAGCATGAGCTTGACGGCAGCGACATGCTCGCCTACACTTCGTTCAGGTGGAGTTTATGCGCCAAGATGAGATAAGACATGTGCTGCGGCAGGAGCCCTTCCAGCCGTTCCGTGTTCACCTGAGCAACGGGCAGTACTATGACGTGCGCCATCCGGAGTTTGCAGCGCTCACTCGTCGAACCGTCTTCGTCGGTATTCCGTCCGGAAAAGATGAGGTGCCGGACCGCATGATACAGTGCGACCTGATCCACGTCGTTGCGCTGGAGCCGATCGACGGCCAATCACCCTAGCGCACGAACGGTACCAGCTTGAGCACTGGCACTGAGAACTGCGGCGGACCAGGGCACCGTCGGTTCGGATCAGCCGGCAGCATTTAAGCTCGAAAAGACGAACCAACCCCGTTGACAATTTGGATGTCTCTGTTATCGTGCAGTGTCTATGTGTATACGGGCGATTGTAGTTTTGTGTGGTGCTCTCTCGTGCATGTTGGCGGGAGTCGGCGTGGCTGCGCCGAGGGCCGGGACATATACGACGGCACGGCAGCTTGATGTGAAGTTCTACGATCCGCAGCGGATCGCGCTGCAGCTTACCGGCGACTCGCACCCCACGACCTTCTGGTACATGCTGTTTGAGGTCACCAACAACACCGGGCGGGACGTGGAGTTCTATCCCTCGTTTCGACTGGTGACCAACACACTTAAGGTGGTCGAGGGCGGGGCCGATATCCCCCCCAGCGTGTATGATGCGATCGCGGCCCGCCACAAGGGCGAGTTTCCGTTTCTCGCCCCACCGGTGAAGGTGACGGGCCGATTGCTTCAAGGGAACGCGAACGCTCGTGCCTCCGTGGCTGTCTTTTGTATGTTCGATCCGGAGGCGAACAGCTTCACCGTGTACGGAAGCGGATTCTCGGGGGAGATTCAGCGGATCCCCAATCCCGCGTTTGATCTGAATCAGAAGGAATCGGACAACAATCCGCGTTCTTTTATCCTCCGGCGGACCCTCGGAATCACCTATGATCTACCGGGTGCCCCACAGACGCGGTGGCGTGCTAAGCCGGTTCGCCGCACGCGGGAATGGGTAATGAGATAACAAGAACCGCGGGTTTGTGGCCCGCATGGGCGAACGCAAGGAGTTCACGTACAGATGGCACATAAGAAGGGTCAGGGTTCCACGCGGAACGGGCGGGACAGCCAACCGCAGTATCGCGGCGTCAAGCGTTATGCCGGGCAGGAAGTCAGGGTTGGAGCGATCATCGTTCGCCAGTGCGGAACGCCGCACCTGCCGGGGCGGAATGTCGGACGCGGACGGGACGACACACTCTTTGCCCTCGCCGACGGGATCGTTCAGTTCCGAGGCCGCAGGGTTGACGTGGTACAGCTCCAGGTCTGACTTACGCCTTATTCGGTGAACAGCGCGCAGAGGATGGTTTGGGAACCATCCTCTTTTCTGTTGGTGCGGCGATATTCGCCGATTACCATATCCCCTCATGCTCGTTGATAAGGCCGAAATCTATGCTCGCGCCGGCAAGGGCGGCCACGGATGTGTTAGCTTCCGTCGGGAGAAGTTCGTCCCCAAGGGCGGGCCGGATGGTGGGGATGGAGGTGACGGCGGCTCCGTGTACGCGGTTGCGACCGAGGGGGTTGATACGCTGCTGGACTTCAAGGGACGCCACCATTGGATCGCCCGGAACGGGCAGCCCGGAATGGGGAAGAAGATGGCCGGTCCCAAAGGCGAGGATCTGATCCTCGAGTTGCCGGTCGGGACGCTTATTCACGACCGTAACACCGGAATCCTCATCAAAGACCTCTCGACCGTTGACAAGCCCGTCTGCATTGCCAGAGGCGGTAAGGGTGGGCGTGGGAACGTTCAGTTCGCCCGGCCGGACCATCAAACGCCACGCGAGTATGAACCGGGGACGCCGGGCGAGGAGCGATGGTTGCGGCTGGAGCTGAAACTCATCGCGGACGTAGGTATCGTCGGGATGCCCAATGCAGGCAAGAGCACGCTGCTGTCGCGACTGTCGAAGGCCCGCCCCAAGATCGCCGACTATCCGTTCACGACGCTTGAGCCGCAGCTTGGGATCGTCGAGCTTCCCGACCATCGGCGCTTCGTGATGGCGGACATCCCGGGACTCATCGAGGGAGCGCATGAGGGGGTGGGTCTGGGTGATGCCTTCCTGAAGCACATCGAACGGACGCGGGTCATCTTACATCTAGTGGACGTTGGTTCGCAGGTTGCCGCGATGACGCCTGTGGACGCTTACCATGCAATTCGGGCGGAGCTCGGCAAGTACGGCACGGAGCTGGCTGCGAAGGAGGAGATCGTAGCCGGCAACAAGGTCGATCTGACAAACGGCGAAGAGGAGGCCCGGATGCTGGGCGAGGCGATCAGGAGGAATGTCTTGCCAATCAGCGCCGTCAGCGGTACAGGGGTGAGCAGGCTTGCGGAGACACTGTGGAATACCGTTCAAGCCGCGAAGGAAACGCCTTTGCCGGAAGAGCCGCGCCGCCGCCCGCCGCATTTGGAGCCGATAGAACCGCCATGAAGCAGCGACGGCCCACCTATGATCCCAACAGACCCGTCATCGTAATTGACATCGGGAACACGACGACCGACATCGCAACCTGGCATGAAAACCGGATCAAGACGCCTGTCTCGATTACAACGGACGATATGGCGGCATTCGACGAGGCTTTTACAGCCCATGTCAGCGCGATGCCGAAACATCACGTTGCCGCGGTTATCATCGCGTCCGTTGTTCCGCAGGAACTGGATCGGATCAACGCCCACGTCGAGAAGAAGCTGGATCGCAATACGCTGGTTGTCGGTGACACGATCCCCCTCCCGATTGAAGTTGGCGTTGCCGACGCAAGGGCAATTGGAGTTGACCGCGTCTGTGCCGCAGCGGCGGCTTACGACAAGCTGCAGACCGGTTGCATCGTTGTCGATTTCGGTTCCGCCGTGACCGTCGATCTGGTGGACGAAGAGGGTACGCTTACCGGCGGCGCCATCTTCCCTGGACTGAGAATGCAGCTTCGAGCGCTACGCGAGTACACAACCGTGTTGCCCGAAGTGGAGCCAGGGATCCCCGATACCCCTTTGGGCCGGAACACGACCGAAGCGATGCAGACCGGCGTCTGCCGCGGCGTGGTCGGCGCAGTGCGGGCCCTTGTCGAGGCCTATGCTACCCAGCTTAATCGCTGGCCACACGTTCTGGCGACAGGAGGCGACCTGGCACTGGTCAGCCCGCTGTGCGATTTTGTGGATACCCAGGTGCAGTATCTGGTCCTTCGCGGGGTGGGGGTGGCCTACACAAAGCATCTTACGACCATGGGTATATGAGCGAAGGACGGGATAATCGCACACTGGTTCTGACGCCCCCCGGCGCCGGTGCCATCGGTGTGGTTCGCGTGGTCGGGCGGGACGCAGCCGCAATCGTAAGCAGACTGTTTCAACCGTCGAGCCGTGGATTTCAACCGCCGAGCCCCGGGCTTTGGCCCGCGCGGAACTCCGCGCAGATTGAAACCTGCGGAGCTTTGCCTGGTGATGATCATCTTCGATACGGCCAGTTCGTGGTCGATAACGAAGTGGTGGACGACGTAGTTGTCAGCTTGGGGCGGATCGGTTCTTGCCCCGCAGTTGATATCTGCGCGCACGGCGGTATCCGCGTAATCGAACGCATCCTGGAGACGCTGGAGCGGTTCGGGGCTCCGCTGTGCATAACCGCCGAGTCGCCCGCTCCGATCTGGCAGGTAAACAACCTGATCGAGCGGGAGACCGTTGACGCCATGTCTCGGGCTAAGACGCACCGCGCCGTGCGATTTTTGGCCTGGCAGCGAGAGCATATGGGCAGACAGTTGGAGCGGGCGGCTTCCCTGTGCCAAACGGACGCGGACCGGGCGCGGAAGCTTCTCCAGGCGATGCTCGAGCGATATGGCTGTGCCCGAACGCTCATTGAAGGAGCGACGTTGGCCATTCTCGGGCCGCCGAACAGCGGAAAATCCACGCTGTTCAATCGGCTGATCGGTCGGTCCGTGACAATTGTGTCACCGCGCCCCGGAACAACACGTGATTGGGTGACTGGATCGGTGGAAGTGGATGGTGTACCTCTCACGCTGGTCGATACAGCCGGCCGGCATGAGACCAGGGAAGACCTGGAGCACCAGGCGATCGAATCCGGCCGGGAGGTTGGCGAGCGGGCGGATGTATGCCTTCTGCTACTCGACGGCTCTGCGCCGCTCTCTGACACTGCCCAAACTCTGTGCAGGATTTGCGGTTCGCGGCCACGTAGTTTGACAGTGATTAACAAGACCGATAAGACCGACCTGGAGTGTGTTCTGGATCCGGCAGTCGTTTGGGTGGACGACGCGTGTCGGGCCGGCAGTACGATTCACGTGTCAGCCCTCACGGGTACCGGTTTGGACCGATTGATGCAAGAAGTGCTCAAGACTCTCGGATTCGGCGACTGGGTCGATGCCGCGGCTGCGTTTTTCACCGCTCGCCAGAGGGACCTGGCCGCTAAGGTCCTATCGGACCTCCCCCAAGATGCGGAGACGGCCAACCGAACCATCCGGGAACGTTTACTAAATGGCGACTAGCGCGATGACGCCGGACTTAGGTGGGCTATAATGATGTATACACGTGCGGATCGGATGCGTGAAGGCTCCGGGTGGAGCCACCTATCGCAGCACCGGTTGTTGGACAGATTATCGTGTTGATCGGAGTTATCGAGCTGCCTAGAGTGTGAAACGTCTGGCGGGAGTCTGATGCCATTGTTTCTAAGGAGCGTCAAGCTAGGTGGCGGCGTGACGGATTGATTCATGTCTGTAGCCGATGACACACAACTTGGTCGGCTTGTCGTCGAACGGAAGCTGTGTTCCGCCAATGAGATTGAACTCGTGCGCGCGGAGCAGAAGAACTTGGCCCAAAAGGGCAAGCAGGCTCACCTAGCGGATCTGCTGATCCAGCACGGGTACGTCACGCACACGCAACTCGCCCGGTTGAACCTGGCCATGGACGACGATTCGATGTACCGGCCCGCGCAGCAGATTCCGGGCTTTCAGGTTCTTAGCAAGATTGGCCAAGGCGCGATGGCTGTGGTTTTCAAGGCCAAGCAGTTGAGCCTCGACCGTATCGTCGCAATCAAGGTTCTGCCCAAGCGTTTGAGCGACAATCCGGAATTCGTCGAGCGGTTCTACCGCGAGGGGCGCGCAGCGGCGCGGCTGAATCACCCCAATATTGTTCAGGCCTTCGACGTCGGCGAATCAGGCGGTTATCACTACTTCGTGATGGAGTACATCGACGGCAAGACGGTCTACGACATGATCAACGACGGTCGACCGCTTGACGAGCTCGAGGCGCTTCATCAGGTCCTCCAGTCCGCCAAGGCACTCGAACACGCCCATTCCCAGGATCTCATCCACCGCGACGTCAAGCCGAAGAACCTCATGCTTACCAAGGGTGGTGACGTGAAGCTCGCCGATATGGGTTTGGCTCGCGAGATGGGGGATTATGCGACCGCAACGGCCGAGGCCGGCCGCGCGTACGGAACCCCCTACTATATCAGCCCGGAACAGATCCGCGGGGAGATTACAATTGACGCTCGGGCCGATATCTACGGCCTTGGGGCGACGTTCTACCACATGGTCACCGGGAAAGTGCCCTTCGACGGCACCACCCCGTCGGTCGTGATGCACAAGCACCTCAAGGAACCGCTGGTGCCTCCCGACCACGTCAACAACACGCTGTCATCCGGCATCGGAGAGATCATCGAGGTGATGATGGCCAAATCTCCCGATGACCGCTATCCCACCATGACGGAGGTCATCAGCGATCTGGAAGCAGTCGCCAACGGAGAGCCGCCTTTCCAGGCTCGTAAGAAATACGATCACGAGCTGCTTCAGACGCTCGCGACAGGATCGACGATGATTGATGAGGCGGCGCCCGAGGTGGTTGAGATCGACGGCAACACGCCGCGCGTGTCGGCCCACTGGGTTTTGGTGCTTGGCGTACTGCTGGCAATCTCCATCCTGTGCAACGTAGTGCTGTTCTTCAGGGGTTAGAGCAGATTCGGTTTTTGTGTAGCTGTGGGCTTGAAGCCATCGCGGAGCTATCGAGCCATTTTTACGCTACCAGCATCAGGATGCCGCTACATGAAAACGGCATCTCTTAGTCGCAGTGGATAGCCTTCTCGAACGGCGGTAGCGGATCGGGATTTTCCGCACGAGCCCGGCCGTAATTAACGACCACCGCGCTCCAGTTCTCGGATGTTCCGATATCATCGCCGATGTCGACAAGCTCGGCCGGTACGACTTCGATACAGCCCGCGCCCACCTCGTTTGCGTTCAAGAACTGATCGATGTGCGCGGTGGCGAGTGGGCTGTCATCGTATTCCGTATCCGGTGTCGGCCTGTAATAGAAGTGAATGTCGAACGTCTCGGCGTAGTAGCCGTGTGATTCGGTAAGGTAATAGTAGAGCCGATTCTTCTTGCCCGTGGGGTCGACCTCGACCTGAATGTCGAACTCCGCCTCCTCGGCGGGCTCGTCTCCGGGTAGGTCACGTTTCGACAACGTGGTCTGGAGTGCCCTGTACATGTCTCTCTCTTGGTCGGTCATGTGCGGCTTGAACTGCTGTTCCTCGGGTGTTGGAGCGGCTGTGCGCATGGCGAAGTAGATCGCTAGACCTGCTGCGAGCACGATAAGTATCACAAGGCGTGTCTTCATTTTGACGTTCCTCCCTGGCGCAGACATCAACCACCGTCCATCTTGACCGGGCGTTAACAATCCTCTAGGCGCGTTGCCCGCGGGCTGCAACAGGTGGTCGATAGCATCCCGATCCTGACCGCGCGTTTCCCCCTATGCGACCGCTGCAATTATACTGCTCACGCGCGAAACAACAAGCTGCCCGCGCCTGCAGGCACAGCAATGCACACAGTTTACCCATTAGAACACCAGATCAAGCAAGATGACGGATGAAAAAGCGGATTTCTTTGCCGGGGAACCGTCGATAATACTCATTCCGCTTGCCGCACTTGAGCTGCAAGTAGTCGGGATGGACCATGTGGTCGTTGACGCGGCGGTCCGTGGGCCGTAGCATGCTCCATTCGCACCGTCAAGGCGGCTCGCTTTGCCGGGATTCGTCACGAGGACGGTAGTTGGTCAGGCTGTTTTGCGAGTTGACTGAGAGACCATGCAAGGGGCATATCCGTTTCAAGCCGCCGCTTCTGTGATCCTGCTGTCGGCGGTAGTCGGGTGTGCCGGGCCGAGATTGGCCGCACGGAACGACGCGTTAACTCCCTCCGCGCACCCGTACGAACCGGATATTCCGGTGCCGGTCGGTTTTCGCCTGGCCGATCGTGCGATCGAGGACTGGTCGAGCGGGCAGGTGCGGTACGTGCGGCATCGATACCTTGGACGAGCCGATAAGTATGCCGTCCGTAAGTTCTACCGCGAACAGATGCCGCTTGTTCGGTGGACGGTGATCAGTGACGGCAATGTCCACGGGCTCATCACGATGCGGTTTCAGCGTGGAGCCGAGTCGTGCACCGTGACGATCGAAGATGAAGCGGCCGGTCTTACCCGGCGGGTCGCGGTAGAGGTGTTAATTGCCCCGTCGGCGCGATAGCCGGGGGATGCCGACCGATGCGAAGATTTTGATATGAAAGCCGAAAGACGTCACGAGCTGAAAGAGAACGAATTGGCGCACACCCTCAGGGTCGCACTGAAGTATGTCGAGGAGAACGGCACGTCAATCGGGATCGTGGTGATCATCGTGGTGGCTGTCGTGGTGGCCGTTACGCTCGTTGTGCGATCTCGCGCGGCAGCCCTCGAGGACGTGTGGCGGCGTCGAGCTCAGCTCAGCTTTGAGGATCCCGAAATCGGAAGGGAGTCGCTCGAATCGCTGGCGACGATAACCCGAGGGGTCTCGGATGAGTCGTTTGTGTTCTCAAGTCTTGTGGACCAGGGTCGACAGGCGCTGCGTCTAGCGCAGGATGTGCCCGTACCGCCCGATCGCGACCTGAATGAAAAGGCTCAAGAGGCCTTTGAGCAGTTGCTGGAACAGTTCGGCGACAACCCGTTGGCAGTCGGCATCGCTCGCACCGGTCTTGCCACGGTTGAAGAGAACAAGTTCGTGTTGGACGGAGACCGTGTGCACAAGGAACGGGCCGACGGGCATCTGGCGGCGATCATCGACAACCCGGCGATGAGCGGTATGCCGTTCATGCGGATGGCGTTGGATCGTCGTCAATCGCTCGATGCGGTCTTCACGCGCGTGGTCTTTGAATACCCGATACCGGAAGAATCGCAGGAAGAGGCGGCGGGTGACGAGACTGCGGCGGTCGACAATGCCGAGCCGATTGACGAACTCGCCCCGGTGGATCTACCCGAGGTGGTCGACGAAGGCACATCGGAGGATGAGGCCGAAGGCGTCGACCAGCCTGACGAGAGGACGGATGACTCCGGTACAACGTCCGACGACTCCACCGTGGCTTTGGACGAACAGGCGGAGTCGGAAGAATCGTCGTCCGAGCCTGAGGTTCCACGCACGGTGACGCCGGACTCGGATCGTAGCGGCGCGCCCGGTTCCGAACGGCAGGATACTCCGTAGGGCAACGACCCGAACGCAGTCGCCCTAGCATTTGATGGCCGACCGACCTCCCACTCGTACTCGCACTCGCAGGCAGCTACCTCTCCCGAATCCGGTTTGTCTGCTCCATACCGTCGTATTGATTATCTTCGTCGCCGATGCGACCGGGTGCCGCGGCACACCGGCGGGTACTTCCATGTGGGTTGTGGAACGTTCCATGGTGTTCGGGGATTCACTGACCGATCCGGACAAACCGGCCGTTCCCCTGGCAAGCACGCGCCTTATCAAGCTTACCGGGGCGATCAATGAGGTTCTTAGCTTTCGGTTCGCCGTCCGCGTGGAGGGTGATGCGATACGCAATCCCGCGTTTCGAGTCGCACCGTTTACGTCCGTTTCCTCGCGGATCAATCCTTCCGTTGTGCAGGTGTTTCGCATGCATGATGTGTTGGTGGAGGATTTCCCCGGTTGGCACATACGATCGATCCCGCCCCATAAGCGTAACGCACATCCGCTCGATGTTCTGGTTCCGATCCGTGCGCCGCGCGGCGGGCTGCCGCGTGCGCTGCTGCCGGGTGATGCATATCACTTCTGGGTTGACGTTGCGATTCCGAAGGGCACGTCCGAAGGGATATACACGACAGAGATCGAGTTGACATCCGGCGATACGCGTATCGGCGCGATCAACGTTCGTCTGAACGTCCGTCCCGTCATACTGCCCGACGAGGCGGATATCCCCCTGATCGCGGAACTCGATCACAGAAGGTTGTTCCACCGTCATGTGAGGCCTTCCGGGAGTGCTTCGGCACGAACCGGCGACGATTGGCGGAAATCGTCGACCCGAAGTGAGCAGGATGCAGTGCTGCGCTCAACGCTTCGAATGCTTCACGAGCATCGCCTCACGCCGGTTGTGCACGAGCTTGCGCCTCCTGTGAAGGTCGGCGCCCGTGGCGAGATCACGATCGATTGGGCACAGTATGACGACGTGGTGGAGCCGTGCCTCAACGGGCGGGCGTTTTACAACCGTGTACCGCTTGGGGTCTGTCCAATGCCCTTCCATGCCATCGTTTCGTCGTTGCAGCGTGACGTCCTGACATCATCATCCGGACATACCGCCATGTTGCGCGAGTATCTCGCACTGTGTGCGAAACACTTTGACAAGAAGGGCTGGCTAGATCGCAGCTATGCCCTGCTTCGCGACGACGTGACCGTCAACCCTGAGTCTGTTCAGGCAACGCGCGACTTCGCGGGTGTCTCTGGTCAGGCGGATAAACGTATTAAAATCGCGTCGCGCCTTTGGCCACAGGACATGACTCCGTATGGATGGATCGATTACCCCTTTTCGGAGTTCTCGGATGCGGTCGATATCTGGGTTCCGCCGGCCCAGTTCTACGACGTGTCTGCGATGGCAACCGAGCGTGCCTCGGGGCGGCGAACGTGGCTGGCGGTCGATCATCCGCCTTACAGCGGTTCTTTCGCGGCGTATGCGCCGGAGGCATATATACGGGTACTGACCTGGCAGGCGGCTGCGCTCGATGCGGAAGCTCTGTACCTTGGCTGTGTCAACCAATGGCCTGGAGGGTCGGATCAACCGACTCCCGAAGACTGTGTACGCGCCGATCCAAACGTGCTGTTGTACCCCGGCGGGCCGTTCGGGTTGGATGAGCCGGTCCCTTCGGTTCGGCTTAAGTATCTTCGTCGCAGCGCGCAGGACGCCGCGTATCGAAAGCTGCTGAACAAGCGTGGGCTCGGGCACATGAGCGCGACGCTGGGACGATCGCTCGCGCCGTACGCGGGCAGTGATGCGTACCGCACGCACTTTGCGGACGGTCGGCCGATCGGCTGGATCGATGACCCGGCTCTATTCGATCTCGCGCGGGATATCATGGTCGAAGCGCTTGTGGGCATCTCCGGTGCCCACCACCCCCGCGCGCGATCTGCGGTGTGGCGGCGTTTCATGCTGGCTGCAAGAAGGCTGCAAGTTCATGTCGACGGAACACGCGTGAGGCTTCGAGGAGCGCGATCGAGCTGGCAAGCCGACGTGGAGTGCACGTTGACCATCGTGAACGGGACGCGGCTGCCGGTTGCTGGGACCGTGCGTTGGGCCGATTTGCCCGCAGGATGGACGGCGGACACCGATGGTCGCCCGGTGACACCGATCTCGCCGAACAGCTCGCGGCGGGTGACGCTGACGGCCCGGGCCACAACCCTTCCGGTCGCCTCGGGCGGGTTTGCGTTGTTTCCGATCGAGTTCATCACGGAAGTCGGTGCCGTTCACCGGCTCGACGCACGGATCTGCTGTGTGGATGCGGTTCCCTTCGATGGCCTGATTCGTATCGACGGCGATCTTTCGGACTGGCCGCCGGGGGCCGCCAATGTCGCGTCGGAGTTTCAGTCGATCGTCGATCAACCGTCCGGGTCACACACTGAGACTCCGAGACGTGCGCGCCACTCCACGATGGGCTTTACCATGCGCGACCGTGAATATCTCTACGTCGCGATCAACTGTGAGTCCGATGCCCAAACGCTCTCGCAAGCCTCGCGGCACAACCGTGTGGAGTATGATGATCTGATTCCCGTGGGCGACGAACTGGTCGAGTTGCTCATCGATCCGCTCAACACCGGGACGCGTTCCCCGACCGACCTTTATCACATCGTGGTCAAGCCGTCCGGAGCGTATTTGACGGAGAAAGGGATCCGCTTCGATCCGCCGTGCGGTCTACGGAGTCCCTGGGTGGTGGATATGGAGATCGCAACCTGGGTGTCAGCCGATCGTTGGACCGTGGAGCTTCGGATTCCACTGGCCGCCTTCGGCGACGCTGCGACTAAGCACACGACCTGGGGCTTCAACATCACCAGGTACGATGCTTCCCAGCAGGAATTCAGCACCTGGTCGGCTGCGTCGGGTAACGCCTACGATCCTGTGTCATTGGGGAATCTGTATCTTCCGTGAGGGCAGGCGCGCACGTATCGCGAGGGTTGAGATACGGGTTTACGGGTGCGGTCGGTTTGATTCCGACCTGGTAGCCGCTATCATTTAACGTCCTCTTAACGATAGATCGCCATGCAAACGTTGAACCCGCAGCAGGCAGATTATCGGAGATTGAACGTGGCGAGCGTGCATTCCCCCGGCCACCGCCGTGAGGCGTTCACGCTGGTCGAACTGCTCGTCGTGATCTCGATCATCTCGCTGCTGATTTCGATCCTTCTGCCTTCCATGAGCCGCGCCCGCGCCCAGGCGAAAAGCGTGCACTGCCTGGCACGCCTCAAGGAGTTCGGGAACGCTATCGCAGCCTACGAGAACATTTCCGCCGGTGTTTTGCCTCCAGCCCGCTGGTATCCGTCCGAACTCGATCTCGATCCTGATCCGGAAAGAAAGACAGTCCGCCCTGGGCGCGGCCGTATAACCGACATGGAGACCCGTGTGGAGTACGGTTGGACCGAGATCCTGTTTTCCTACATCTACGGCGAGAAAGTGTATCTGCGTTCCGATTACCCGGTGCAACGGAATATCGAAGGCCGGCGCTGGGAGAAGTACTTTATCTGCGGCGCCGTCGGACATACGGACGTCAACTCCGGCCATTATCGGGTGTACCTGCCTTCCTGGAGTAGGGGGAGTTACGCACTCGAGGAGAACCGGATCTACGGGGAAACCACACGAGCCGATCCTGATCGACCCGGACGCCGTGAGATGCTCTCTCCGCGGATGCCGCTGATCGGTGATGCCAATGTACTGTCGGAACGCGGTGACGGGCTTGGTTGCGATGATTGCAGTTACATTGATGCCGGTGAAGCGAATTACGTCGGATCCAACGGGATCAACAACGGCAACCGCTTCTCCGACCGCCATTACGGTGGCACCAACTACCTGTTTCAGGACTTGCATGCCGCCTGGAAGCCGCGGCTTCGCGAAGAACTCGCCAGGGACTATGACCTGAACGGTGTGATCGACATCGTCGAGGAGCCGTAGCCCATCGGTCCTTGTGTCCCTATCCGGGGATTCATCGAAACCATCTGCCGCACGCTGTTGTCGTCGGGACGCGGTTATCTCCAGTCCAACCTCTTTCCGTCCGAGAATATGTATAACTGCCGTCGGCTTGTGGGGCTGCGCCGCAATAGCGCGCGACGATACCATTCCGTCGACACCGGCAGATGGTTGCCCGGAGCACCGGACTGATGGCATCACCCAGCGTCAGCGTGATTATTCCCGCTTACAACGCCTCACGAACGCTTCGAGCCTGTCTGGAATCGGTGCTGGCTGCGGAGTATGACGGCGAGGTTGAGGTCATCGTGGTGGACGATACCTCCACGGACGATACGGCTGCGATCGCAGCCGACCTGGGATGCCGGGTGATCCGGCGGGACGGCAACGGCGGTCCGGCGGTTGCTCGCAATGCCGGCGCCGGCGAGGCTCGTAGTGATATCCTGCTGTTTATCGACGCGGACACGGAGATGCGTCGTGACACGATACGCGAAGGCGTCCGGGCGATCAGTCGCAAGGGTGTTGGGGCTGCCACCGGCATCTACGAGCCGGAGCCGATCAACACGGGATTCTTCCCCAGATATTACGCCTACTTGAAGTTCCACGCATTTACATCAAGCGGTGCGGATCGCATCACGGCTTTCGGTGCGCAGTGCGCGGTGATCTCCAAATGCTTGTTTGACATGGTGGGCGGATACCGCTCGGTGCCTTGGGGTGTCGATGTCGAAAACGAAGAACTCGGCCACCGCATCAACCAGCAAAGCGTGATTGCACTCTCCCGCGACTTCCGTGTTCGCCACAACTTCCCCGACTTTCGGAAGCTCATTTATGTGTTCACCAACCGCGTGTACTGGTGGGTGTTGTTCAGCCATTTCAGCAAGCAAAACGAGACCGTGCTGATGACGCGCGGGTTCGGATATGCGACGGCCGCTCCGTTGGCTGCGGTGCTGTCGGCCCTGCTGGCGGCAGCCGTTCCGGCTGCACCGGCGTCCACGATGTTGCGGGCCGCCGCCGCCGCCTTGATCGGCGTTTTCGTGTGGGGATACCTGGGATTCTGGCGGTTCTGTATGCACCGGCGGGGTATCCTATTCGCCTCAGGTGCCGCATTGGCCTCGGTGTTTTTTTCCTTTCTCGTGACGGTTAGCGCCTTGCGAGGGTATCTGACGGCCGCGCGGCTGACCATGAGGCGACGAGAGCCGCCGTTTGCCTGTACAGCGCTGGGGCAAAGATGAGCTTGCGCCGACTGCGACAACACGCCGGAACACTCTGGACGCTTGCCACCGCGCGCACGCCCGTCTACGTGATTCTGTATCTCACGTCGCGCTGCAACTTTCGTTGCCCGATGTGCTTCTATCTGGAAGAGATCGAGGATCCCGACAAGGAGGAGATTGCACTGCCTGAGTTGGAGAAGCTGGCCCGCAGCCTGGGCCGGTTGGTGCAGTTGTCGCTGACGGGAGGCGAACCGTTCCTGAGAGACGACATCCCCGAAGTCGTGGAAATCTTCGCCAGGCACAACCGCGTTCGGTTTGTCACGATCCCCACGAACGGATCGCTGTCGGACCGAATCGGTCGGACGGTTGAACGGCTGGTCACCGAATTCCCCGACGTCAACTTCAGAATCCCCCTCTCATTGGACGGGTTCCCGCGAGATCACGACGCGATTCGCGGCAGCAAGAGCTTTGAGAAGATCGAACGGACGCTGGACGTTCTGGGCAGCATCCGCCGTCGTGTTGACAATCTGACGGTAGACGTGAACACCTGCTATTCCGCGTTGAATCAGGGCAAGGTGGATGGCTTTGTTGACTTCGTCGCCGACCGGCTCGACGTCGACAACCACACGATCACATATGTGCGCGGCAACGCCGACGCCTCCACCAAAATAGCGTCGCGCCGGGAATACGCAAGGCTTGTGGACGACCTTCGCCAACGGCAAAGTCCGAGGGAAACGCGACCGTTTTCGTCGCTGCTGCGGGCGGTAATGGATTATCAGCGTGACATCATCCTTCGGACGTTGCAGCACGACAGGATGCATGTGCCATGCGTCGCCGGCAGGAAGATGATCGTCATCAACGAAAAGGCCGATGTCCTCCCCTGTGAAATCCTTGATCGCAGGCTCGGGAGTCTAAAGGACTACGGCTACGACATCCGCAGGCTTCTGGATGAGCCGCAGGCTCGCCGGCTTGTCGACTGGATTCGTGACACGAAGTGCCATTGCACGTTTGAGTGCGCACTGGCCACCAGCATCATCTACCACAAGGCTGGTTACCCGCGCATCCTCTGGCGGGCGGTCAAACAGTGGTTCAATCGTCGGCCCCGGTCCAGGGTCCCCGTCGGTTCAGCCGCGCCAAGCAAGCCGGTCGTCTCGCTCCCGGTCCTCGGAGACACGGGGTAGTCGGCGACACGTACGGTTCGCGCACAAGCGTGAGGAAAGCACAGGCTGTCGGTTGCCACCGGGCGATGCGGTGTGGTAGACTGCCCGCTATCGTAAATCGTACGGCCAGTATTCGATGAAGATTACCGACATTCTCGAAAAGACCTGCATTCGCGTCCCGCTGCAATCGAGCGAGAAGATAGAAGCCATTATCGAGCTGGTGGACCTGCTTGACGAAACCGGCAAGCTTGCCGATCGCGACGCTGTTCTAAAGGCTGTCCTGGACCGCGAGAAGGCACGATCAACCGGTATAGGCCTGGGATTGGCCGTCCCGCATGGAAAATCTCACGGTTGTCGCAGCCTGACGATGGCTATCGGGAAACCGGCCAAACCCATGGAGTTCGACGCCATCGACGGTCGGCCGTGCGATCTGATCGTGCTTCTAATCAGCCCGGCCGACGTGACCGGCCCGCACATCCAGGCCCTCGCCAAGGTCAGCCGCCTCTGGCAGCACGAGGGCTTTCGAACCACCGAGGCCACAGCCAAAACCGCCGACGATCTATACGCTGCGATCGAGCAGCACCAGACCTGAAAATGTCGCGACTAAGCGAGCCGCGGGCTCAAAGCCCGCGCAGGCTGAAGCCTGTGGCTCATTTGGGCACACCATTGCACCATTTGTGAAGGGCAGTTTCAGTGATCCGCTGCTCAAAGCAGTTCGTGGAGTCGGCGTTTGAGGATCTTGCCCGTAGGAGTTTGGGGTAGGTCCTCGCGGATGTGAACGTGCTTAGGGACCTTGAAGCCGGCAAGAAAACGCTTTGCGTGGTTACGCATGTCCTGCTCGGTCACGTCCGATCCGTCCTGTGGGATCACGAACGCGACCGGCGCTTCTCCGCGGGATTCATCCGGAATGCCGATTACAGCAGCTTGCAAAACTCCATCGTGGGACTCGAGGACCGTTTCAATCTCGCGCGGGTAGACGTTCTCCCCGCCGATGATGAGCATCTCCTTCGCCCGCCCGGTGATCGTGAGATAATCCTCTTTGTCCAGGTGGCCTACGTCGCCGGTTGTAAACCACCCCTCGGCATCGAGGACGCGCCGCGTCTCGTCAGGCTTTTTGTAATAGCCTTTCATAACCCCGGGGCTGCGAACTAGGATTTCACCGTCTTGCCCCGCGGGGAGGTCACACCCTACGGGATCCACAATGCGAACCTCGACGTTTCGGATGGGCCTGCCGACCGTTCCGGCGCGATGGGCTTCGACCGAGCAAACTGACACGATCGGTGAGGTCTCCGTCAGGCCGTAGCCCTCTCGGAGCATGACGCCGAAACGCTCCTGAAAACCGCTGCGAACACTGTCCGGCAGCGGCTCCCCACCGCTGATCGCCACGTAGATCGAGTTGAATGAATCCGGTCCGGCTGATTTCGTACGCAGAAGCGCTGCGTACATGCTGGGGATGACCATGATGATGGAGATCTTCTTGGCTGCCACCGTCTTGACAACCGTAACCGGGCTGAATCGTGGAATGGCATAGACACTTACGCCAGCCACGATAGGGATGAGCACCGCGGCGGTGAGGCCGAAAATGTGGAACGGGGGCAGGATGTTCAACAGCCGATGGTGACGATCAATGTTGAGCGAGTGGATCGTATCGACGCAGTTGCTGTACAGGTTGTTGTGGGTCAGTTCTACACCCTTGGGCTCGGCCGTTGTACCGGACGTATACAGAATGACGGCGGTGGCGTGCGGATCGACTTTCGGTGCGGGCGGGAGGCGGCGGAACATCGCAAAAAGCATGCCGCGCTTCAGCGGGAGATCTTCGAGGAAAAGTGTTCGCGCGGGCAGCTTCGTGCTGAGGTCCGCGAATTGGCGGATGGTTACAATAAGGTCTAGTTCGGCATCTTCGACGATCCGCGCGAGTTCATCGGAATTCAACAGGTAATTGAGCGGTATGGCGACCCTTGATGACCACATCACGCCGAACAATGCCGCCGGAAACATCGAGGACGCCGGCAGCATGATGCCGATGCGCTCGCACTGCGTCTGACGCCGGACCACGTCGCGAAGCACGGAAGCGAGCAACGTGAGCCGCCTGTAAGTCAGTGAGCGCACGCCGTCGTCCACGGCCAGCGTGTCCGGTGATCGGCGGTTGGCATCGAGCAGGGCGTCGACTAGCATGGATCAATCAGTTGGTCCTTGCGGGCCTGGTGCTGTCGGCAGCGTACGATTGGTGTGGTTGTTTGTCTAGCGTTAAGACCGGAGCGGCCACGGGTTTCCGTTTCGCTTGTTTGCGATGAGGCGTGGTTTGTGAATTCAATTTGAACGCCGCCCGATTCAACAGTCTGTATCACACTGATTCCGTCGCCACATCCGTTGGAGTCAGCGCGGCTGCATCCGTCATTACAAGGCTGATCGGATTGGGACGGGGTATTGCGCTGGCGTGGTTGATCCCGCAAGCCCAGTTCGGGTTGTTTGGGGTGGCGCTTCTGGTCGCCAACGTGCTGCTTCCTCTGTGCAGCATCGGTTTGCATGATGGTGTGAGCCGCTACGTTCCCTTCCACGAATCCGCCGGGAGACTTCGCGGATTCGTAATTCGCTCCTCCGTGCTTGTTGTGACCGTCGCCCTACTGACAACGGTGCTTTTAGGATTATTCGCCGGGCCCGTCGGGGCGGCGCTGTTTTCGGCGGCTTTTGCGACATCCGGTCCGGACACTGCACCTGCGGATCACCTCGCGGGAGGCCCGTTGCTTCGAGCATCGCTGGTGTGCGTGTTCGCTCTGGCGTTGTACCACACCCTGTTGAGCATCCTCAAAGGACTTCGGATGTTTCGGGCTTTCGGCGCCGCGGAACTGCTTTCGGCCTTGATGTTCACCACGCTGGCGGTTATCGGTGCCGCCGGCGGTTTTAAGACGGCACGGGCGCTGATGATGACTTATGCCGTCGCGTGCGTGGCTGTCGTATTGATCTTGGCGCCGGGCTTGTTAGTTCGGATTACGCGGGGCAATCTCCAGAGCCTCGAAACGCCGCGCCGCCCCGGTTCTACGTTATTGAGCTACAGCGCATGGGCGGCGGGGACGGCCATACTCTGGCACGCCATGTCATACTATCCCATGTGGTATCTGCTCAAGGTGTCGGACAGCGTCACCGTCGGCGCGTTTCATGCCGTACGTATTGTCACGCAGTTCATTCAGATCGGGGCGGTGATGTTGACCGCGGTGGTTGCGGCCAACGTCAACCGGACCTGGGAACATGAGGGACGGGATACGGCGGTCCCGCGCCTGGCGCTATTGACGAAAGCGTGCCTGCTGGTCTTGATTGCGGGTGCCACAGCTTTGTCGCTCGCTCGGCCGGTTGTAATGCAATTGTTCCCCGCAGCCTTCGCGACCGGCGCAGCCGCATACGATCCGCTCGTATTGTTCTTTCTGCTAGTGGGCGTCGTGGGGCTGATTGCCGTGCGCTTGAACCTCGTGGAGAAGCCGCGGCTTGCCTGCCTTGCTTGGCTTGTGGGTGTGGCCGTGAATGTGGCGTCGTCGTATGTGCTGCTACGCCCAGGCGGCGATGTTGCGTCGTCCGTTCGTGCCGGTGCGCTTCAAGCAGCCGCGTGGGCCTTGGTGGCGGGCGTTGCATCGGCGCTCGTTGTTTGTGTCGAGTTGGTTCGTCGCGAGCGGCTTGCACTCGACTGGCGGACGTTGGTCCTGGTTATCGCCGCCGTGTCGGTTGGGCTGGGTTGGCCTGTCGCTCTGCCGGTTCTCGCCTTGCTGATCATTGGCGCATTCGCGACGGACCTCCTTATTTCTCCCGCCGAGCGGGCGATGCTGCGAGCCAGTCTCTCCCCGGCAAGGGGCCGATAACCGGATGGTGTGCTACATTCTGATTCCGTAGCACTCGGTTCGAGGTTCACCCGCCCCGCCTAAAGTAGTTCGTTCACCGACGCCTCTTGCAGTCTCCTGATGGTCCTCGACGAGCCAGACCTCCCTAATAACCCTCGCCTATGAGTCTACCGATATAGCTCCGGGACGGGTTCCTACTGGTTTTGGGGCGGATAGGTCATGTCCGATAGTGGATTAGCATTCAGCCAGGGCGTGCCAACGGCTGTGCAGCATGAGAGATTGCTGCAACTTCTTAAGGTCCGGTACGAAGCCGCGGAGCAGGTGCGTCGCGGGATTTGCCTGTTGAACGCCGGGCAATATCGGGAAGCGGAGACGGCATTCAGGCAGGCGCTGGATCGTGGCTGTTCCGATGAGGCGTTGCCGTCTTACCTGGCCGCTTGCATGTTGGGTCAGCGCAAACCCGGTGCGGCAGCGGAGCATCTTGCCGACGCGGTTGAACGGGGTGAGGGACGGGCGGCCTCACGCATCCGCCACGCCCTTGCGATGTCGGCGGCGGGCAGACACGTAGATGCGATTGGCTCCCTGCGCGAGGGCATCCTTGCCGACCCGGAATCCGCGGAACTGCATTTCCAGATCGGCCTGTTGCTCGCTTCGCTGGAGCGATATGAGGAGGCGGAGCTTCGCTTCACCCAGGCGCTTAGCATCAATCGGGATCACACGGAAGCAATGGTGAATCTGGCCCTTTGCTGTGGAGCCCGGAACGCGCCGGCGGAGGCACTTTCGCACCTGCAACGTGTACAAGCGAGAAAGCCGTACGACGCACGAATCGGCCTGCTGCTTGCCCAATCCGCCAGTGCGGTTCAACAGCAGGGCTTCTCGGTTCGTCTGCGAGCCGACATGCCCGATGGCGAACGCATGGATAACGCTCGCGGGATCGAGGAGTTGTCCCGGGTCATTGAGGCTGAACCCGACTTCGTGGATGCCTTCCTTTCAATTCCGGTCGGGCAGGTCGACGAGCGGATCTTCGCCATGCTGCTTGAGACGCTCGAAGCAGCGCTCGAACGTCAGCCCGAACACGCTGAGCTGCATTACCACTGCGGGCGTGTGCTGGCACGACTGGGGCGCAGCGAAGATGCCATCAGCGAGAACGAGCGAGCGGTGGAGATCGCCCCGACGTTCATACGCGCGCTGATCGAGTTGGGCAGACTGTACCAGCAAACGGACCGCAGCACCGATGCAACGACACGCCTTGAGCGGGCGATTGCAGCGGGTGCGGAGTATGCCGACGTCTATTACTTGCTGGGCAATCTTTACCGCGACCAGGGACAGGTCACCCGTGCTCGCAGCGCATATCGGCGTGCTCTGGTTCTCAACAGTAAGTACGAAGCGGCGTTTCAGGCGCTCGAGGCGTTGCCTGTCGTGTAGCCGGTCGGGGGGTGTATGTCCTATCTACTCGAGATTCTGGGGCGTGGGCTGCTCGCTGAGCTGGCGGCGGCGTTTCGAGACCTCCTGCGCGACGACGGCCACTTCTCCACGCAGGAGCTTGAATCCTACGTCGAACGCGAGCCGGAATGCGTCAAACATCGCCGCCAGCTCGCCATTCGCCTGCTCGCTGATCGCAAGTACGGGCAGGCGCGAGACAGTTTTCTTGACGCCCTGGCGATTGATCCCGCCGACCGGGTCTCCCGGATCGGCCTGGCGTGTACGCTTGATGAGCTTGGGCTGACCCAGGCCGCGATCGAGCACCTTAGAACAACACTGACGCATCACGCGGACGACGGAGCGACCTTCTTTGCGCTCGGTTTTTGCCAGGAGAAACTCGGCGAAATCGACGAGGCGATCGTCTCGTACGAATCCACGCTGGATATCACACCGCAACTGCGCAACGCGCACGAACGACTGGCTGCGATCTACCTCAGGCTCGACAACATGGATATGGCCATCACGCACTACGAGCATCTCTGCTGGTGTGAGCCGGACGATCTGGCCGCAGGTTTGACGCTCGCGAGTCTCTACCTGCGCGCGAAGCGTTTTGAGGATGCGATCCGGCAGTATCAGTACGTCATCACAATAGAGCCGGACAACTGGGAGGCGCAGGATGATCTGGTTACAGCCTGTGTCGACGCCGGCCGGCATGAAGACGCCATCGAGATCCTCCAGCAACTGATTGAACAAAGGCCTCAGTGCGCGGATCAGTATCTGCAACTCGGCGATTTGTACAGTAAGACCGGCAGGGAAAGCGAGGCCCTTGCATCCTATCAGCGGGCGGTTGAGTTGAACCCGGATTACCTCGAGGCCACGATCAAGGTCGGCGTCACGCACCTTCGCGGCGGGGACTACATCGAGGCGGCAAGGGTGTTCAACAGCGCGATCGAGATCAATGATCGAATCCTAAGCGCCTATGTCGGTCTGGGTGTCGCGCAGCAGGCATTGGGGAAAACGGAGGATGCCCAGGCCAGCCTGGAGATGGCTGCGGAGATCGAGCCGAACAGCACCGTGCTGTTCAGCGAAATGGCACGGCTTCAGCTTAGAGTCTCCGCCGCAGCGCAAGCCGATCGCTACCTGTCTCCACGGGCCATAGCCGCCACGCCGCAGGGACCCTTGGATGATGACGTGGCAACTGTAGTCCAACGACAAATCGCCAGCCTCCGTGCCACGCTCAAAGAACACCCGAATCATGCGGATCTTCACTATCGCCTGGGCCTGCTGCTTCGCCACGACGGTGATTTGGTCGGCGCGATCGATGCGTTTTACCAGGCCACTTCGATCAACCCGCAGTATCTCGCGGCTTTGACCAAGCTGGCACTGGCCCTGCGGGAAACCGGCAGGACCGATGAGGCGATGAACGTTTTGAAACGGGCGTTGGAGGTCGATCCGGAGTCCATCGACCTTCACTACCAGCTCGGCTTGATGTTCGCCGACCGCAATGAGTTTGCATCGGCGCTCGATCGGTTCGAGTACACAGTCGCCAAAGAGCCGCACAATCTCGACTACATTGCGAACGTGGTCCTGGCACTGCAGAACATGGGTCTTCTCGATCGAGCGAGTGCCGGATGGCAGACACTGTGTGAAGTGGCTCGGCAGACATCGCGGGCTTCGCGTTTGCTTCAAGAATGATGCCGACTGAGCGACGATATAAGCTGCTGGTGTCCACAAAAAACGGGAATTGCTCTAGCCGGTGAACTGCCCATTCTTTTCGTAGTTGGCGATTTTCTCGAGCCGGCGATCGTGTCGACCGTGCTCGAACTCAGTGCGAAGCCAGACGTCTACGACGCGGCGAATGACCTCGTCGCCCAGCAAGTCGGCGGGCAGACAGAGGATGTTCGCGTCGTTGTGCCTCCGCGACATCTCAGCGGTCAGCTCATCGTGGCAGAGCGCGGCACGAACGCCGTGAACCTTGTTGGCCGTCATGGACATCCCGATGCCGGTTCCACAGAAGAAAATGCCGCACTCGCTTTCGCCCGAGGACACGGATTTTGCACCATCGATCGCGAAATCAGGGTAATCACAACTCGCCGGGCCGTCGCACCCGAAGTCCATGACATTATGCCCCGTCGATGTGAGATAGGCCTTGACCTGTTCCTTGGCATGAAAGCCCCGATGGTCACTGGAAAGAGCTACGTTCATACGATTACCTCCTGCAATCGGGCTCGAAGCCCTTCTTGTACCGTCCGTGCACACTTTTCATAATCGTCTTCGGATCCACCGATTGGATCGTGGACGTCTTGATCATCGAGTAACAGGGTGACACGATCCTTGGCGGAGGGTACCAGATTGAGCGCTGTGTCGCGATGGGATCGCGTCATCACATAGATGTAATCCGCCTGCCGTATCATCTCGGGTTTCAGCGCTGTGGACACGTGACCCGACAGATCGAGGCCGCGACGCGCCATCACGGTGGTTGCGTGCGACGACGCCCCGCCGAAACCACCTGCGGTTCCCGCCGACGCAACCTCGATCCCACGATCACCCAGCTCCTCAACGCGACAGCCCAGCTGGTCGGCCAACATCTTCCTGGCC
>CAZJTP010000048.1:0-12098 GCA_964548955.1 uncultured Phycisphaeraceae bacterium
CGTTGTCGATTGCGAGTTGGATTGTGATATGCCAGGTGTCCTGCGTTATGTTGTGGACGGTTGCGCCCCGTTCGTATGCCCCCATATCTACGGTGCCGTCCGCTATACGGGGATTGCCGTCGAGGTCGGTCGCCGGCAGGCCGCCAGGTGGAGTGTTGGTGCCCGCATTGATCGCCGGACTGCCCGGAGAAAGCCGGAGATTGTCGTCGGCAGTACCTGCAACGTCGTCGGGGCCGTCGGCATCGACGAAGATCGGATCGTCTACGATGTTGCCGTCGCCCGTATAGCCGCCCTGCACGTCGCTGTAGGTGACGGCGGGTGTGCTGTTATCGTTATTTATTTCGCCGCCCGTATCGCCCCAGAGAATGCAGTTGACCACCACCGGGCTGCTGAAAAGAAAGTTGTCCATCCCGCCGCCGCTGGTGGCGGTGTTTCCGGTGAACGTGCAGTTGGTCACCATCGGGCTGCTGTAGAACTCGTTGCGCATCCCGCCGCCGCTGCCGGCGTCGTTCCCACTGAAGGTGCAGTTGATCACCGTCGGGTTGCTGCTTTGATTGAACACCGCGCCGCCGTAGGTGGCCGAGTTCCCGCTGAACGTGCAGTTGGTCACCGTCGGGCTGCTATCCGCATAGTTGCACATCCCGCCGCCGTACATGGTGGCCGAGTTCCCGCTGAACGTGCAGTTGGACAGAGTTGAGTTGCTGAGATCGTTCAACATCCCGCCGCCGAAGTACTCGGCCGAGTTCCCGCTGAACGTGCAGTTGGTCACCGTCGGGCTGGTGCAGTAGTTGTACATGCCGCCGCCGTAGTCTGCCGAGTTGCCGCTGAACGTGCAGTTGGTAACCGTCGGGCTGCTGTACTCGAAGTTGTACATCCCACCGCCGCGGAGGTACCCATCACCCGGGTCGGTTCCGGTTCCCCCGGTGATCGTGAAGCCGTCGAGGATTGTGTCCGGCCCCTCGCCGCTGTCGCAGGTCACCACGCTGGTGCCCAGGCCCGTTGCGTCGATCGTCGTGACCTCGGGCCCACCGGTGCTTCGCACCGTGATGGCCTTGCCCAGGAAGTTGATCGCCTCACCGTACCCTCCGGGGAAGACCTCGATCTCGTCGGCGTTAGACGCGTTGTCGATTGCGAGTTGGATTGTGATATGCCAGGTGTCCTGCGTTATGTTGTGTACCGTTCCGGTATGTTCGTATGCCCCCATATCTACGGTGCCGTCCACTACACGGGGATTGCCGTCGAGGTCGGTCGCCGGCAGGCCGCCAGGTGGAGTGTTGGTTCCCGCATTGATCGCCGGACTGCCCGGAGAAAGGCGGAGATTGTCGTCGGCAGTACCTGCCATGTCGTCGGGACCGTCGGCATCGACGAAGATCGGATCGTCGTCGATGTTGCCCGTCCCCGCGTACACGTTTCCGTCATCGGGATCGTCATCCATTACGTCGCTGTAGGTGACGGCCGGCGTGCTGCCTTGAAGGTTCACAATTTCGTTGGGCGTGTCGCCCCACAGAATGCAGTTGGTGACCGTTGGGTCGCTCGCGGCTTGGTTCAGCATTCCCCCGCCATCGCCGCTCGACGAGTTCCCGCTGAACGTGCAGTTGGTGACCGTCGGGTCGCTGTCCCAGTTGTACATCCCGGCGCCCCATTGGCCCGTGTTCCCGGTGAACGCGCAGTTGGATACCGTTGCGTTGCTGTTGCTCCAATTCAACATCCCGGCACCGTTGTTAAGGGCCGCATTGCCGCGGAAGATGCAGTTGGTCACGCTCGGGCTGCCCTCGTAGTTGTACATCCCACCGCCCGCGTCGTGCGGCGATGAACCGTCCGCGTTTCCGCCGGTGATGGTGAAGCCGTCGAGGACGGCGTTGGCGTCGGTGCCGCTGCCGGTGACCACGTGGTAGCTGTTGTCGGAGTTGTCGTCCGGCGTTCCGATGTCGCCGCTGAGAATGGTCTGATCGAACAGGCTGGCACGTGACCCGAGCGAAGTCTCGGTGCCGTTGAAACCGCCGTAGATTGCGACACCGGTGATCATTTGGAACGTGGCCGTCCGGTTCGTTCCGGAGGTCGGCTTGTACGTTCCGGCCGCCACCCAGATCTGGTCGCCGCTTACGGCCAGGCCCAGGGCGGTCTGCAGGTCGGGGCACGCATCGACCCAGCTGGTACAGCCGCCGCTACCGTCATCGTCGACGTAGTACGTCGTCTGGGCATGCGCGGCACCGGCCGCCGTGAGCAGGCAGGAAAGGAACGAAAACAACACTAGAGCGGGCGTTCGTGAAAACATGCTTGTTTCTCTGAAAAGGACGTTGACTGCAGATTAGCTCAGGCCCTGGCGGGCCGGCGGCCAAGTCGGCCATGACGTGTTGAGTTGGATCTGGGACGAACCGCAAAGTTCCCCCTCCGTTCGACACAACCGAAATCAGCCTACCGCGCGTCCGTCAAGAATGCAAGCGAAAATGGACCATTGGGATTCGTGGTGTAGGGCAATCGCATCTTAATTCAGACCGCGATTACCAGCGTGAAAACGCAGATCAGAGCGATCGTACGAAAAACGCCCGAGTGGGCGAACCAGCGTTTCCGATCCATCAGCCGGGGTTTCGCAATTTAGATGCGATTGCCCTGATTCGTGGTGTGGGTGGCATAGGCAAGCGTAGCGAGAAACGAGCGGAGCTTGCCCGTGGTCCTGCTTGATCTGCACCGGCAAACTCCGATGCACATCGTGGCTCATGCAAAGGCCCGAATGAGCACGGGTAAGCTCGCGCTTACCGATGCCACCCGGCCCCTTTAGAACCCACCGACTATGGCTACACAGGAGTCAAAAGCGCCTCTGACTCGTCCCTCAGGCGCTCCAATGTTGCAGTCGACTCGAACCAGAGCACTCCCCGCGCAGCATGGGCACTGAAATCCTTGCCGGGCAGATCGGCCGGCCAGGGGGATGACTCCGCCTTGTCATACCACCGGCGCACTTCGTCCAGGTTGTCACGCTTGGCTTCGGCGATCGATATGATAAGTTGATTAACGGCTTTCAGGTCACCGTTGTCGATCACCTCTTGGGCGTGCTGGATGGCCTCGCTGGGATTACCGTTGCGTAGGTGGGCCAGCGCGAGGATTCGCTTGATTCTGCCGTCAGCTTGTTTCTGCCACACCCACACGAACGCAAGAACGCTTGTGACGGCTACGAACGCGACTATCGCTGTCAAGAAGCGTCGCTGATGCCGTCTGATCGCGATCCTCAGTACATACCAGACACTGTCGCGGCGGGCCTTGATGGGCTCCCCCGCAATGTAGTGCCCAAGGTCACAAGCCAGCCACTCTTAGTTAGCCTCAATTGCAGTTCCTGAAACAACACCCACGCCAGAAAGCTGCAGAAGACATGCCCGCGGCTCGCCTCAGCGGATTCCAGTCGGACTTCGTATTACGGGGCGTCTCGATCCTTAAAGTCGAATGTCAACTGGGTGTCATGCGTACGCATGTGCGCGCAATCCTCCGTTGGTGCCGGTTCGCACTTGGATCCGCCGTCAAACCCGTAGCGCCTCTTGAACACGGCGAACATGTCACAAATGCTCTCCCAGTACGGACCATGCCCGCGCATCCGCTCGCCGAAGCGCGATTCATCGAGCCGCCCGCCGCGAATGTCGTGTAGACGGTTGATCACCCGGTCAGCCCTAAGCGGCATCACCTCGCGCAGCCTTTTGATGAACACCTCCTCGACGCTGCCGGGCAGTCGAAGAGCGGTGTAGCCGGCCGACCGCGCACCGGCAGCGGCCGCCTGCTCCAGAATGCGCGGAATATCACGATCGTTAAGCCCGGGGATGATTGGCGAAACCAGCACGCCGACGGGTATGCCGGCTTCGTTGAGCCGGTGCATCGCCTCAAACTGCCGCCCCGGCGTTGGGGCCTGTGGCTCGATCAGCTTCGTTATCGCTGCGTCCACAAACGGGATGCTGAACGTCACGCGAGCGTCGGCCCGTGCGCTTAGCTCAGCCAGCACGTCGGTATCACGAACGACAAGGAAGCCTTTGGTCACTACGGCGACGGGGTTGCGAAACTCCGCGCAAACTTCCAGGCACTGTCGTGTGAGCCGGTAACTCGCCTCGATCGGCTGATAGCAGTCGGTGACCCCTGAGAAGTACACGCTCTTGCGCTTCCAGCCCCGCTTGCGGAACGCCTCTTTCAGGAGCTGCGGTGCGTTGCTCTTGACGACCAGCTTGGTCTCGAAGTCCGTACCCGCTCCGAGGCCGAGGTATTCGTGATACGTCCTGGCATAGCAATAGCTGCAGGCATGCTGACACCCGCGATATGGATTGACCGACCAGGTGAACGGCACGTCGGGGCTGTGGTTTCTCGAGAGGATCGAACCGGAGGTCTCCTCATACACCTCGATCCGTGCCTTAGGCGGGGGCTCAAGCCACTCACGGTGCTCGGTGAGGTACGGGTTCGGTGGATTGTCTACGCGACGAAGTCTCATCGAGATTCCCTTGCCGTGAGGCGACCGTGGCTGCTATATTCTATTCGGGGCGTGTTAGGGTGACAAGTACGTAGCGGCCCGTCCAGACCTGTGAATCTGTGAGTTCTTGCGGCTCCGTTGTATGCATAGCGGTTGTCGGTACGATGGCGGTGTGTTTCGCGGGTCTCGGATTGAATGAGGTATGCGGAGCGCGTGACCGGTATCCACCCCGTGCCCTCGACGGGACTCAAGGAGGAGCATCCGTGACGACCAAGCTTGACCGGATCATCCAGGGTGATTGCATCAAGAAGCTCGAAGGGATCGACGCGGGATCGGTCAATCTGGCCTTCGCCGACCCGCCGTTTAACATCGGCTACGATTATGACGAGTATGACGACAAGCGATCCTGCGACGACTACCTCAACTGGTCGCGGCGGTGGATCAGCCTCGTCATCCGCGTGCTCAAGCCCGACGGAACGTTCTGGCTGGCCATTGGGGATGAGTACGCCGCCGAGCTGAAGGTGATGGCCACGCGCGAACTGGGTCTTACCTGCCGGAGTTGGGTGGTCTGGTACTATACGTTCGGCGTTCACTGCAAGTATAAGTTCACCCGCTCTCACGCGCATCTGTTTAACTTCGTCAAGGACGCGAAGAAGTTCACCTTCAATACCGACGCCGTTCGCGTGCCATCAGCGCGGCAACTCGTCTACGGCGACCGGCGGGCTAACCCTAAAGGCCGCGTGCCGGACGACACGTGGATCATCCCACCAAACGTCGAAACGTCAAAAAGTCGAAAAGTCGAAAGCACGGAGGGACAAAGGGACAGAGGGACAAAGGGACAATCGGACGGAGGGACGAACGATCAGAACCGCGACCGTCAGGGAGCGGCCAATCGGCAATCGGCAATCGACAATCGCTGGATTCTTCGTCCTCAAGATTTGCCCGGCGGTTTCACTGCCGACAGCGACACGTGGTACTTCCCGCGTGTGTGCGGCACGTTCAAGGAGCGGGAAGGGTTTCACGGCTGTCAGATGCCCGAGCAGTTGCTTGGCCGGATCATCAAAGCCTGCTCCAACGAGGGAGACCTGATTCTCGATCCCTTCACCGGCAGCGGCACGACGTTGGCCGTCGCGAAGAAGCTTGGCCGCCACTACCTTGGCATCGAACTGTCGAAGCAATACGTGGATGAGTCCCGGGCCCGGCTGCGTCGCATCAAACCCGGCGACCCCCTCGACGGCGTTGAAGACCCGCTCTCCAGCGTAGCCTGCACGGCCGAGGGCATCATCCGAACAGCAGACGGAAAACGCGTAAAACGCAACGGATCACCCAAACGCCGAGGAAGGCCCAAGAAGTCCGAGCCCCAGGCGAAGCTTGCACAGATGGACCTCTGGCGGTAGATGCCGCGCCATCTCTGCCTACTAGGCAGCGTCAGTAGCTCTGCCTGTCGCGTCGTGTGGCGAACTCTGAGCAGATAGCCGTAACGCTACCGCTCGAGCGGGGTTTTGAGGATGGGCAGCTTGTCCTGCTCCTGCTCGATCTTGGATAGTTCGAGTTCCTCAAAGAGCACCGGCGGGGCGATGATCGAGGTCGCCGGTGTGGCACCGCTTATGCCAATCCCGATGTAGTTGTAGACCGTCGGCGTCGTACCGGCGGCGACAATGTGCTTAAGGTCCCTGGGTTTGATCTGCCCGAATTCGAGGCCGCGAACCAACTCCTCACGACCGTCCTCGACATAAACCTTATAGGCGTATATCGGGTCACCGAGGTTCTGCTGACCGCCACGCTGTTGCATACGCATGAACATCGAGAACAGGTCCGACCGGCTGGACCCGATGCCCGCCGTGCGAACGGACGCGATCCTCAACGCGTAATCACGCCCTTCCTCCTTGGCCAGTTCAATCAGCTTGTTCTTGAGTTCCCTGTTCCAGCCGCCTTCGTTGTCCACAATGAAAAGGCAACCAGCGGCTGCCTGCGCCGTGCCGGCGCCGGGGCTGCGGCGGGCGTGGCCATTGCTGCCGGAGAGCTTCTTGGTCGGCACGCGCGACATGACCATGTTCTTGAGCACGCCGTCAACGACAAGGTCAACCCTCTCAGCCTGCACGCCCTCGTCGTCGTAGCGGTAGTGTCCTAGCAAATGCGTGTCACCCATCTTTCGCACGGTGGGATCGTCGTAGACCCTGAAGGAATCGGGCAAAATGCGCTGGTCCAGCTTTTTCTCCAGACTACCGGCGCCGGTCAACTGGCGACGCTGCGTGCCGACGGGGTCGACCCGGCCCGCCAGTCCCTCCGCCAGCATCATGCGAAACATCTGGGGGGAGGCGTGGCTGTCAAAGAGTACGGGCCCGGTGTACCGTTCGAGAACGGGTGCCTTGGCCACCTTGATCAGTGCGTCGACCGACTTGTCGATATCGGTGAGGATTTTCTCAATGGCCGGCAGATCCTGCGGCGTCCTGCCGTAATACTCCCCGCTGTCGGAGATTTTCATGCCGTCATCAGCTTGGAGCTCGGCGGACATGATCAAAAGCGCGCCGGTGTCGGCGGTGCGCAGTCGAGTGCCCTCCGTGTTTACGGTGTATGTATTGCCTACGGCCACGAGCAACTGCACCTTGGAATCTTGAATCTGCGGGTACTTGTTGAACTGGGCGGAAATCTTCTTGAGGTTCTTTTCCCATGCGGTTCGATCAAAGTCGATCGTCGCCGTTGGTTCGACGTGCTCGACGATCGAGGCCTTCGAGAAATCATTCGGGCGATCCTCCAGAGTCTTGTCTCTCATGTATGCGCGTTTCTTGGTGAGCGTTTCCACGGCGTCCTTGTAGTCCTGATCGGTGGCCCACCAGATCGACTGACGTATCGCGGTGTAATCGTCATCCAGGGGCAGAGAGGCCCGTCCGCCACCCGCGCCACGACCGCCGAAGAACCTGAAGAACCCACCACTCTCTTCCGTGAAATTCGTGTTGTCCAGCTCGTAGGAGCCGGCTCTTGTTTGACTATAGAAGTCACGGGAGCGGCGGCGCTCGGAACTCGTGATAGCGCCGTAGTTGGCAATGATATGATAGACGAGTGAGTCATCCACAATGTACTGAATGAAATAGGGTTTTTCCAGATCCTCCATCTGGAGGTTCATCGAACGCGTAATCTCGTCGGCCAGCGCTCGCATGAGTTTCTTGCTGTCCGGCAGGGTTTCCGCAGCCACGGCGGGCAGCGCCCAAGCGGTAGTGAAGATCAATACCAAAACCGAGTATCTTTTTGTGCGTTGTGATTTCACGATGTCTGCTCCTTCAAAAGCAGTTGCGATTGTGTTTCATCATCCAATCCGTATGGTTCCATGTTACGGCGTTTTCTGGGCGATAGGCGGTGACAGGATGGGTGGTTTATCCTGTTCGCGGCGCCGTTTCTCGACCTCGATCTCCGATACCAGAATGCTGGGTGAGACGCCGGAAACGGGGACCATACCGGACTCCGCTCCGCAGGTCCCATTGAAGACGTCGGGATCATCGCCGGTGTAGATGATCTTCGAGAAGGATGTGAGCGGCGTTCCGACAATATCCACGCCGCGAACCAGCTCCTTCCGCCCGTCGGCATAAATCCTGTAGACCACTACGGGCAGGACCTTGAAAGTCTGCGCGCCGGCGCGGCGCGTGCCGGTAAAACCACCGGTGATATCCTCGAACATCAACCCGTAGGGCTTGTCCTGTTTTTTGCATTCGTCGATGAGCATCTTGCGCAGCTCATCAAAGCTGGTCGTCTTGCTGGAGTAGACGATCGTATTACCCATCCGGCTGACGACCTGTCTGCCCGGTTCGCGCCGGCCGTGACCGTTGGACTTCTCGAAGTCCTGTACCGGCGAACGCGACATCAGGAATGTCTTGAGCACGCCGTTTTCCACCAGTGTGACATCCTGGGAGGGTATCCCCTCATTGTCGTACTTGTAGTAGCCGCGGAGTTCGATGTCGCCCCACCTGGCCATCGTGGGGTTGTCGTGCACGCTGATGAAATCCGGCAGAACCTCCTGTCCGATTTTCTTTGTGAAGGTCTGACCTTCTTCAACGTCCTTTTGGCGGTGGCCTTCAATTCGGTGGCCGAAGATCTCGTGGAAGAACACGCCGCTCGCCCGATTCATCAGAATCGCCGGCCCGCTGTACGGCTCAACCAAGGGCGCTTCGCGCAGTGCCAATACCTGGTCAATCACCTTCTGAAACGCCGTCTTGAGCTCCTCTTCGCTTGGCAGGTTCTCCTCGCTTGCGGCGCTGAAGGTGCGGTATTGTGACAGCTCCATGCCATCCTCGGCCTTGGTGCTGGCCTGCACAAAAATCCGAAGATACTTCTGTCCATGCTGAATCCTGCTTCCCTCGCTGTTGGTGAAGTACTGGTTCTCGGCGTTGGCGCTGAGTGAAACCCCCGAGTTGTAGATCAGCGGGTATTTACGGGCGAGGTTGGAGACGTTGCGCAGCCGGTTCGCCCATAACTTACGATCTAGCTTGAGCCGCGCTTCGGGCTCGCCGTAGACATGCGGCTTTTCACAGCTGAAATCGTCCGCCTTGTCCTCCTCTTCCACCATGGTCTTGAGGTTGGTCAGGACGCGTTGGTATTTCTTGGCCGCTGACTTAAAGGTCCGATCGGTGGCAAGCCAGACGGCCTGCTTGATCGCCGACGGATCGTCCGAGAGGCTGATCGGCGTCGGCATCCCACCCATTAAATCCGAGGGATCAAATCCCATAAATCCACCGCGGATCTTGTGTGTGTTGTCCAGCTTGTATTCACCGACTCGCGCATCCACGTCCAAAAGCCGGGTGTGGCTTGCCTCATCATCGGTCAGTGCGCCCAGCTCGGCACCGATCGAAACCTTCTGCTGATCGGTGATTGTGTAGGCCATGAAATATGCTTTAGTTCCATCCGGCATGGCGAGGTTCTTCATGGAATAATCCATTTCCTCGCTCAGCACTTTGATGAGCACGCTGTCCGGCGTTTTCGCACCGTCTGCCGCCTGGGCTGCGAGCGGTACCGACAGTAATACCGCCCACGCAACGATTCGTTGGCGTTTCATACTAACTCCTTTCAAGCTTGCAAAGCCTTCAAAACTCAGAACGTCTAAGAAAACCGTGTGGAACAGGCTTTCCAGCGCTCTCTTGAGTGACAGGAAAGCCGGTCATACGGATTACGTTGCGCGGTCCGACACACGCCCGATAAGAGTGTGGGCGATTCCAGTTGACGATGCGGTGACACAAATGGCAGCCCGCATGTCGAACTGCACGGGTTCGGCATCATCCCCACGGAGCCGTAATACAAATTCCCCTTGAAGGCGTCAAGGCCTCGGGTGACGTCCGAGATATTGATTTTCAGGTCCAGGCAGGTCGGCTCGATATCGGTTCTCTCTTTGTCCGGCCCCTCGTCCAAGTTCTTCAACATCTCAAGTATGGCCACCACGTTGGTCATATTGATGATGCCCTCAGGGCCGGGGGGATTTGTACTGAAATCCTCTACTTACGAGGTTAATGCCGCCGCCGTTCGGCCTTGGTCGGCAAGCAGGGTGAAGCCCGGCACGCCCCAGGAGGTCGCCAAGATGCGTGCGCACGCATTGGTGTTTCCTCCGCACATGGACCGGGACCGGCCGAAACGACCCATAATGTCTCCGTCAGTACGGCCACAGGCGTTTCTGAACAGCCTATAACGTACGCCGGTATCCTGTGACGGGCGCCAAGTGCCGGGATGCGACAGTCAAGTCTGCAATCACCAATCACTGATATTCCGGTGCGATACCAAGGACACTCCCGTATGTGCGATGTTCTCGGCCTCACCCGTCGGGATTCACTTACCTGCTCCGCGAACTTGGTCGATGTACTGGACGGTCTCCAGCTCCGAAGGAGGCCGTCGGGGTATCGACAACAGAATCGCTAAGCATTCTTCAACAATAGGAGCGCATGAGATGAGACACAAGTTGCTGGTGACCGCCACGATTGCGACACCGCTGTTGTTTGCCGGCTGTATGCGGCAGATCGCTTCGACAGCCTGGCAGCCGGATTACAGGTCGGTTCCCGTTCGATTCGTGCCACCGCCCGAGCCGGACCGTTTTACCGAGACGGATACGGACGTCGACACCTATCTGGTCGTTGACTCGACGTACGACGGGTTCTCGGACTCCGGATACACCGGAGACATGGCGGCGGCATCGCCTGATACGTACCATGTGGCCCTGTGGGGTGGCCCGTTTGACGGCAGGGATGTCACAGATAGTGTCACCGAATTGACACCAGGTTCATACACGTTCGCCTTCTTCGACCAGCCTCACGGCACGGTAATGCAAGGTTGGGTCAACGTCCGCAATACGGGCGATGAGATCCTGAACGTTCTGTCGAAATGGAAAGACAGCATCCCGACGCAAAAGCAGCAACTGGCCTATGATTACGAAATCGACGGCCGGATGAGCGGCAGCGCCCCGGATGTCTTCAAGGACTTCACCAAGCAGCTTCGCGCCTTCGACCGTCTCGAGCGCCGGCTCGTTGCGGCTATTGAGGCTGAGCGCAAGGCACGAATCGCCCAACAGCGGCGTGTTCGCACTCTCTTGCGCGATGCGGACATCCTCATTATGCCCGGCGAGGAGGCGTTGTTCCATCCGACGACGCAGCCGGCCTTTAGAGAGAGCGATCTGGAGGCCGTCCGCGCGGGCGACGTCTTGACGAAGATCGTTCTGGTGGCCGACCATGAAGACGCCCGCTGGAAGCTACGCCGCGTCAACCAGTTGCACAACGATGTGATGCGTTGCCAGGAGGTGTTCAAGCAAGAGGTCGATCGCCTACAGCGCCGCAAAGGCTTGTTCCTGCTAACCGACCACCTCTATGACCATGACAAGCGCTTCGTCGAGAACGAGATACGCCTGCAGCAGACGCTTGGCATACTCGATCGGCTCAACGAACGCACGCGCGATCTGCGCGAGCGGCGCCTGGCCCTGGCATTTACCACGGAACTATTCTCGCCCAACACGAACTTCGTTGCGCTCGATCAGGAGGAGCGAGAGTTGCTGCGGGAGCGCAGCGTTCTCGAAGCCGAGCAAACCCGGATCGACGTGCTCTTTGACGAAACGGACGAGAACAGCGACAGGCGTGTTGCCCTGGAGCGGAATCGTCAGCATGTGATGGGAGCAATTGAGGCGATCGATCGACAAATCGAGAGAGTCGATGAGGCCCGCAACGCACTTATTGCCTTGGCGGAATCGACCGACGTCATGCACCGTCAGAACGATATGCAGCTCCTGACGGCTACCTTCGTCGGCGACGATCTGCCCATGCGGATTCGCCAGGCCATTGAACGGGAGTCACTCATGACAGTGCGGCTCCAGGCTACCGACAAGGTGTTTGCTCCTAGGGGGACAAGCGTTACCAATGCCCGTACCGCACCACGCTTCGACAACTCGGCAGGAGCGACTCAATACTTAGCTGCCACACCACGCTTCGACGATTCGGCGGGTGCGATTCAATACTCAGCTACCACACCACACTTCAACGATTCGGCAGCAACGACTCAACGTTCCGCCCGACTGACAAGCGGACAGAAGTGGCAGGAGAACCGGTCCGACGACCGCGCTGACCGTACGTATGATCTCAAAAAGAAGAACCACGAATGCCCGCTCTGGCTTCGGCTGCTTGTGCCTCCGTGCTGGTTCGCC
>CAZJTP010000048.1:12198-24527 GCA_964548955.1 uncultured Phycisphaeraceae bacterium
TGGCGAACAGGACTGCCCGGTTGACAAGTGGACAAGACTGGCAGGGCAACCGGCGCGACGAGTACGTTGACCGTTCGTATGATCTCAAGAGGAAGAACCACGATTGCCCGCTCTGGCTTCGGTTGCTCGTTCCTCCGTGCTGGTTCGCCAGTCAAGCGAATGCGGACATGGCCACTGCGGATACGGGTGTGGCGAACAGGACTGTACGGTTGACAAGTGGACAAGAGTGGCAGGACAACTGGCGCGACGATCGCGCTGACCGCCTTCAAGAGAAGAAAAAGAACTGCGATTGTCCGCTCTGGCTCCGGTTGCTCGTACCGCCCTGCTGGTTGGCCGACTGAGAAATGTGGTGTCACAACCGACAGTACAGGAGATGGCAATCTGAGCCGTTCATTCACCTGACAACACGCAGAGCGAGGCCCTGGTCGAACTAACTGTTTGACCAGGGCTTCTTTATTCATTCGTCATACAACCAGGACAGGAGGGTGTTGCGGTATGCCCAATCCATTGTGTCATTTTGAGGTGATGACGGACGATCCGGAGAACTGCAAAGCCTTCTATGAGGTTGTATTTGGCTGGCAGTTCGATGACTCCTCAATGCCGGGCTATACGCTCATTAACACAGGCGTGGAGCCGACCGGTGGGATCTTTCCCAAACCCGAGGACGCGCCGGGCGTCTGTATGAACGTCTATTTCCAGGTCCAGGATATCGATGCGACTTTGAAAAAGGCCACGGACCACGGTGGGAGCACGCTGGTTCCAAAGACCGAGATTCCCAGCGTCGGCCACTTCGCGATGTTCACCGATCCGGAAGGCATTGCGCTCGGTATCATACAGCCGAAGAGTCACAGATAACCTGTCTTGGCAGGTTGTCTTAAAGCCGTGGGAAGCATGCCCGCGTCCGCCTGCGGCGGACTTTAGCATGGCACGCGTACACCTGTTGTACCGGCCCCGGTTGGGAGAGGCTCTTGGTTCTGGCACCGCGATCTCTATGTGCTCTGCGGTGAATGTTTGGATCCGTCGTCGGACGATTCGGCAGAATCACATGCCCGAGCGTCGCCGCTGTTTGACGTTAGCCCGCAGCGTGGCGCGCTCGTTGCCGCCATGTGCGGATCGGCGTCCACCGCTCGCCGGATGGTTTGAATCACGGTGTTCCTCCGGTATGTATCTCCCCTTGCACTGCCGGCAGAGACGCGGCAGCGCGCGTTCAATACCGTTGACAACGATGGGAAACCCGCAGTGCGGGCAGTGCGTGTACAGTGGTGCCATTCCCCATCCCCCACGGACAAGTCACTCGGACCTGTGGACGGTTCCCCCGTCTGTGAATCGTTTACCCCGTTTCCAATCAATCCCGTGCGATCCGCTCCAGACAGCGAGATCCCGCGAGGGACACGCTATTCATCAGATCATCTGGCAAGGCATGTGGGAACGACTTTCCAGTCGGTCAAGACACAGGCCAAAGAACCTGTTCCATATGCCTTCTCAGTCGCTTACCCCTTAGCGACGATAACCCAACAAGAATGCAGTCTCGGCGACTCTGAGCGAATCTTCATCCGGCCACGGACCCACAATCTCGTTGAGCAGCAGAACTGCGTCCTGCGTGCCGATCGCCATAATGTCGCTCGACAGCGAAGCTTCCATGAACTCCTGATCTTCCAAGAACGCATCGGCATGCGATTGGTCGTCCATCAGCGCGCGGTCGTCGTCGACGTGGTTCAAGCCCAGTAGATGACCTGCCTCATGCGAACCAACGTTGCCGATGGCAATGCCCATCTCTTCGGCCGTCGGAACGCTTGAGAACATGCGTAGCGCGAACGATTCCGTAAAGATGATCGCGTCATCGCAGAAGTCGACATTGTAGAGGTCCACCTTCTCGGCGATCCCGAAGGCATTGGGATTGAAACCGCCAAAGTAGATCGCCGAGAACTGCGTCCCATCCGGCGGCGGATCGTCGGTGGTCCATATGGCAACGTTGAACCGCTCAAAATTTTGCTCGAAGACGGACCGGATCGCCTCCTTGATCGTCTCAGTCCGACCTTCGTAGAAGGGCGAGATGTCTGCGGCGTTGAAGGGCCCGAGCGTCATCAAGCCCAACGTTGGAGAATCCACGACGGCACCGTCGAAATCGAGCAGCAGGGCCTGTATGACGGGCTCGGGCACGTCGAATCCTCCGGTGATCTGAACGTCAATACGATAGGTGCCCGTGAACGCACCGCTTCCGGCAAATGCCGAGTGAGTCACGACCATGCAGTAGCTGTCGCCGTCATGGCGAACGATCCATTCAATGTAGGAATCCAGGAATCGTGCATCTGATCCGCCGCGGTCGTCGTTGTTGTAGACCAGTCGTTGTCGATCGTCGAACACGCCAATGGAAACGTCGAGAGCCGAACCCGTCGTATCCGCGTCCACCATCACGCGGAAACCGGCGGACAGCGGACCGAGAAGAAACACGTCCAGGTCGCCGACCTCGGCCACCGTGCCCTGCAGTTGTGCAACTCCCTCATCGTCGAAGACGGCTACGATCGCCTGCGAAAACGAGTCGTTGGGTTCGCCCGAGATTTTCCCCAATACGCTCGTAGCAGCCGGATCTCGATTACCGTCGACCACGTCGCCCGTCGGCCCGTTTGGCGTCGGCGGCACGAAACCGCAGCCGGCAAGCGCGAAGACCACGAATATTCCGGCTACGCCGCCGAACCAGCGCGATGCACGTGTGTAATAGGATTGGTCAACAGCCTTGAGCTTCACGACTTTAATCCACACATTTACGCTGGTCTACGTAGCCTCCGGTTTTCGTGTTCTGCGGCGCGCTTTCACCTCCATCTTATAGCTCAATGCTCGTGGCAATCAAGCCGAAAGACGCCGCCATTGGCGGTTGACGTAACCGCCGGTTGCCTCGCACGAAGGTCTCAGGCTTACATTGTCAACACACCACACAAGTCACCGCAGTTTCATGGCTGCGGCACCGTTTGTGTCGCCGGCACGTTTTACAGCTAGTGTTCGTGGAGACAACAACTACTGAGGCACAGCTCGGCGCGCGCCGGCACGTGATCGTCGTCCTGCGGCTGGGAAATCCGGCGGCGCGTAGGAAGCTCCTTGAAAAACCAAACGCCCGCGTCGCCGCCCATCGTGTCAAACAGGTACTGCACCGCGTCCTGATACCCCAGCGGGAAGACCGCGGAATAGATCGGCGCTCGTATGAACGCCTGATCCCCAAGGAGCTCGCTCAGACTTGCGGTGACATCCATAATCGAGCCCGGATCGTGCGTGTGGATCATGCCCAACAGGTGGCCGGCCTCGTGACTGGTCACGTTCGCAATCGCCTGGGCCATCTGCGAAACCGACGGGTCCAGCCGCATAAAGGCCTCAAACGTGTCGCAGAATACGATAGCCTGCTGGGAACTCGTGGCGTTGAATTCGTCCACGTTCTCCGCCACCCCAAGCAGCGCTTCGTCGAACGTGCCGAAGAAGACGCGCGTCATGCCGGGCTCATACGTAAAGCCCTCGCTGGTTGAGATGATCGTGACGTCAATCCCTCTATAGTCTTCACGGACGCCTTCGACGATCCTGTCGATCATCACCTCCGTCTGCCCCGCATAAACGGGCGAGATGTCGGCGGCGTCAAACACCGGAACATTCACCGGTGGGCGAGTCCCGATCCGCACGTTGCTTCCACCGTCAAAGACCAGCAACACGACGTCCGGTCTCAGGTCCGGCACGTCGACCGGATACTCTTTCGACGCGACAAGCCCATAGTCACCGGAGGAATTGTATCCCGGCGTCGCGGAGACAGCGACGAAGCAGGATAGCGAGGCGTGCAGAATCACAATATCCACGAACGGCTCTGCTTTACCCAGGTATACGTTGCGGTGGTCGTTGACCAGCAAAGCCGTACCCGTGTCATCAAACAGGGCAATCGCCCCATCGAGCGAGTCGTCAGGAGTCATGGTGACGAGAATCCGCTCACCGTGTGTAACCGGGCCCAGATCGTACACGTCGACGTCGTTGGCACCGCTGATGCGGCCGCGAATGACGCGTGGTTCGTCCGTGATCTCGACGAATTCGGCCAGTTCTAGCTGGTGGTTGGGATTGGTCTCGTAGTAGGTCGACTCGCTGCCGATACCAAGTACGGACAGATTCAGGGTTGAGTGTGATCCGCGGGCGTCTTCGGTTCCGGGAACGGCCCCACACCCGCCGCTGATAAGCACGCTCACAGCCGCGAGTCGGCGCACATTGTCCCCACTTAGCCATTGTCGGACGTACACAGTTCCTTCCCCCCTTCAAGCAGGTGGACAAGTTTCCCCCACCAATCCCCCCCTCACTCGTGACGGGCGTTGTGGGTCGCAACCGGTCGCAGTAAGCCCGCTCCCCCGGCGGTTTGGGCCTGATCATCAACGGCCCCCGCGCCGGCTGCTATTTGCAGCGAACTGTGCTTCGCCCCTCCGGAAGTGGAATCTACGATATGCTGGTCGGACCGGGCGCTGGTTGTGCACGCATTGGCGGCTGCGGTGTTGTGCGCCCCGTTATTTGAGGACGTACCGGCAAGTATTGCCGCGTCAGCGTCCGGGTAGCCCCTGCCGAGTTTTCCCGCGCGAGCACCTCGGGCACTGTCCGTGCATGTCCGTTGCGGGTGGTTATAATCTCGATCCTGATGCCCACCCTTCCCTTCACAGACGAGCAGTATGAAGCCATACGGACGACCGGCCGGAGCGTCATCGTCTCGGCGGCCGCCGGATCAGGTAAAACAGCCGTGCTCGCCGAGCGATGCGCCTATCTGGTCTGTGACGCTCCTCCCGACATACGCTGTAATGTCGACGAGTTGCTGGTGCTCACATTCACCGATGCGGCCGCAGCGGAAATGCGATCGCGAATCGTGGACGCGATACGTGCGCGCCTGCTGCAACGCCCGCACGACGAACGGCTGAGCGAACAGGTGGCGTTGGTGGACGCCGCCCGGATTTCCACGATCCACTCGTTCTGCCTGTGGCTCGTGCGGCGGTGGTTCAGTCACGTGGATGTGGATCCGTCCGCGACCGTAATGGATGACAATGAAACGACACTTCTGAAGAGTGAAGTCCTCGATGCGCTCTTCACTGAACTCTATGCGACGACGCAGGTGCCCGATGAACCGCTGGGACGAGTCAATCCGGGTACTGGGCGAGCCGCGGGCTTTAACCCGCGCGGATTCACCGAAGGCGAACACAGGCTGAAACACGCGGCCCGCCGGAGCGGGAATTCAACGGACCGGTCGAGCGCGCCGCTCGGCGCCGCATTCGTGCAACTGGTCAACGATTACGGGCTGTGTGAGGATCGGGGGATCGGCCGGTTTGTCGTGAGACTCTTTGATTTCCTCACATCGCTGCCCGCCCCGGAGACTTGGCTAAGCGAAGCGTGCGGCTCGCTGTCGGATCACCCGGAAACCGTTGTGCTTGCCACCCTCAATGCCCTTAAGATCGAACTGGACCGACAGGTGGAGCACTGCGAGCGTACGGCTTCCACCATCGAAGCCGGTCACCCGGTCGGTCACCCCTACGCATCGCAGATTCGCGATTACGTTGAGCGGCTCCGCGCCTGGGCCGCGGCGCTCGAACCGACGGAAGGCAAAACGCATGACGGCGGTCCCGGGGCGAAGGCCGACACAGCAATTGCCGACGCACTCGCCCGGTTTGAAACCGTACGACGGCGGATTGCGGAGTTCGAGTTCAGCAGGACACGCGCCGCCGGATTGTCCAAGTACGCCGCATCTGCGCTGAGGGCGGCGCGCGACCAGGCCAGTGCTAAGCTTTCGGACCTCAAGAAACGCCTGTTCGGCGATAGTTTGAAGCGGCGTTTCGGTTTATTTTCGGTGGAGGAGCTGATCGACGGGCTTAGGCAGACCGAGCCGTACGTGGTCGCTATTGTTGATCTTGTGGTCGCTTTTCGAGATGCGTATGTGCGCAAGAAGCGCGGGCTCAGCGTGCTGGACTTCGCGGACCTCGAACGGCTGGCGTTTAAGCTGTTACACGCCGACGGCGACCCGCGCAAACCGTCGGGCATCGCGCGCACATTGCATCGCCGGTTCGCGCACGTTCTCGTGGATGAGTTTCAGGACATCAACCCGATCCAGCAGGCGATCATCGAGTTGGCCAGCCGCGAATTCGATTCCGGTCGGTCCAACAACCTGTTCGTCGTCGGGGATGTGAAACAAAGCATCTATCGCTTTCGTCTGGCGGAGCCCGCGGTTTTCACCGAGCGCCTTGAGCGATTCCGGCGCGAGGCCGGCGACGGCGTCGCTATCTTCCTGCAGAGAAACTTCCGCTCCCGACCGGAGATCCTCGAAGCCGTCAATGTGATCTTCCGTCAACTCATGCGAAAAGGCTGGGGAGATATCGTTTACGACGCGCAGGCGGAGCTGCGGCCCGGACGTGAGTTTGAGACAGGTGAACCTCATCAGCCAGTCGAGCTTCATCTGCTCGAACAATCCTGGAAAGGCCATTCACTCGACGACGACGAGCCAAAGCGAGGAGTGGCCGATCTATCCGATCCGGCCCGATGGACACCGATTGAACGGGAGGCGTTCTTGATCGGGTCCCGCATCCGTGACCTTGTGGAATCAGGAAAACCGGGCATTGACGGCGAGCCGCTGCGTTACCGCGACATCGCCATTCTGCTTCGAGCTGCCAGGATCAACGCGGAGCGCATCGCTGCGATACTCACACCGATGGGAATTCCCACCTATGCCGATGTGGGCGGCTCGCTGTTCGGCGCCCGCGAGATCCGTGACGTTGTGGCCGCATTGGAGCTGCTCGACAACTTCCAGCAGGACATTCCCTTAGCGGCCATTCTTCGTAGTGGAATCATGGGCGAGCCGCTGTCCGAGGACGACCTGGTTGAAATGCGATGCCTCGACCGTGACATTCCGTTTCACGCCGTCGTGCGACTGTATGCGGAGTGCGGCGGCGACGCGGACTTGCGCAAGCGGCTGTGCGCCGTGCTGGACCGCGTCAACCGATACCGTACCGAGGTGCGCCGTCGTCCATTGGCGGATGTGCTCTGGAACGTCTACGAGCAGCAGGACTTTCTTGCTTATGCCGGCGGACTTGAGGGTGGGGCGCAGCGGCGGGCGAATCTGCTGAAACTCCACGAGCTAGCCCGGCAGTTCGGCTCATTCCGCAGGCAGGGTTTGCACCGGTTCCTGCGATTCATTCTATCACTCGAAGAGGAAAACCAGGCGGTAGCTTCCGCCCCTGCAATCTGCGAGGCGGACGACGTAGTGAGGATCATGAGCATTCACCATGCCAAGGGCCTGGAGTTCCCCATCGTCTTCGTAGCGGGTCTGGGCACGAAGTTCAACCTCGCCGATCGCAGCGGGCGGATGGTCTTTGAACGCCGTGCCAAGATTGGTTTCCGCGTCGTCGACACCGAGCGGATGATTGAATACTCCTCCGCCGCCCACCGGCAGGTCGTCAGTGAGATCGAGCAAAGCACGCGCGAGGAGGAGCTTCGCATTCTATATGTCGCCATGACACGGGCCCGGGACAAGCTCGTTCTCGTCGGCTCCGCACATAACGTTCAACGCTTCAACGACGGCGTACCGCGTGCTTCAGCCCGCGCGGTTTCTCCGCACAGCCTATTACCTGCGGCTCAGTCGGTTTTGAGCGTGACATCCGCGATGACGCCGCTTGACTGGCTGATACCCGCCCTCGCAGCCGCACCGGCCGGCGTCGTGTGCGGGCTCGGCGAGCCTGCCGGCGATCAGCCGTTGTTCGATGTGCACCTTCACGATGTAGATGAGATGGCTGGCTGGGGTACTACGCAGTGGTCGTATGATCGTGACCGCACGATCCGGCGGGCGTTGGCCCACTGCGAGTCGCTGCCAGGCGGCGAACCACTTGCTCCCGGCGATCCGACCGTCGAGCAAGTGCTGTCGCGAATCGAATACACCTATCCGCAGATGGCGTCCGCTTCGGTCCGTGCATCGATGTCAGCCAGCGAGTTCAAGGGCGCCTACGACTTCATGCGGGACCCGGATCAGCGCCGGGATCGATCGGCTGAGGACAACTTCTACGTGCCGCCGTCAAAGTACGCCGCGGCCGTGACCGGCGAAGCCTCCCACCGGGGCGTTATCACCCATCGCATCTTGCAGCATCTGGACTTCGCCAAGGCGGTGGACGTTGCCGGCGTGGCATCGGAATTGCATCGCATGGTTGAGGAGGACCTGATCACGGCTGGGGACCGGGCGGCGGTGGATCAAACCTCGATCGAATGGTTCGTTTCGACGCCGCTGGCGAATGCGATACGGCAAGCCGGTGTGGCGTACCGCCGGGAGTTTCTCTACATCGCAGCCGAGCCGCTGGGTTACTTCGATCGCTCCGTCGGCTCGTCGCCGGATGACCATGTGCTGGTGCGTGGGATCGTCGATGGTATCCTGTCGGTTGCGGACGGCATCGATATCGTCGATTTTAAGACGGATGCGGTGGACCCCGAAGCGGTGGCCGCCCGCGCGGAGCGATACAGGCCGCAGATGGACCTCTACGCCCGGGCAATGTCGCGCCTGTGGCGGCGGCCGGTGCGAACGTGCTGGCTGGTGTTCTTGACGGCGAGAACCTGCCACCCGTGGCGCAACGGCGCGTGGAACGAGAACGAGGGAGCAACCGACCCGTCGTCATAAGACCGAGCGCACCTGGAACCAGCGAAAAGTCTATGGCCCACAGTGAGCGATTCAACCTACGCGTACGCGAGATCGGGCGGGAGGTTTTCGAGCTGGCCGACGCCGCTCAACCGAGTATCTTCCAGGCGGCCTGGTGGTTCGAGCAGGCCACACGCATGCTCGATCGGGACGACCGTCTGCGGACGCGGGCGTTTCAGTTCGTCGATTGCCTGCCCTCGCTTCGTGATAACGCCGTGCTGACAAGGCACCTGGCTGAGTACCTCGACGACAAGCGCCTCGATCTGCCGAAGATCTTCCGCACGGCCGTTGGTCCGGGACGACTGCTCACAATGCGCGAGGAGCTCATCGGGCGGGCGGCCAGGTTCGGTGCGACGCAAATGGCCGGGCGCTTCATCACCGGCTACGACGCCCCAAGCGCCATCAAGACAATCGAACGCCTCCGTGCCAAAGGTATGGCATTTACGATGGACGTGCTGGGCGAATCGACCACCAGCTACTCCCGTGCCGACCGGTACGCGGAGGTCTATCACCACCTGATCGACGAACTGGCGGCAAGGGCTGCTAGTTGGGAGCGGATTCCACTGATCGACGAGGATTCAAACGGGCCGATGCCCCGGGTAAACCTGTCGATCAAGCTGACCGGTCTGGATCCTCATTTTGACGCCATTGATACGGACCGAGCGATTCGCGAGGTGAGCTCGCGCCTGCAACCGCTGCTGCACCGCGCGCGGCGGGCGGGGGCGTTCGTCAACATCGACATGGAATCCTACAAGCACCGCGATCTGACGCTGGAGCTGTTCAAGCGGCTGTTTCTCGAAGACGACTTTAGGGACTGGTGCGAGATCGGCATCGCGGTGCAGGCCTACCTCAAGGACGGCGAGCGCGACCTGATTGGTCTTCTCGAATGGGGAAAGCAGAGGGGAACCCGTTTTACTATTCGACTGGTCAAAGGCGCATACTGGGATGCAGAGACCGCCGCGGCGGTTCGCAACTACAAGGATCCGCCGGTCTGGACACGCAAGTATCAGTCCGACGCCTGCTACGAACGCATGACCCGGATCATGTTCCAGCACGCCCATCTGATCCGTCCGGCATTCGCCAGCCACAACGTCCGCTCGCTGGCTGTCGTTATCGCAACGGCGGAGGAACTCGGCGTCTCCCGGAATGAATACGAGGTTCAAACCCTCTTTGGGATGGGTGATCCGCTCAAGACGGCGATGGTGCGTTTGGGCCAGTGCGTCCGTGTGTACTGCCCCTATGGCGACCTGATGCCCGGGATGGGGTATTTGATCCGACGATTGTTGGAGAACACCTCCAACGAAGGATTTCTCAAACAAGGCTTTGGAGACCGCACCAGCCACGACCGGCTGCTCGCAGATCCCGCTATCGTAAAGCAGCCCAGTTCGCCGCTGCCGGCGCGACGTTATCGAAACACCGACCCGGAGGAACCGATGGCTACGTTCAAGAATGCGTCCAACACCAATTTCGCTACGGGCGAGAACCGCCGGAAGATGATCGGCGCGATCGACTACGTCCGGGGCGAGTGCGGCAGAACTTACCCCCTGATCATCAATGATCAAACCGTCTCGACGAAAGCCTGGCATGACTCGATCAATCCGTCGCGCCCGCGGGAGGTGATAGGTCAGGTCGCCCAAGCGACGACGGCCGACGTCAGTCAAGCGATCAAGGCCGCCCGCAGGGCGTTTCAACAGTGGCGTGCGGTAAGAGCCGCGGATCGAGCCAACCTGCTCCGCAAAGCCGCAGATCGAATCGAAATGCGACGGTTCGAGATGGCGGCTACCATGATTCTCGAGGTGGGCAAGCCGTGGCGCGAGGCCGACGCCGACGTTACCGAAGCCGTCGACCACTGGCGGTACTACGCGGATCAAATCCAGCGGATCGAGTCGCACCCGCGCCTTCGCAACATACCCGGTGAGGACAACATGCTCGCTTATTCACCCAAGGGGGTTTGTGCGGTGATCTCACCGTTTGCATTCCCGCTGGCGATCTTGAGCGGAATGACCAGTGCTGCGCTGGCTGCGGGTAACACAGTGGTGATGAAACCGGCCAGGCAGGCCTCCGTTCTTGCAGCCAAGCTCGTTGAAATCCTCGGTGATGTGGGCATTCCGCCGGGAGTGGTGAATTTCGTCCCGGGGCCGGGGACGACGATCGGTCAACACCTCGTCGAGAACGGCGATGTCAACCTGGTCGCCTTCACAGGATCCCATGAAGTGGGAACCGGAGTGATCCGGGCGGGCGCCATCGTCCGACCCGGGCAAGGGTTTATCAAGAAGATGATCGTCGAGATGGGCGGTAAGAATCCCATCATCGTCGATGACGACGCCGACCTCGACGGGGCGGTCCAGGCTGTCATCGAGTCGGCATTCGCTTTCGCCGGCCAGAAGTGCAGCAGTTGCAGCCGTCTCATCGTTCTCGACGGGGTGTACGATGTCCTGCTGGATCGCCTCCGCCAGGCCACCGAGAGTGTGCCGATCGGACCGGCGGACGCGCCGGCAACAATGCTCGGACCCGTGATCGACGAAAGGGCGCAGACGCGCGTTCGTGAGTGCATCGATCTCGCTCGGACGGAGGGGCGCATACTCGTCGAAGGGAAGCTGCCGCCGGAAGCCCAGGGTGGCTACTTCGTACCGCCCGTCGTCGTGGTGGACGTCAAGCCGGAGGCCCGGATTGCCCAGGAGGAGATCTTCGGACCCGTGCTGGTGGTGATTCGGGCAAGCGACTTCGACCAGGCGATCGAGATCGCCAACAACAGCCGGTACGCCCTGACCGGTGGTCTCTTCTCGCGAAGCCCCGCCCACATCGACCGGGCCCGACGCGAGTTCGCCGTCGGCAACCTTTATATCAACCGTCGGATCACAGGCTCGCAGGTGGACGCCCAGCCGTTCGGCGGCTTCAAGCTCAGCGGTACCGGGGTAAAAGCCGGTTCACCCGACTACCTGTTGCACTTTATGGACGCCCGCTGCATTACCGAAAACACGCTTCGTAGCGGCTTCGTCCCGAGCGAGGAGCGTACGGAGGTTTCATAGATGCTGCACTTGATGCAGATCCTCACGCGGTCAGTGGATGGGTACGATGTTTGGAGGCCGAGTTCAACGTGGTCCCTGTCTAATGTGGGACCGACTTTCCAGTCGGTCAAGATACAGGCTGTAAAGCACACCCTACACGCGGATGGGAGCGCCCGTCCCAAGGGGATTTAAGGGAGTATTAGAACCTGCCCCCGGAAGGAGACACAAAAATGGCACTCAATACTTTCTTCAGCAGTGTGTTTGTCAACACGGCGATCATTGCGCTGCTTCTGCTTTTTTTCGACAACTTTTTCTAGAGCGTTTTCGATTTCACGTAGCGGTTTTGGGCTCTTGGAAGAAACGCTTGCCTTGGAGATTCCGCGCGGGCTTTGAGCCCGCTGCTCACTACACAAAAACAGAAACTGCTTTAGGCGCACACACGTAACGATTCAAGCGAGCTGCGGCCTTGAAGGCCGCGCCGCCTGATGAACGGCAGGATGAGGCGGTGCTGCGCGAGCGCTTGACCGTTGTAGTACGGCAAATGGCGATCCAGGCTTACGACTCGTTTCAGGACTCCATCGAGAAGGTCGTATCCGTCTTCGGAATCGTAGACGACGTACCGTCCGCCCGCGCATAATCAGTATGTTCTTTGCCCG
>CAZJTP010000049.1:0-24297 GCA_964548955.1 uncultured Phycisphaeraceae bacterium
GATAGCACCCGCCCCAGAGCCTCACCAGATATAAATAAGATGCGATTGCCCTGTCTCAGTCGGCCACATGCAGAAGCCGCCGGCATGTTTGGCGACGAACACGATATACTTGGCGCCCATTCCCTCGGCCGCCGCCACCCACTGGTCCGTGTCCAATTGGACAGGATTGAACTCCTTCAAAGGTAGGGACAGATCGTCGTATTCCTGATCTGTGTAGGTGTTCGGCGCGAAGTGGATGAACATACCGATCTCACTGTCATGCCAAGCGAGCTGCTCTGGGGTGGATCTGGCCAAAGGTTCGCCCGCTGAGATGGCAGCTACTCCGGATTGCGTGGTCAGCACGGATTTCGCCAGCGGTTTCTGATTGTTCACGTTCTGGCGGTCGCCGGGCCTCAGCACTTTGGTACTGACCGTCGTACCGGCCTCGTCTGGGCGGCTGGTCGGCGTTGCACCGGCGCCCTCGGACTGAACATCGAACTCCCCCTTGAGCCTGATGTCTTCAGCCGATGCACCGATCATGACCTGGAATCTGCCAGGCTCGACTACGCGCTTCATCGCGGCGTCCCAGATGGCCAACTCGGAGACGGGGATCTCGAATTCGAGCTTCCGGATGCCGCCGGGTTCGAGCAAAATCTTCTTGAAGCGAAACAGCCGCATGGTTGGAGTGGTCGTCGAGCTTACCTCATCGCGGATGTAGACCTGGGCGATCTCCTTGCCTTGGCGCGATCCGACGTTGGAGACGAGGAAGCTCAGGCGGACGGCACCGTTGGTCGTGACGCACGGCTTCTCGATCATCAAGTCGCGGTAGGCGAAGGTCGTGTAGCTCAGCCCGAAGCCGAAGGGATACAGCGGATCGGGCGACGTAAAGACGTAGTCCCGCCCCGGTTTCTCCGACGTTCCGCGTTGACCGTACACTCCGCGGCCGGTGGGCTTGTAGTCGTACACGGTGGGAATGTGCCCGGCGCTCTGCGGCACGGACACAGGAAGGCGCCCTGACGGGTTGATTCGGCCGAGCAAGATGTCGGCGATGGCGTTGCCGCCCTGCTCGCCGGGGTAGAACGCGCTGAGGATGGCGGGGATGTTCCTTTTCATCCAACGGATGCTGTACGGCCGGCCATGGATCATGACGACAATCACTGGCTTGCCTGCGGCACTAACCGCCCGAACAAGGTCCTCCTGCACGCCTGATGGACATGGATCAGTCGTGTCGAAGGCCTCGCCGACAGTGGCCAGTTGGTTGTAGGCTTCATCACCCAACGAATGATCGCCGGTCATTTCGCTCGTATCACCGATGACGACAACGGCCACATCGCTCTTTCTGGCGGCCTCAACCGCCTGGTCGAAACCTCTTCGTGACAGGCCGACGAGATCACAGCCTTTCGCGTAATCGATGCGAACACGGTCGCCCAACGCTTGGCGGAGACCGGCCAGCACCGTGACGCCGTAGGCATTGTCCTTGGTCGCTGAGTAATCGCCGAATTGGACCTGGTCGGCGTTGGGGCCGATGACGGCGATTGAGTCGAGCTTGCCAGCATCCAGCGGCAGGACGTTTCCCTCGTTTTTCAACAAGATAATCGATTCCTCAGCAGCTTGCCGGGCGAGGGCGATATGCTCCGGTGTACGAACATCCTCTCGGAGCCGCGCGAGGTTGATCTGTCGCCGGCCGTCAAACAGGCCGGCCAGCAACTTGATACGGAGAATGCGCTCGACGGCGCGGTCAATCGCCTTCGTTTGGACCTGTCCGTCTCGGACCAACTCCACAAGATGCATGTAGGCGGTGGCGCCAGGCGCGTCGAGATCGACGCCTGCCAGCAGTGCCTGCACGGCTGCGTCGGGCGCGTCCGCGGCGACGTGGTGGTAGTCATATAGCATGTGGATGGCGCCGTAATCAGAAAGGACATAACCGCGAAAGCCCCACTCACCGCGCAGGATGTTGCTCAGGAGCCGGCGATTCGCGTGGGAGGGCAGTCCGTCCACCTCGTTGTAGGAAGGCATCACCGCGCAGACACCGGCCTGCCGGACCGCGGCCTCGAATGGAACGAGGTGCAGCGAGCGCATCTCGCGTTCGCCGATCGAGGCGGGGCCGCTGGCCAGCCCCCCGGCCGGCACGCTGTAACCGGCGAAATGCTTGGCCGTACACATGATCTTGTGCGGACCGAGGCCACTTTGCCAGACGTTCGGCCCTTGCGCACCCGTGACGAATGCAACTCCCATGCTGGAGACTAGCGTGGGGCATTCACCGTAGCACTCCTCCACGCGGCCGAACCGAGGATCGCGGGCCAGATCGAGAACCGGCGTGAGACACTGAGCCACGCCGATGACGCTCGCTTCCTCGGCGATCGCCGCGCCAACCTCCTGTACGAGTTCCGGGTTCCAAGTCGATCCTAGCGCAACCGCCTGTGGGAAGACCGTGGCCCCGCGAGATTGCACGCCGTGCAAGCACTCCGCAATGGGCATGGCGGGGATACCGAGGCGGGTCTCCGTTCGCAGGTAGTCTTGGGCAGCCTTGAATCGAACGGCTATCTCCTCTGGCGCGTGGCCCGGCAGGCACATCATTGTGCCGCAGCTCTGCTTGCCGAACACATCGGCCAACGACCCCGGCGTGACCCGATCGTCTTCCATTTCCAGAGCGGATACATCCTTCTGGCACATCTGGCCGACCTTCTCCTCGAGGGTCATTCGAGCAAGCAGGTCAGCCACGCGATCATCGATGGGGAGGCGAACATCACGGTACTTCGGTTGTTCCGCCGAGAGCTGGGAAGCAAGGAGACAGAAAACCGTCAACAGGTGGAGATTGTGAGCGGGACCCATCGCGCCTCCCTTGCTTGGTTAGGCCTGCATGGCAACCTCGTAGCGCACGATCAAGGGCGTCTACAGAGTGCCTCCGACCGAATCTGCTGCCTCGTCATACCGGGGGCTTCCCACGAAACAACCAACTCCGCGCCACCGGTCCGCTCGAACATGTCCACCCGGATCGCGTGCAAGCCTGCCTCCAACGCAATCACGCCGGATAGCTCGAGCGACGAGTGCAGGCCGCCGTTATCGACGACCAACTCATCGCCAATCCACAGACGGCTGCCGTCGTCGGACCGGACGAAGAACCGGTACGGCCCGGTCTTCGGCGCCTTCACGAAGCCCTGGAAACGTAAAGCCCAGAGGTCATCGCGGCGTGCCGGCTGAATGGAGAAACCGGCCGCCACGCCGCTTGCCGTCGGCTGCAGCGCGGCCACGTCGCGCAGCGTCGAGAACTGCCCCTCATAGTACTCGTATGCCAAACCCGGCTCCTGGCCTTGGAGCACAAAGGCCGGCCGCGAGGGCACTTTTGTAAACGTGGCGCCGGTCGGCGGACTAACCGGCCGGTCGCCGCGGAAAGACCGGGCTTTCACTGTGCTCGTTTGCGTGAGCTTCAAGCGTTTCTTCGCCTTTGCAGACTTCGCAGTCGGCTCCGTGCCGTTTGTTGTGTAACGAAGTTCGACATTGGACTGCCCGCTGCGGATCGCTACGTCCAGCGAATCCGTGAAGATTGCGTAGTCGGCAACGATCTCCGGCGGGTAGCCCACGTCCGGCAGCCCCACGAGATCAAGCACGACGACGAATACGTCCTCGGCGGAGATCGGCCCCGGCACGACGACTTCGACGCGGTCCCCCAGTTGTTTTGCCTCAACCACGGCCTCCGGTTCCCCTGCAAGCAGATACGCTCCCCGCGGTTGGTTTAGCAGGCCGTTCAACACAAGCTTGCCACCCGAAGGATTGTCGAAGACGTGCAGGTAGAGACGCGTATCCCCGCCCGCCAGGCATTTCTGCGTGCAACGCCCCCAGGATGGCGACCGCTTGAACGGCCCCGCCTGCGTGTCATAGATCGACTCACCGTTGACCTCGAGCCATACGCCCATGTATCGAAGCCGCTCGACACTGGGTTGAGGAATGAGGCCTTCCGCCGTAGGCCCGACGTTCAGGAGGAAATTGCCGCCCTTCGAGGCGATGTCGATCAACATGCGGAGGAGCTGCTTGCTCGACTTCCAATTCATGTCGTTCTTGTTGTAGCCCCAGTGGTCATTCATCGTCATGCAGGCTTCCCAGTCTAAGCCCGGTATGGCGGTTTCGGGGATGAACTGCTCCGGCGTGCCGTAGTCGCCCAAGCCACCTTGCGACCGATCGATTCCGTATGTACCGCCGCCGCGGCCCACGCGGTTGTTGATGATGATGTCGGGTTGAAGGGAGCGGACGTAGGCTTCCAAGTCCCGGCCAAGCTCGTTGTTCCATGTGCCCTCCCACTGCCCGTCGAACCATAAGACGCCGATCGGCACATAATGTGTAAGTAGTTCGCGGAGTTGGTTCTTCATGTAAGAGATGTAGCGAGCAAAATCCGCCCCCGTCTCGGGACGCTCTGCCTTCTCCCAAGGCCAGCGCGGCAGGTAGTCGGGATGGTGCCAATCCATGATGGAGTGATACCAGCAGATGTGAATGCCAGCCTTAGCGCAGGCCTGGGCGAGTTCCTTCATGATGTCGCGCTTGAACGGCGTGGACATCACGTCGAAATCCGTGTACTGGGAATCGAACAGGCAGAACCCGTCATGGTGCTTAGAGGTGATGACGATGTACTTCACGCCGGCGTCCTTGGCCAGCGCGACCCACTCATGCGCGTTGAACTTCACCGGATTGAATTGAGTCAGGAACTTGGCATAGTCCGCCACGGGAATCTGCGCCGTATCGCGAATCCACTCCCCGTGGATCTTTACACCGCCCCATTGGCCGGCGGGGATCGCATACAGCCCCCAGTGAATGAACATCCCGAACCGCGCCTCGCGCCACCAGGCCATCCGGGCGTCGTAGGCGGCCTCGGCGGCAGTCGGCGTCTTGCTGGGCAGGTGGCCCTCGCTGCGTGGGCAGACGGTCAAGAGACATGACGCAATCAGGCCGATTCGCGTGCAGGTAAAACCATGGTGCATGATGCTTTCCTCGCGGAAAAAGGCAGCCGGGAGTATAACCCGCGCGGGAGTCGATTGTAAGATGTGCGGGTAAATGCCCAGCAGCCAAGGCTATGCGAGAAAGGAAGACCGACCGTGAGCTTCACCTCAGTATTCGCAGCGTTTCTGTGGGTCGTCCCGCTGGCCCAGGCGCCTGAATGGGAAGACCGACAGGTCAACAACGTCAATGAGGAACCGGCCCACTGTACGCTGGTGCCGTACGCTTCCGTCGAGCAAGCGGTGAAAGGCACTCGCGAAGCTTCGCCGTACAACGAATGCCTGAATGGGGAGTGGAAGTTTCACTGGGCCCGGCGTCCGGATGGACGGCCCAAGGACTTCTACAAGCCGGATTTCGACGCCAGCGGGTGGAAGGAGATCGAAGTCCCGAGCTGCTGGGAGTTGAAGGGCTACGGCACGCCGATCTACACGAACGTTACCTATCCGTTCGCCAAGGATCCGCCGCGGGTGATGGGCAAGGTGCCGCCGGATTGGACGGCGTCGAAGGAGCCGAACCCAGTTGGTTCTTACCGACGGGCGTTCTCCATTCCCGCGGCTTGGGCCGGCCGCGAGGTCTTTCTGCACTTTGAAGGCGTCATGAGCGCGATGTACGTCTGGGTAAACGGAGTGCAGGTCGGCTACAGCGAAGACAGCATGACTCCCGCTGAGTTCAACATCACGCCGCATCTCAAGCCGGGCGAGAACATCCTGGCCGTACAGGTCTATCGCTGGTGCGACGGAAGCTATCTGGAAGACCAGGACTTCTGGCGGCTCTCCGGCATCTACCGGGACGTCTTCTTGTTCAGCACACCCAAGGTTCACATCCGTGACTTCTTCGCCCGGCCCAACCTTGATTCGGCCTGCCGCGACGCGACGCTGGAAGTGGACATTTCCGTGCGCAATTACGGGAAATCCGACGCGACGGCTCACACGCTAGAAGCCTCGCTGCTCGCCGAGGGCGGCGCGCCAAAAGACAGCCAACCGGTAGCCGGCGCCGGCGTTGCGAGCATTCCCGCGGGGCTCGAAGCCAAGCTGTCCCTCAGAATCGTGGTGAAGCAGCCGAAGCTGTGGTCGTGCGAGAAACCGAATCTGTACCGGCTGCTATTGACCCTGAAGAATGCCAGCGGAGAGGTGGTGGAGGTCGAAACTTGCCGCGTGGGCTTTCGCAAAGTGGAGATCAAGAACCGGCGGCTCCTGATCAACGGCGTGCCGGTCTTGCTCAAAGGCGTGAATCGGCACGAGCATGATGCCGACCGTGGGCGAGCCGCGCGCCTAGACACCATGTTGCAGGACGTGCGGCTGATGAAGCGGTTCAACGTCAACACCGTCCGCACCAGCCACTATCCGAATCAGCCGAAGTGGTACGATCTCTGCGACGAGTACGGCATCTTCGTGATCGACGAGGCCAACCTCGAATCGCATGGCATGGGGTACGGCGCCGAGTCTCTTGGCCACGATCCGGCTTGGGAGAAGGCGCACGTCGATCGCCAGGTCAGCATGGTGCAGCGGGACAAGAATCACCCCTCCGTGATTATCTGGTCGATGGGCAACGAGGCCGGCCCGGGCCGCAACTTCCAGGCCTGCCGCGAGGCGATTCTGGCTATCGATCAGACGCGGCCCATCCACTACGAGCGTGACAACGCCAAGGCTGATCTCGATAGTGTCATGTATCCCAGCATCGAGTGGCTGGACCGTGCCGGGAAAAGCGATTCTTCCAAACCACTCCTCATGTGTGAATACGCCCACGCGATGGGCAACGCCGTCGGCAATCTCGCCGAATACTGGGAAGTCATTGAGAAACACGAGCGGCTCATCGGGGGCTGCATCTGGGACTGGGTCGACCAGGGTCTGCGAAGGAGAACCTCAGACGGTCGAGAGTACTTCGCCTATGGCGGCGACTTCGGTGATAAGCCCAACGACGGCTCGTTCTTCATCAACGGCATGGTGTTTCCCGACCGTACCATCCCCCCAAAGATGTGGGAGATGAAGTACGTCTACCAGTACATCGATATCGAGCCTGTCGACCTGGGAGCGGGGAAAGTCCGTATCCGAAACAAGTATTCCTACACCAGTCTGTGCGAGTTTGAGGGACGGTGGACGCTGAGCGAAGACGGCGCCGTGATCCAGGGCGGCGAATTGCCAAAGCTGCGTATTTCGCCACAACAGAGCCGCGATGTCACGCTGCCGATCAGACAACCGAAGCTCGAGCCTGGCGCCGAGTACTTCCTGCGCGTCAGCTTTCACCTCGCCGAAGATACGCTCTGGGCTGCGAGGGGTCACGAAGTCGCCTGGCGGCAGCTCGAGCTGCCTTACAAGGTGCCCGCGGCACCGCTGATGGCGCTGGACCAGATGCCCGGTCTGACATGCGAGGAGCGCGGCGATCGAATTATCATCACTGGCCGCGATTTCAAGGTAATCTTCAGCAAGACAACCGGCACGATCGCCTCACTTACGTATGGTGGTCGAGCAGTCGTTCGTGACGTTTCCGGCAAGGTCAGCGGCCCGGTGATCAATGTCTTCCGCGCCCCGGTTAACAACGACAAGTACTGCGCTGCTGGGTGGTGGACGGCCGAGCTCAACGACCTGGAGCGATCCATCAGATCGATCCAGATCGACCAGTCAGATCCACGAGCGGTCAAGATCGAGACCATCGTTGATGCGCGTGGCAAGGGCGAGTGCCGTTTTGAGCATCACACGACCTGGACCGTGCTGGGCAACGGCTGCATTAGCGTCGCCAATCGCATCGAACCGCAAGGAGCGCCCAATGTCCTGCCACGCGTCGGTGTGCGGATGACGTTGCCCGCGGCGCTAACGAACTACATGTGGTTCGGTCGCGGCCCCCATGAGAACTACGCAGATCGCAAACGGAGCGCCGATGTTGGGTTGTATCGTTCGACTGTGGCCGAGCAGTTCGTACCATACGTCGATACTCAGGAGACCGGGAACAAAGAGGACGTGCGTTTCGCGGCCTTGACCGATGATGACGGCGGCGGACTGCTCGTCGTTGCGGGATCGACCCTATGCGTCACGGCGCTGCACTACACATCGGAGGAGCTGGCACGGGCACGACATCCCGTTGAACTGCCGCAGCGCGACGATGTCGTCCTGTGCCTCGATCATGCCCAGAACGGTCTCGGCGGGGCGAGTTGCGGACCGGCACCGATGGCAAAGTATTTGCTCAGGCCGCAGCCGGTCACCTTCACTTTCAGCCTTCGGCCTTACGCCCAGGCGATGGGAACGCTCCCTGAAGCAGCGCGAAAGATCGTACCTGTGGCGCCGCCTGTCAGGATTCGGCGAGACGATGACGGTCACCTCATGTTGACCTGCGATCATCCCTACGCGCAGATCCGCTATACGATCGATGGTAGTGACCCGCTAACGCACGGCACGGTCTATTCGGAAAGCCTCGATTTCATCGAGGGTGGCGTCATTACGACAGTCGCGGTCGGCGACGGTCTGATACCCGGTCCGGTCAGCAAGGCAAGGTACAGCTTGCTCATCCCGCGCGACCGGATGAAGGTCGTCTTCGCCGATAGCGAGCACCCCGGCGAAGGGGAAACGCACGGGGCCATTGACGGAAACCCTAACACGTATTGGCACACGCAGTGGGGCGCCGGCGAGCCGAAGCACCCGCACGAACTTCAGATCGACCTCGGCGCGACGTACGAGCTTGAGGGCTTCGAGTATCTGCCCCGTCAGGACAGCCGAAACGGGCGCGTGGCCGACTACGTGTTCTACGTGAGTCCCGACGGAAAGAACTGGGGAACGCCTGCAAGCTCGGGCCACTTTCCCGATTCCGCAGATCGCCGGCGGGTGCTGTTCAAAGACAGAATCACCGCGCGCTACGTGCGGCTGGTCGCGAGATCGGAGGTTGCGGGCAACGCGTGGACATCGATCGCAGAACTGGACGTGATCGCCACGCAGCGCGCAGACTGATGGCACGGCACGCTCCGTAAGATTGGCACGACGGGGCCAGCCTTGTTTCCGCACCAACCACGTCAACTCGATCACCAGAGAATGATGTACAACGCAACGGTGGCGGCGATGATGAGTGAGCCGAGCACGTACGACTGCGGGTGCACGGTGGTGTCGATCCGGGACGTTGGGTACTCGATTGGCCTGGTGCAGGGGCAAGCGAGTGTGATGAGCACCATCACGATCGCCAGAACGATGAACACGACGGCCATGTGGTGCAGGAACGCCCAACTGTTGAACGTATAGAGCCATTGCAGGAAACTCGCCGGAACCTGGGTCACGAGCGTACCGTCGGCGGACTCAATCTGGTCGCAGGTTGCATCCATGATCCATTTCGGAACGCGGCAAACGGCGTAGAGCACCGGGCCGAGCAGCAGGGCCGCTTTGCCCGCCGCCGTCGGGGCGCGCTTGACGAGAAGCCCCACAAGGAACGCGGCCACGATGCCCGGCGAGATGAACCCCCAGATCTCCTGGATGTAGCGCAGTGGGCGCATGCAGAGGGGACACCGTTCGCCAACGGCCGCAGTGGCGTGATCGAGTTGCGTTTTGAATAGCGCCGCTGTAGTTCTCAACACCGGCGCTCTAAACCCCTCGGGCCAGACGAGGTTCCCAACGTATGTTCACACGTGATCTCATCCGCAGCAGACCGGGTCAACAGGAGGCTGGCCGTTTACGATTACAAAGGACATGAGTTCGATGGAGACGCAAGAACTTCACCGCTTTCAGATAGGTAGTCAATACGGCACCGCAGACAACAAGTGTCGTTCTTGTGTCGTTATCTACGACTCGAGCAGCTCCGCGAGCGCAGCCGTCGCCGCGCAGATTGCCGACCTGATTCGCGCCAAGGCCCAGCAAGGCGAGCAGGCCGTGCTAGGCCTCGCAACCGGCTCCACGCCACAGGGAGTTTATGATGAGTTGGCTCGGCTTCATCGAGAGGAGAACCTTTCGTTTCAAAACGTCGTGACGTTCAATCTCGATGAATATTGGCCGATGCCTCCGAACGCCCTGCAGAGCTATCATCGCTTCATGGCGGAGTGCCTGTTCTGCCACGTCGATGTCGATCCGGCCAACGTGCACATTCCCGATGGGACACTGCCACTGGAGAAGGTAGCCGCCTACTGCACGGAGTACGAGCGACAGATTCGCGCCGCCGGCGGGATCGATCTTCAGATTCTGGGGATCGGTCGGACAGGCCACATCGGCTTCAACGAACCGGGATCACCCCGGAACAGCCGCACGCGTCTGATTACCTTGGACAAGGTGACGCGACTGGACGCTGCTGATGATTTCTTCGGTGAATGGAATGTCCCGCGCAAGGCGATCACGATGGGGGTCGGTACGATACTCGATGCCCGACAAATCATCCTCCTTGCGTTTGGAGAGCAAAAAACGCAGATCATTCAACAGGCCATCGAGGCGGAAGTGACCAGCGCGGTGGCGGCGAGTTTCCTCCAGGCGCGCCCAGCTGTGACATTCTCGCTCGACCAAGCCGCTGCCGGCGAACTCAAGCCGGTGAAAACGCCCTGGTTGTGTGGTTCCATCGTTGACAGCGGACAGTCGTGGGATCAGCGCACCACCAAACGGGCCGTGATCTGGCTCGCAGAGAAGCTGGACAAACCGATCCTGAAACTGATCGAGGAAGAATACAACGAGAACGGGTTGCAGGAATTGCTCTCCGCCCGCGGGTCTGCGTACGACCTGAACATCCAGGTATTCAAGAGTCTCCAGAAAACGATTACGGGCTGGCCCGGCGGCAAGCCCGGACGACTGCGCCGCGATGGTTCAGTCGACGTCTTCCCAAAGCGCATCGTCGTATTCAGCCCACATCCGGACGATGACGTCATCTCGATGGGGGGTACGCTTATCCGGCTCTGCGAACAAGGCCACGACGTTCACGTGGCGTATCAGACCTCTGGTAACATCGCGGTGTTCGACGACGAGGCCGCCCGCCATGTCGACTTCGCGGCGGAATTCTGTCGTGTTTTCGAGCTTTCCGGCAACCAGGAATCCAGGCGTCTCGAGCGCACCATGCAATTGCTCGCCAGCGAGAAATAGGCTGGCGAACCTGATTGCCTGGAGATCCAACAGGTCAAGAAGCTGATTCGCCGGACGGAGGCCCGAGCCGCGGCCCGCTATTCCGGTGTGCTGCCGCAGAACATCCACTTCCTCGATTTGCCGTTTTATGAAACCGGCCGGGTTAGGAAGAAACCAATTGGTGACCGCGACATTCAGATCATCGTTGAGCTTCTGGAACAGATCCAGCCGCATCAGATTTACGCCGCCGGTGATCTATCCGATCCACATGGGACGCATCGGCTCTGCTTGGCCGCGGTCACCGCCGCGGTGGAGCGTTTGAGCGACTGCGACTGGATGCAGGCGTGCGACGTCTGGTACTATCGCGGCGCGTGGCGAGAATGGGAACCGCACGAGATCGAAATGGCGGTTCCACTGAGCCCGGACGAGGTCGAGCGCAAACGGATGGCGATCTTCAAACACGAGTCACAAAAGGACAAGGCACTCTTCCCGGGACCATGGGATCCTCGGGAATTCTGGCAACGGGCTGAGGATCGCAACCGTCACACGGCCGAAACCTACGACCGCCTGGGCTTGCCGGAGTACCAGGCTATTGAAGCTTTCCTGCGGTGGAGACCCGGCGGACGGCCTCCCGCCTGACGAGACGATCGAGCCACAGCATCATGCAACTCAACGCGTCAGACTGTACGATTATCCTCGCCTTCTTCGCTGTTGCCCTGGTGATTGGTTTGCTGGTCGCCAGACGGGCTGGCAGGAACACCACCGAGTTCTTCCTCTCCGGGCGGGCGATGCCGTGGTGGTTGCTCGGCATGTCGATGGTCGCGACCACCTTCTCCACTGATACGCCAAACTTGGTGACGGATATCGTTCGTCAAAACGGCGTGGCGGGCAACTGGGTCTGGTGGGCATTCCTGTTGACCGGCATGTTGACCGTGTTCGTTTACGCCAGACTCTGGCGACGATCAGGGGTGACGACCGACGTCGAGTTCTACGAGCTGCGGTATTCGGGCAAGCCGGCCGCATTCCTTCGCGGGTTCCGCGCCTTGTACCTGGGCATGTTCTTCAACGTCTGCATCATGGCGACGGTCTCCCTGGCTGCGATCAAGATCGGGCGCGTCATGCTCGGTTTCTCTCCGGCCCAGACCATCGTCATCGCTTCGCTGGTGACGGTTGTCTTTAGTGTCCTAGGCGGTCTGCGAGCCGTCGTGCTGACTGACTTCCTTCTGTTCACCATTGCCATGATCGGAGCGGTTGCCGCCGCGGTTGTCGCTTTGAAGCAACCTGAGGTTGGCGGTCTGGGCGGGATGCTGGCCAGCGAGCACCTGCAGGGCAAGTTGTCGATCCTGCCACGTCTCACCAATCCCGATGGCTCCAGCAACCTCGACACGATCGTCCCCATCCTGATCATCCCCATAGCTGTGCAGTGGTGGAGCGTCTGGTATCCCGGGTCCGAGCCGGGCGGTGGAGGATACGTTGCCCAGCGCGTGCTCTCGGCGAAGGATGAGAAGCAAGCCGTCGGGGCCACCCTCTTCTTCAACGCTGCTCACTATGCACTGCGGCCGTGGCCGTGGATCCTCGTCGCGCTCTGTTCACTGATCATCTTCCCGTTTGATTCAAACACCGATCGGCAAACCGCCAAGGCGGAATTGGCTGGTCCCGACTTGCGTCCGCTGGTCGAGATGTGGGAAGACGATCCCACCTCCGTGGACGAGGCAACGTGCGAACGGATCGAGGCGCTCAAGATCCAGGAGAAGGGCCTGACCACGATCAAGGCGGCATTCCCTAAGACCGAGTACGACAAACTCGGTCACGATCTGGCTTACCCGGCCATGCTCACGTTCCTGCCGCACGGACTGCTGGGCTTGGTTGTCGCCTCGCTGATCGCCGCCTACATGTCCACGATTTCGACGCACCTGAACTGGGGGGCGAGTTACATCGTGAACGATTTCTGGAAGCGATTCGTCAATCCAAACGCGAGCGAACATGAGTTGGTGTGGGTAGGCCGGATCTCCACCGTGCTGTTGATGGCCATCGCCGGGGCGCTGGCGCTGTGCCTGGAAAACGCGCTGCAGGCCTTCGGGATTCTGCTGCAGATCGGCGCAGGCACGGGGTTGTTGTTCATTCTGCGCTGGTTCTGGTGGCGGATCAATCCGTTCAGCGAACTTGCCGCGATGATCGTCTCTTTCCTTGTGGCGATATACATGCAGTTTCTGGCTCCCGAGGGCATGGCGGCCTGGGAGAAGCTGATCATCGGCGTGGGCATAACAACCGTGGCCTGGGTCGTCGTAACGGTAATCACGCCGAGCGACGATCGGGAGACATTGCGGAGCTTCTACCGGCTCACCCGGCCCGGCGGTCCCGGCTGGCGAAAGGTCATCGCGGAAGCCGAGCGCGACGGTCAACCCGTTACCGGCACCGAGGGCGGTCGATCCAATCTACCGCTGGGCATCCTCTGCATGGTGGTTGGGTGTCTGGCCGTGTATAGTGCGTTGCTTGGAACCGGATACTGGATCTACGGTGACTACGTTCCCGCGGTGATTCTCACGATGATCGCCGCCGTCGCGGCCGGTGCGCTGATGAAGCTCTGGAGCAGGGTCGCAACGGGTTAACGGCTCGCGTTGGTGGTGAGGCTATCCCTAACCACTCTGAGCTGTGATGTTGATTGCAGCCAAGAAAGAGGGATTCTCATGTTGGTCAGGAGGACCGTGCTGATGATATGTGCCTTCGCCCCCCTGACCGCTTTGGCCGGCGCGACTGACCAGCCCGACGCTCTTCCCGCCCTGATCCCATGGCCCGCCCATTTAGAACGCCAGTCGGGCTGTTTCTCGATCACGGAAACAACGCAGGTGTTCGTCGAAGCCGGCAATACGGAGATCCGTGCGGTCGGTGAGTGTCTCGCCGAGAGCATGCACCGCAGCACCGGCCGGCCCATGACCGTACGCAAGTTCAACAGTGCGAAGCCGGTGAGAGATGCGATCGTGCTGACTACGGTTGGTGCCGACCCGTCGCTTGGTGAGGAGAGCTACGAGCTTAAGGTCTCGCCGACATCAATGCTGTTGCGGGCGCGGCAGCCGCGAGGCCTTTTTCTCGGCATTCAGACCCTTCGTCAGCTTCTTCCTCCCGAAGTCGAGACCGTCTCGGCGGAGAGGTCCGAGAGGGTGACTCCGTTGACGATCCCATGCGTTCGCATCACGGATCGCCCTCGGTACGAATGGCGTGGGATGTTGCTCGACTGCGGCCGGCACTTCATGACCAAGGAGTTCGTCAAGCGCTACATTGACCTGTTGGCGTACCACAAGATGAACGTCTTGCACTGGCACCTGACCGAAGACCAGGGCTGGCGAATCGAGATCAAGAAATACCCGAAGCTTACCGAGGTCGGCGCCTGGCGAACGGCAACACGCAACTCCGAGCAACCCGCGACTTCTGGACGCTATGGCGGTTACTATACGCAGGACGATGTCAAGGAGATCGTCGAATACGCCCGGAGTCGCTACATCACCGTAGTGCCCGAGATTGAAATGCCAGGGCACTCATTGGCCGCCCTGGCAAGTTATCCGGAATTGGGGTGTGCGGGGCAACCGTATGAAGTCGGCACACGCTGGGGTGTCTACGACGATGTGTACTGCGCGGGGAATGATCGCGTTTTCGAGTTTCTCCAAGATGTGCTGACCGAGGTGTTGGGACTGTTTCCCTCGGAGTACATCCACATCGGTGGTGACGAATGCCCCAAGACGCAATGGAGCCATTGTCCCAAGTGCCAAGCCCGGATCAAAGCGGAGGGCCTCGAGGAAGAACATGAGCTGCAGTCCTATTTCATCCGGCGTATCGAGAAGTTTCTCAACAGCAAGGGCCGCCGCCTCATCGGCTGGGACGAAATCCTGGAAGGCGGACTCGCACCAAACGCGACCGTACAGTCATGGCGTGGCATGGAGGGTGCAATCGCGGCGGCTCGTGCCGGGCATGACGTCGTTGCATCGCCGACAAGTCATTGTTACCTCGACTACTCCTACGATGCGATCAGCCTCCAGCGCATCTACTCGTTTGACCCCACGCCGGCGGAACTCACGCCGGATCAAGCCCGCCACATTCTCGGCGCGGAGGGCAACATCTGGACGGAGCGCGCGCCCCAGAAACTGGTTGATCGGCAGGTCTTTCCGCGGCTTTGCGCCTTGGCCGAGGTGACTTGGTCGCCGGCGGCGTCGCGCGATTGGGAGAACTTCGCCGAGCGAATGAAGACGCACTACCGGCGGCTGGATACACTCGGCGTGACGTACTTTCTCCAGCCACCGCAGTACGCCTCGCGCGATCGGGTTTTCGAAGACGCAGCGGAAATGGTGCTGGACAACCCACTCGGTCGCGGCGTAGTCCGTTACACACTCGACGATCGCGATCCGGCACCGGACTCACCGCGTTACGTCGAGCCGGTGCGCCTCACGGACACGACGGTTGTGAAAGCGCAGACTTTCTTGGCAGATGGCCGCACGACCGGCATCGCCGAGTTCCACTTCCGAAAGCTGCGCCCGCGTGAAGCTGTCGAGGTCTCCAACGCAGTGCCCGGGCTGGCATACGCGTACTACGAAGGCAGCTGGCAGCGCTTGCCGGACTTCGAGAAGCTCAGTCCCACCGCGATGGGCACAGCAACGACTTTCGACCTCGACGTGCGGAAGCGCGATGACGGCTTCGCGCTGAGATTCACCGGCTATCTCCAGGTGCCTGCCAACGGGGTCTACACATTCTATCTTGTCTCGGATGACGGCAGCAGGCTGTGGATCGGTTCCGACCTTGTCGTCGATCATGATGGTCTGCACTCTGCCTGCGAGGCGTCCGGGCAGATCATTCTCAAAGCGGGGAAACACCCGATCGCCGTGGCACATTTCGAGGCAGGCGGGTCACAGCGCCTGGAGGTCAGCTACGCGGGTCCCGGCAACGCTGAACACCCCATTCCCGGGTCAGTTCTGTGGCGAGTGCCAACAGATTGACCGACGTAGCGTCACAGGCTCTCGACGAACCGGACCATCTGCCTCTCGTGCTGGATGATCGATTCGACTAACTTGAACTGTGTTCGGCAGCGATCGAGATTCTGATTGGGGCGCTGCGTTCTATAGTACTTGTCACCGTTCAGGAAGTCCGTCAGAAAGCGCACACCCTGCTCGAGCGCGATCAGCTTGCCGGCCGTCACGAGATTGGCGCGCTCCATCGGGGCAAGGAATGGCGTCGCCGCTTCGAGATAGCCGCGAACCAGTGCCGCGAACAACGGCATTCGAACTTCGACACGCGACGGGTCGGTTTCGTCCTCGGGGGCGGGGCACGTCATCGAACGTACCATGTCGCCGAAATCGTACAACGCCAGTCCGGGCATTACCGTGTCGAGATCTACAATGCAGAGCGCCTCCCCGGTCTCCCGATCGAACAGAACATTGCTGATCTTGGCGTCGTTGTGGACCACCCGTTCCGGAATGTCGCCAGCTTGGTACAAGTCGAGCAGCGCGGTGGCCAGGGAACGGTTCAGCAGCGCGCACTCGATTTCCCTTCGTGCTTCTGCGGCGCGACCTTGCGGATCGGCCTGTACCGCCCTCTCCAATGCCTCGAATCGTGACGGCGTGTTGTGAAAGCCGGGAATCGTCTCGTGCAGCCGGGGGCCGGAAAGGTCCACCAACAAACGTTGAAAGACCCCAAGGGCCCGACCGGCCTGTTCGGCTTGCTCCGGTGTCTCCACGGTTTGACACACCCGTGCGCTTTCGATGAACCAGTAGAGTCGCCAGTACGAGCCCATGCTATCGCGGCAATAAGAGCTACCCTCATTCGTTTGCACTAGCGTCAAGACCTTCCGGTTCACGTCGGCGACACCCAACGACTTCAACCTCTGCGCGATGTGGTCTGTGACGCGCTGAATGTTCTCCATCACAAGGACGGGGGCTGGGAAAACAGCATCATTGATGCGCTGATGCAGAAAACGAGCAGATCTATCTTTCTGTCGGTACGTTACCAGGAACGAATCGTTGATGTGACCGCCGCCGAACGGCTCGACCGCGATGAGTCGCCCCTCGATCGTGAAGTGGCCTGCAACTGCTTCGAGTTCGGGGGCCATGTTCAATCCCAGAGCATGCGCGGGTACTCGCCCCGTCGGATCAGCTCGCTGATCATTTCGATGACCTGCGGCTTGTCCTCGGGATGGGTGATGCCGGCCCATGTGTCTTTGGTCGGTAGAATCTTCACCCGGGCGCGACCGGCGAGGATGAGGTCCGCAATGGCGTCCGGCAAATAGAACTCGGCGGTCTCCGATACTACATCCTCCCGGAGAAAGCACTCGAATCGCTGGCGCAACTGATCAAAGAAAACCGGCCGGAATCCCCAGGCGTTCATGGAGACGAGTTCGCTGCCGCTAATGGTTCGTTCATGGGCGGACTCATCGAAGTAGCGGCCGTCCGGGCCGTCGCGTTCGATGTGCGTGACCTCGGTGATGCGTTCAAGCCACCCGTCGGGCGTGCAGCGGCAACAGCCGCGGTTGACGGCGCCGGTCTCCGTTAGGGTATCACGCAGAGCGTAGCCCACCATCGCGTAGGTCGGCACGTCTTCCGGCTCCTCCCGCCGCAGAAAACCGCTCAAACCGGCGAAGGCATCGGCACCGTAGAGGTCATCAGCATTCACGACGGCGAACGGATCCTTGACCAGACGTTCGGCCGCCAGGACCGCGTGTCCGGTCCCCCAGGGTATTGTCCGTCCCGGCGGAGCAGCGAACCCCAAGGGTAGCGCGTCCAGCCTCTGAAGAGCGTATGCCACCGGAACCCGACGTTCACATCGTTGGCCGATCGCCGCTCGAAAGGCGGCCTCCATGTCCGGGCGAATCACGAAGACAATCCTGCCGAAGCCTGCACGCAGCGCGTCGTAGACTGAATAGTCCATGATCGTCGCGCCGCCCGGGCCGACCACCTCTAACTGCTTCAGGTCGCCGTACCGACTCCCCACGCCGGCGGCCAGCATCACCAGAGTAGGCCTCATCGTCCACTGCCTGCAAAGAGGGTTAGCACCACCAACGTCGAGGCGAGTCTTCTCACCGGCAGCATCCTGGTCATTGCAGCTTCTCCTTCACTGTAGGTTCCATCGTCTCAACACGGCCGTCGTCGGACAGATCGGCGGCGCGGCTGCGTAGTTGACGAAACAGGTACTTCATGTCAAAGATCCCGCCGATTGTGAACCACAAGGTCACGAGGACTGCACAGCCGAGGATGAGCCATGTCCAGCCATGCCAGTACGACAGCCACGCCTCGGTCGAGATGCCGGCCATCATGCTGTAGATCGTGACGATGGCGAAGATGACTGTCCAGACGAGCGGCCAACTCAATGTCACGTAGGTGATGACGCTGTCGCCGCCGGTGAAATCCCTGGCGAAGCCGAGCTTCTCCCAGATGGTCCGGGCGTCCTGCCACGTAGCCGTGGATTCACCCGTAATCGCGTACTTGCCCCGATGCAACAGGCGATCCATGTTACGCACCACCCGGGGGCCAAGCAGCGAAACGCTCACGTAGACTACGATTGCCAAGACGATCGCCACAAAGCTCATCTCCTGACCCGTGAGGAAGAAATCCGAATGCACTTGCTTGATAACGATGCCCGTCAGCGACACCCCCATGCCCGTGACCATCGCCGCCCGGGCTGCGGCCGTCGTGCCCCGCTTCCAATAAAGCCCTCCGATGATCGCCGCACCGGCGCCTCCCACGAAGACGGAGGCCGTCAGGGCACAGAACATGGCAATGTACTGCGTGTGCTTGAATAGCAGGCTGATGAAGAAGATGAACACCGCAACGCCCAGGATCGACAGCCGCAGGAGCCAGAGATGTCGTCCAGGCGAAAGCGGCTTCTTGCGAAGGGGTAGGATCACGTCCTGAACTAGAATCGTTCCCCAGGAGTGCAGGTACGTATCGTGGGTGCTGATGAACGCGCCCAGCATGGCTGCACAGGCCAGCCCCAGCAGACCGGTGGGCAGCATCACGCTCATGGCCAACGGAGTGCGCAGTTGGTTTTGCAGTGCTCCCTTCACTTCGGGTGAGGGTGCCTCGATCGCGTCGAGTGATTGGTTAACGACCGCGGCCTGAGTCGTGAAGTCCGGGTGATGCATCAGGGTACGCACGCAGATGGGCAAAACCAACACGATCAGCATTAACACGCGGAAGCGCCAGGGACCGAGGATGCCCGCCATCTTGGCTTCGTGGGCATTCTTGGCCGAGCAGTTGTAGCCCTGTGTTCCCTGCCAGCCCTTGGCACAGTAAAAGAGAATGACCACGCTAATGGCATAGTACCAGAAGTCGAAATGCCTCTCCTTGCCCAGATCGAACGGATCAACCATGGACTGCCCCGCCGGCGCTGCGAGCAACACATCAGAGATCTGGTCCCAACTGAACGTGGTGAGTAGAAACAGAATAATGACGATGAAGGCGACATTGCAGAAGATGCCCTGCAGAAAGTCAGTCACCATCACGGCGATCTGACCGCCCATGAATAGGAATGCCAGCGATAGCGACAGCAAGAGGATCATCAGCAGCGGATAGGTCGCGATCTCGAAGCCCGCCAGGACGAAGCATTCAGGCAAGCCACATAAGGCCATGAAGAACCGGGCACCCACAGATGGAAAAATGGCGAAGTTGATAATGCCCGCCACGTACGCCACCAAGCCCGCGAACACGCGGAACCTGCGGCTGTAACGCATTTCGAAGAACTGCGCCAGCGTCATGGCTCGGGTCTGGCGAAAGCGGTAAATGACCCAGCCGGACAGGGCCATAACGATCATGGCCGGCCCCTCCATGAGCGGCCACCAGATAGAGGTGTAGCCGACCTGGTAGTTCTGTTCGAAGTACCACACCAGGGTGATCAGGCCAGTTGTGAAATCTGGTCGGCGACCGCGACGAGGTAACGCCCGCCGCAACGCTCGGCTGCCAAGAAGGCGGACACACTACGGGTGTAGCGCTTGGTACTGGCGGCTCCCCAGATCAAAACGACCATCAGGGCGGCGACGATCCCCCAGTCGATCAACTGCATGTTCATTCAGTCGTCTCAATCCGCGCCACTCGAGAACATCACATACCCCCATCGCTCGGGTATATGCATATTGATCCGACCTTGCGGTGACCAGACCCAGTTGTTTTCGGGGGTGTCGGGCACTTTTTCGTAACGCCCGTCGACAATCCGGTGCCGCCACTCCACGCGGGAGAAGTTGACCCGCCAGACGTCACCTTCGTGGGGCGGAGCGGGTTTGTGTGCGTATTCCGCCAGCGAGCGCCATGGCAGCGCCAATTCGATCGACCATCCCCGATCAAGGTCCGAAGAATCGTTCAGTGTGCCGTCGACATGCACCGCGGTCTTTAGCCCCTCCAAATTCCACTCGTGGCGGGCCAGGCCACCGTCGAGGTAAGTACGTTCCAGCAACAGGTCAAAGACCGTGTTGAGCGCGTTGAGTTCGATCTCGTAGTATTCGCGTGTATCGCCATCGGGGTCGATGAAAACTTCAAAGTCATTGTCGTAGAACACAATCTGGTCGTGCTGCTCGAGCGTGCCCCAGACATGGGGATCTTCCAGGCTTGCGGCGATGTAGAAGTACCGGTCGTCCCACAACATCTTCGCTCGCGTCGTGAATCGAGGCCGTGGCTTGTCCTCTCCCTCGATATCGGCGAAGAGATCGGTCCACGAGCTATCGGCCCAGGCTTGTTCATTCATCCTGCCGTCGACGACAACAGCACTCGTCGCGCGACGACAGTTGTAGTGCTTGGGCTCGCCGGCACGGCCCACCATCATCGGATGTTTCTTCGTCACGGTTCGACTCGCACAGCCATTTGCAAGCACAACAACCGCTCCGATCAGCATCAGCTTCGACATGGTGGTCGTTCTACACGATGTATGACTCATCAGCGGTCGCATCCATCGAGAAGGTCTTTGATTGTAGTGGTCGCCAACGCGACGACCGTATCGGCTGCTCCGTAGTAGACACGCACCAGGCTGTCAGCCATCGCAAATCCTTCATCATCATGCTCGTCAATGATCATGCCGCTGGGGAAAACCACGTTGGGCACTTGCCCCGTCAACTCGTAAGGTTCTCGTGGCTCGAGGATGTTGTTGCGGCTGCGTGCCAGCACTCGACTGGGGTCCGCCAGGTCGAGCAGCACTACGCCCGCCTGGTAAATGCTGACGCTGGCGAAGTGGGTGGCAACGCCATGGTAGATGTGCAGCCATCCGGAGCGTGTCTTCACCGGTGGCGGCCCGGAGCCGATCAATTCGTCCCAATAGTGTGGCCGACCCGCCATGACCGGGCCGAGCTGACGCCAATTGACGAGGTCTTCTGACTCGGACAGCACGATCTCTGTGCCGGTAGTTACGCCCCCGGCGAGTTGTTCGCGGTTCGGGCGTTCGAGTCGCAGGAAGTGGTCGTTAAACCGCTCCGGAAACAACACTCCGTTGCGCGTGTCGCCCTCGCCAGCGAAGCCGACTAGCTCGAAGCGCTCAAAGTCCTCAGTACGCGCCACGCCAAGGCGGCCACCTTGGTCCGTGTCCGCCGCGAATACGATATAGATGGTGTCGTCGATCCGGGTCAGCCGGGGATCGTATATGTGATACAAGGTCTGGCCGAGGGCCTCGACTCCATGGATTTGGACCTCCTTCGGCCGGATGGAAAAACGCTCGCCGTCCGCGCTCTCGGCGACCATCAAGACAGTCTCACGACCGCGGGTCTGCACACGCAGGAGGAGTATGTCACGATCCCCCATGCGAACGGCCCCCGGATTGAAAACCGAGGTTACGTCGACTATTCGTGGCGGAACATCAGGGATATCCGCTCGCGTGATGATCGGGTTGGCAGGGCTTCGCTTCATGAATGGGTTCTCACGCAGGCCGACGGACACTCGCTCACGGGATGCGGTAGAGGATTACTTGCGACTCGGTCTTGTGAAACGGCGCCCACGTCTGGCCGCGAGCCTCGTTTAAGTATGGATCGAGCTTGTACTCGATGTTCAGCACGCCGTCGTCTCTGACCAAATGAGTCACGTCGATCTCCCAAGGTCTGACCACATCACCAGGAGCCCAGCCGGCACGGTCATACTTCCACGTTCCACCCTGCGGTCGGCACGGATTCAAGTAGTTGTCCGTCTTCCAGAGCAAGTTGCGAAACGATTGGCCGTTGACAGTCAGTGTGCGGCCGATCGACATGAACTCGGCGGCATTGTCGGTGTTCGGCGACATGCCGTGCCCGGTAACCACCGTGCGCACCTCGGCAAATGCTGTTTGCTGATCGAGTGGAACGATCTTTGGCGTGTAGAACTGCTCGACCGGCTTGTCGGGATTGCCGATCTCCGGACTTCCCGACCAGAGATTGCCCACCCGGTACGCCAGACGGTCCGTCGAACCAGGGTAGAAGTTGAACTCGACGGTCACGATCCAGCCCTCACCTTGCGTACTGCAAACCTGCTCGATCTTCCGCTTCCCGCGCAGGAGTGGTCGGTAATCCGTAACATCCACTTTCCATTCGTGGCCTTTATGGTATGGGGTGATGTAGCGCAAAATCTCGAATCGCTCACCGTCATCACCATACACATTGATTTCCGCCAACCGATCCCACGGGTCGAAACGCGTTTCCGGTTTGTCCAATCTCAGAGTACAGATGATCCGGGCGAAGCGATCGGTATCTTTGGGGAACTCGACGGTGGCCTCGTTCTTGGGGTGCTTGGCATCATTGAGCTTGTGGTCGATCGCCAGGATCGTTACTGGCGGCTGGGGAGCGGGAATCGGATGCTTGCACTCGATGGCCAAATCCGCGATCCATGTGTCGCCGGCGGTCTCACCGTTGCGGGCACCGAACGCCGGTCGGCCCACGTAGGCTGTTGCCGATGGGATGAAGTAACTGTCGAAGATCACTGTCTCGTCGATCCAAACGCTTACATCCGCCCCTCCAGGGAGAAACTCCACTCGAACCCGTGCATCGTGCGGCTTCTCATCTCGGAAGTCCATCGGGGTTGTCCGCTTCACGATCTCCGTTGCGTCCCAATGCAACGAGACTTCGTGTTGCGGCCGGTCGTAAGCGTTCCCCGACCCGCGGAACGGGTCGCGGTTGGCCGGGTTGGAAGCGTCGAACCCGACACCGAAAGACGCCGGGATGCCGGGGGCTTCCCACTTCTCGACCTCCGGCGCTTGGCCGTCCACACCATACCTGTCGACGTTGAGCCAGGCGAACCCGGCGCCCTCGGTTCCGGTGTTCATGGCTAACTTCCACGAGACCTCGACGACACGGGTCGTCGTATCCGTCGGCACGGGGAATGCAACGGAGGCGGTGGATTTCCACCACGACTCAAGGAGATAGAGCCGGCCATCCGCGATCTTGGGCAGAGCCTTCCTCTGCTCCGCTTCGCCCGTCGCAATAACCTCAAATGCTGAGGCGTCTTCGGGTGTGTCGAATGTGTAGGCTACCCGGGTTGGACCGGATTTCCCCTCCTTTGCGCTGGTCCTCGGAGATAGGGCGTGTGGTGGGTCAGGTTCCTCAAAGAGAGCCACCTGTTGGCCGAAGGTCGGCACCAACCAGAACGCCGCCAGCAAGGCGATGATGGGGTTCGCTCCGAGTATTCGCACAATCGGTCTCCTACGGTGAGGCAAACGGTACGTCGCGTGCGAGCGTTCCCGCTACTCACGGCAGACCTCGCCGCGCTGCATCATCCCAGGTGCCAGTGTGGGGGCTGGATCAGAGACGTCAAGCAGCGAGGCTGAGGATTCGCCGCGAGGTCGCGCACAAGTAGTTGAGTGCGGTTATGATGCAGTTGGGCTGAGTAGAAGCATCCGCCGTGTGCCGTTAGCTTCCGGGGGATTTGCAATGATGAGGGGAACACGTGCCTTCCTGGGCTTTGGAGTCGTCCTGACGCTGGCCTCCGCAGCCTTTACATCACCGCCACAGATGAACACGCGACAGAAAAAGCTCTGGATGATCGGACAGCCGGACGGCAGCATGGCCGACCTCGCGCTCGACGCTGCCGACTTCGTGAAGTACCCGACTCAGTTCCCGGTCGGTCCCATGTACGTTGTCGGACGCTCGAAACCGAAGCACGACTGGCCGCACGTCCACCCTGGACCACTCGATACGTGGGCCGGCGGACGGCCACACACGTTCACCATCACCTTCGGGCTTAGTTCGAAACCCACCCAGGATGGCTGCCGGCTCGTCGTGCGCATACTCGATACGAACCTGCCCGAGCCACCGCGCTTGCGCATCGCGCTCAATGAGTTCGCTAGCGAGTACCAGTTGGCCGGCGGTCCAATCGAACTTACCGAAGCCCAAGTCGAACGAGCGGACATC
>CAZJTP010000050.1:0-23336 GCA_964548955.1 uncultured Phycisphaeraceae bacterium
GAAGCATTTCGAGTCTTTTTTTGCAAAAACGTGATTAAACTACGCTTGGCTTAGGCCTAGTTGTCATGCGCAAAACCCTTAACGATGTATCCGCCCGATTTGTCGTCGTGCTCCAGCTCCAGCAGCATGCGCGCCTGGGCCTCTTCCAGCAATTGGCCGAAGTTCTTGAAGCCGTGCCAGGACTCGCTAAACCCCGGGTTCCGCCGCTTGAGCGTCTGCTTGACCATCGATCCCCACACCTTCTCCTCTTCGCCGCGCTCTTTGAACAGATCCTCAACTGTCTCCAGAACCAGATCGAGCGCCTTCTGCTTCCTGTCCTCCTCGCTTGCGGGCGTCGTCTTGGGTGCTGACTTTTCGATCGCCGTTCTGGGCTTTGTTCTGCGCGGCTTCTTCGCCTCTCGCACCAGATCATCATAAAGGATGAACTCGTCACAGTTCGACATAAGCAGATCAGAGGTGGAGGATTTGACCCCGACGCCGATGACCATCTTGTTGTTTTCTCGCAATTTGCTCGCGAGCGGTGAAAAATCCGAATCGCCGCTGATGATCACGAACGTGTCGACGTGCGACTTGGTGTAGCAGAGGTCCAGGGCATCCACGACCATGCGGATGTCCGCCGAGTTCTTGCCCGACTGGCGCAGATGAGGGATCTCGATCAACTCGAATGCCGCCTCATGCATCGCCGCCTTGAATTCCTTGTACCGGTCCCAGTCGCAGTAGGCTTTCTTGACGATGATGTTCCCCTTGAGCAGCAGACGTTCCAGCACGTTCTTGATGTCGAATGCCTCGAGCTGAGCGTCCCGCACTCCCAGGGCGATATTCTCAAAATCGCAGAACAATGCCATGTTCTGCGTTTTGGGCTTGCCGTTCATTGAATTCCCCGTTATTCTTTCACTACCGATCCATACCGTTGTCGGAACTGATGAGGCGTCATGTGCGCTTCGCATGCCAGCGCCGCGAGCGCGGCCGGTGACTCAAGATCCTCCGGTTCTAGGCGGATCATGTAGGCCCGGGCGACGTCGTACGAGTAGCTGTTGATGTCCACAGACCGGATCTTCGTCCGGTTTGTCGTAGGGTCAACCATGTCTTCGAAGGGGACCGGATTGAGATTGCCTTCGCGCAGCGTGATCATTACGCCAGACGGAAGCTCTTGCGTCGAGTCAAGAAGGAGCCGAACACCGCCGTGTCCCAAGTCGCGGGCGTATCCCATGTCCGACGTCGTGGGAGCTGCGCATCGCAGCTCGTACCCCAGGGTGTGCGCGACAAGCGTCATACGTTCATTCCTGGCCGCGAAACGGCGCTCCAGCTCCATTTGGAGGATACGTGCGAGCGGCGCCTCTGAAAGACGGGGGTGGCCAGCCGCATCAAGGGGTACCGCACATCCCAGAGCTTTCGACAATTCGTCGGGATCCCGCAGGATAGAGGCGAATCCTTCGGCCAGTATGGCCACGCCATCACGCCGGCCCAATGTTCGACGTTTAATCATGGCGCCCTCCAGAATATCCGCGATCTCGACGATCGTGGTTTGCTGTGGGAACTCCTCGGGGATGACAGTAAGCGTCGCGCCGGCCGCCTTTCCGATGCCCAAGGCCAGATGGCCCGTGCTTCGCCCCATGGTCACGATGATATACCACCGGCTGGTGGTGCGCGAATCCTCCATCAGGTTGGCCACAATGTCTGCCCCGAAATGCCGTGCAGTTGCAAACCCTAGCGTAGGGGCACCACCAGGTAAGGGCAAATCATTGTCAATCGTACATGGAACATGCACGACCCGGATTCCTCCGGCGGCCTGGGTCGCGACGAGGCGCGCATTCAGTGCGGTGTCGTCTCCGCCGATGGTCAACAGATGGGTCGCACTAAGGGACTGAAGCCGCTGGCAAATACGCGTGGTTATTTCAAGGTCAGGTTCAACGACCGGCGACACCGCAAACTCAGATTGATCCAGCAGACTCGTGCGAGAGGTCCGCAGAATCGAGCCACCGTCGAAATGAATCCGGCCAACGTCCTTGATGGTGAGCAGCCGGACATCTTCATTCGGGTCGAAACACTCACCGGCCAGGTGCCGGAATCCGTCATACATGCCGAGCACGCTGAGCCCGTTGTTAACCGCCTCAATCGTAGCGGCACCGATCACGCCGTTGATGCCGGAAGCCGGCCTGCCGCCGACAACGATGCCCACAGCCGCGGGTTTCACTTGCGAGTCCTCATCCTAACGCCACAGGATTCCTTCAGGGTCGATCTGGTTTACCACTACCTGCTCTGGTGCTGAGACGGACGGGATCTCGAATGCCAGAGAAGGTAGCGTTTCCTCAAACCGGCGACGGAGTTCAATTCGTGCCCAATCGTACGGTGCGATCATTATGTGCCAGGACACGTGCATCTCCCACTCGTCACTGAAGAACAGGTAATGGCTGACCACTAACCAGTGCGGCTTGACGATGGTGCCCGCCCACACGGTTGTCTCATCGATTTTCAACTCCGGCTGATTCTCAGCCAGCCACGGGATGAAGAGGTCGCGCATCTCGGCCGCAGTCGGTGCCAGAAAATCCTCCTCTTCGGAGGTCAGCGTGATGGAGACTTCGATCTCGCGCGATATGCCTCCGCGCTCGGCGCGAACCGTCACATTGCACGGCCATCCTTCGGGCTCATTAGCCGGCTCCACCAATCCGACCTCGGGTGGGACCGTGGTGACGCTTACCTCGGCTACCTCCCCCTCGGCGGTCGTGCCATGCTCAACGACGGCCGTAGCGCCTTCGGCGCTTGCCGTGATCGCCACCGGTCTGGCTGCGGCGGCAGGATCCTCCTCCTCAATCGTCACCAGCAGCACGCACACCTGTCCGGGGATTACGTCCTCGATTTCCTCCGGTACGACTTTCATGGTAAACGTAGCCGGCCCCGGTGCAGGACACCCGCATAAAAAGACCATCAAGGTGAACGTGCAGAATAGACTAGAACGGAAAATATGCGAATCTCTCCGGCAGTCAGGCGTTCGGTGGCCTTTCGGGTCAACCGGCACCGCCTGCACCCTACTTGCCGCCAACCCACGAATCGACGCAGAGGTCCGATTCGCTCGACACAGTAAAAATGCCTTTGTCATGGCACGATGCCGAAGGTGATGCTAGGTAGCGATGGAAGGGGCGAGGCCAAGCCGTCGTGCCCCGCCCCACTCTGTCAACGCTCGTCCCTGGCCCGCTACTTTATCGGTGGCGTGGCGGATTTCGTTGCCCCCGGTTTGGCGCCTGGCTTCGGAGGTGGCGTCACCGGCTTCGAGGGCTTGTCTGCACGGCCGGGCTTCGGCGGGTTGCTTTTCTCTGGCTTAGGACTCATTTCATAATCTCCATTCGGGTGATTTCAGTCGCACCAATATACCCTACAGTATCTGCGCTCTACGCGGCGCAGCAATCATTTTCGACGAAGAAGACCTGGCTTTCGGGCCATGTTCTGTTCTGGTTTTTGCGTAATCTCAAACCGGCGCCGCAGCTCGCGAAGCGCCGTTTCTACGGCATGGCCCAGAGCGAGTCTGCCACTTGCCCCCTCCTCTCGACGCAGACCTCACCGTTCGGCGCCAGGCTGAGAGCCGGGCGGCACCGTTGCTCGGCCCCGTACGGTCCGCTCAGATCCAGGAACAAGACCATGGCCCTGACAATCCGAGGCTGAAAGCGCAGGAGCCCGGCGCGGAGACGTTGCTCAACGTACTGCCGGAATCTCTCGTCTAATTGTCCGTTGAACGTCGCGACCTCCAAGTTCATGGCGTGTGCGCCCTCTCGCATCCTGTTGCTTGGGGGAACCCAGCAAACTGCGACCAACTCACAGGTTTAGAATCGCCTCCAGCAGCTCCAGGCGTTCGCCCTTCCTCTTAACGGCAAGCAACGGTACTTCAGTCCGCCGAATCACCCGTTCGGTTACACTGCCAAGCAGAATTGCGGCGGCGTTCGTCCGGCCGCGAGCCCCCATAACCACTAGGCTCGGCCGATCATCTTGAATCGCCTGCTTGATCACCCGTGCTGGACGTTCATCGGGCATGAACGTTGAAGTTACTTCAAGGTCCGAAAGGTCGATGCCCTTCACGAAGGCCTGGTAGGCGTCTTCGACATGCCCTTTCATCATCCTGGAGAACTCCTCATAGCTCTTGCCTATCTTGAGCCACACCTGCGGGACATCGAACGTGTGAAGGCAGTTGATCATTTGACAGCCGACGGAACGGGCAAACGCAACGGCCGTTCTCAGGGCATCCTTGGAATGTTCGGAAAAGTCGATCGGCACGAGGATCTTGTGGACCTTCGGTTCGCTGTTCTCGGGTACGATCAAGACGGAGCACGGGGCCTTACGCGTGAGGCGCTCGGGAACCGTCCCCCCGTCGCGCTTGTCAGCTGCGTCGCCGACGATGGCCAGGTCGATCCCGTGTAAGGGGATGTGCTGCAGGAGTTCGTTGGTGGGCGACCCGGAGGCGACTTCATAACGAAGCTCGCTCTTCGCGTGCCCTTCAAAGTGTTCGCCGGCCAGCTCGCGCATCTTGCCTTCGGCAACATCCGCCGGTGTTTCTTCGATCTCGGGATAACGGTCGCGCACGCCATCCGGCAGCTCAGGCATTTCCACGACGTGGATGAAATCCACTCGCTGTGACTCGGCCAGTCGTGAAACCATGGCTGCGTAACGGATCGTGGCATGGTCAAGCCCGTCCAGCTTCAGGCCCACTAACAGGCGTTTGTAGCGATGCATGACTTTCTCCTAGACTCTGTATTCGAAGTCATCCGGCTTTACCGCGAGCACGCAGCACGACGACTCCCGCACGATCCGCTCTGCCACCGTGCCGAGCAGGATAACCCGCAGCCCCGTGCGGCCTTGTGTTCCAACCACAGCCAGGTCCGCACCGACTTCCTCGATGAATTCGACGATTGCCCGTGCCTCTCGGGAGTCCTCGATCAGGTGCCGCTTCACCTGCAATTCGGCCGTCTCAGTCGTGAATCGCTCCAGGCAGTCGCGCAATCGGGCCATCACGACTTTCCTGTAATCCTCTTCAAGCTCCGCTCTCAGATCCACGTACTCCCACGTATCCCAAGGACGAGAGAAGACGTGCAGAACATGCAGTCTTGCCCTGTCCTGCTGAGCCACACGTACGGCCTGCTCAATGACGCGGTCAGTCATCTCCGAGAAATCCACACACGCGACGATGCTTCCGAACCGTCTCGTGGGAGCTTGACGAACGAGCAGGACCTTGGCAGCGGCTCTGCGAACGCACTTCGTCGCCAGTGTGCCGGCTCCACAAGCGGGGTCCGACGAGCCATTCGACCCCAGAACAAGCAGCTCCGCGGTTACACCCTGAACGCGGCGGAGGATCTCAACAAACGGATTCCCGATCACAGCCTGTGCCGTCAACCACAGTTCTTCCGCGTCAACGGTAGCCAGCAATTCGTCAAGCTGACGCTGGGCCGCGTCACGCGCACTTTCCGGATTCCAGTCCTTCCCTGCCCGGCTTGGCAATGACTCCAGCGTCTCCTGCATACCACGCATCGCGGCCTCGTCGACCACGTGAATGACATGCAGGCGGGCCTCGTTCCAGCGTGCGATGCGCATGGCCTGAGCGAGCGCGTTCCGCGAGAAGGCGGAGAAGTCGATTCCGACAACGATGTTCCTCAGGCTATCCATTGAACACTCCCTTTCCTTGACCAGTCAACATAGTCTGCGTTGTCCCTTACGCCGTCTTAGCTGCCCTTCGTGAGCCTTGCGTCATCTTCAGGTGTTGTGCGGCGCCAGGCATCGCAGCGGCCAGCACGTCGTCCACGTTGTCCACAAGAATGAACTCTATCGTGTCGCGGACGTGCTTCGGTATATCTGTCAAGTCCTTCTCGTTGTCTCTGGGAAGAAGCACACGGTGCATCCCCGCTCGACGCGCTGCCAGGACTTTTTCACGGATGCCGCCCACGGGAAGCACGAGTCCGGTCAGTGCAATCTCACCCGTCATGGCGATGTCGCTTGCCGCGGCGGTCTTCGTGTAGGCGGAAGCAAGCGCGGTCACCAAAGCCACACCCGCAGAGGGACCGTCTTTGGGGACAGCTCCGGCCGGGATATGAACGTGCACGCGAGACTTACGTAGGAGCTTGATGTCGATTCCCAGATCTTCGGCGTGTGCCCAGACGTAGCTCTGGGCCGCTTTCGCGGACTCGCGCATGACCTCGCCAACCGAACCGGTGATCTCAAGGCCCTCACCCTCGGGAAGAAGGGTCGCTTCGACGTAAAGGATCTCGCCGCCCGCCTCCGTCCATGCCAGGCCGGCCGCGACGCCCGGAACGAGCGCGCGGCGCGCCTTCTCGGGCAGAAACCGCTCCGGGCCGAGGTGCTCGCGCAGGAACTCCGGATCAACGACAAAGGACTCATTGTCTCCCTCAGCAACGCGGCGCGCAACTTTGCGCGCGATCCGGGCCACCGTTCGCTCAAGTTCACGAACGCCAGCCTCACGGGTGTACTTAGATATGATGGCCTCCAGCCCTTCGTCCGTAATCTTGAGGCCATCGGGTTTCAGGCCGGCTTCGGTCACTTGCCTGGGTATCAGGTAGCGGCGTGCAATCGCGGTTTTATCCTCGAGGCTGTACCCCGGGAGCCTGAGCACCTCCATGCGGTCGAGAAGCGGCCGGGGAACGGAGTCGAGCGTATTCGCCGTTGTGATGAAGAAGACTCGAGACAGGTCGAAGGGCAAGTCGAGGTAGTTGTCGTGAAACGAGAAGTTCTGAGCGGGGTCGAGGATTTCAAGTAGGGCGGCCGCCGGGTCTCCGCGATAGTCTCGGCCGAGCTTGTCGACCTCGTCCAGCATCAGCACCGGATTGTTCACCCGGGCTCGTCGAATCGCCTGCAGAATCCGCCCGGGCATCGCCCCGATGTAGGTCCGACGGTGGCCGCGCAGCTCGGCCTCGTCATGGAGCCCCCCGAGGCTCATCCGCTGAAACTCACGACGAATCGCCCGGGCAATCGATTGGCCTACTGAAGTCTTGCCGACTCCAGGTGGCCCCACAAAGCAGAGAATCGGAGCGTGGGCCGCGGGGTTCAGCTTCATGACCGCCAGATACTCGATAATGCGGTCCTTGACGTCTTCGAGATCGTGGTGATCCTCGTCCAGGACGACCCTGGTGGCCGGGAGGTCAATGATATCCTCGGTGCTCCTACGCCAGGGAAGTTCGATGATCACTTCAACGTATGTTCGGGTAAGTTGATAATCCGGCGATGCCGCCGACATTTGCCCCAGTCGGTTCTGCTCGCGTTCGGCTTCCGCGCGAACATTGTCGGGCAAATCGGCTTCCTCCAGTTTCTTACGAAACGACTCAAGATCCGCCTCTTCGGGCGACTGCTCACCCAGCTCTTCCTGGATGGCACGGAGCTGCTGCCGCAGGAAGTACTTCCTTTGCTGGTCGCCCATCTCCTTCCTGGCCTCGCTGGTGATCTTGTGGCGCAGTTCCATGACCTGGACTTCGTGCGTCAGCTCGTCATGGAGGAGGCGAAGGGCTGCGTCCTGGGTGGGGGCATCGAGAATGGCCTGTTCCTTGGCGACATCAATGGCCAGGATGGAGGCGAGCCAATATGGCCGGAGCGACGGGTCGTCCATATGGGACAGGAACTCACTGATATGCTGGCGGGCATCCGGTTGGGAAAGCTCGATGATCCTGCCAACCAGATCCAGGACGGCGCCCTGCAACGCCTCCACCTCTGCATTCTCTTCCGTTGGGAACGGGGAAACCTTCACGCGTGCCTCAAGGAACGGCTCGGTCTTCTCGAACTCTAAGATGGCAACTCGCTCAATGCCCTGAACGAGGAGCTGAATCGCTCCGTCGAGTTCGGCCATCTTCTTGACGACCGCCAACGTCCCAATCGTATAGAGGTCAGCGGAGCGGGGATCCTCCACGGAGGGATCACGCTGGGCAATGACCACAAGCTGCTTTTCTTCGCTCGTCATCGCTGCGTTTATGGCCGCGACCGACCGAGGGCGCCCAACGGCCAGAGGCATCACGAGTTGAGGAAAAAGTACCGAGTTCTTGATCGGCAGGACCGGGAGACACTGGGTGACGTCGTCCTGCTGGTGTTCGGCAGAATGGGGCACGAGCCGCTACTCCTTGGTGATAAGTCGAATGAGAACCATGCCATCCTGGAACGTGGTGTCCACGCGCGCCTCTTGCACGTTGCATGGAAGCTCTACTCGGCGCCGGAATCGACTGTAAGCGATTTCCATGCGCACTTGCCTGCAACCCTCAGTTATCTCGAGGTCTCGCCGAACACCTTGTATCATCAGGTGACGCGACGCGCAACGGACGCGCACATCATCAGGGTCGACCCCCGCAAGCTCGAGTTTCACGAGCCAACCGTAAGGGGCTTCGTAGAGGTCAACTGCAGGCTGCCAGTCGCTACTCTGGACCATTCCCGTGGCTGGCAAAAACAGACGCTGGCTTTTTCGCGACCATGTCATCGCTGAACCCTGCCACCCATCGGAACTTTGGAAGCCCTAACTCTCACGGACTTGGAGGCAGTCTGTGCCGGCTTGGATTCTCCGGCACTTTGGGGGCGCTCTTTCATGACGTCTCGCACCAACATGATGGCGTCCGCGGCTTGGGCCGGGGAGAAATGTTCTGTGCTGAGCGTCATGTCGCACCGCGTAGCGTCGTCGACGCGAGCGTGGAAATGATTCTCAACGAACTCGGCACGCTCACGGTCGATCTCGGGCACGGTCTCCCGAGCTTCCTCGATAGACATGTTGTGGCGCTTGGCGAAGCGCTCGACGCGCATGTCGAACGGGGCCACAATACGGACCCGGAAGCCTAGGTCGCGCGGGAGCATACAGTCGATGCCCCGACCGAGAAAGACAGCCGATCCCTGGCGGGCAAGCGAGAGCGTGGTCTTCACCAGACGCCGGAAGTAGTCGTTCCTCACAAAGTCCGGCTCGAGGATTGACCGACAGACCTCTTCCCACCACTCCAGGTCGCGTTCGTCCATCGACTCATAGACTCGGTGCCTGGTGGTGTCCTGACCGGTCATCGCACGGAGCATCTCCTTGTCGAACTTCGGCCAGTTCAACCGCTCGCCGAGCAGCGAGGCGATCTCTGACGCTCCGGCGCCAACCTCACGGGAGATCGCGATGAAATCTGCTACGTCAGCGCGACGACTTGCCGGGACGTTGAGACGCTGAGAACGGGCCAGCTCCCAGTTTCTCATCTGCCTCTCGACCATCTTGTCAATCTCAGGGAGGTCAAACTTGCGACGCTCTAACATTGTCTGCTGACTCCAACAAGCCCTGACTCGGCTTGAACCTATTACTCTTGTTCCGACGCCCCTCGTTCGCATCTGGAAACACGAGACACCGCGCCGGCCGAATGGCACTATTGCGGCCTCGGACCGGCGCAGGTATCGCAGTCGAACTCCCACACGTCTATTCGGAGCACGCTAATCATGCGTTCCGAACCGTGATTCGCTTCGGCTTGGCATCCGGGTGCTTCGCCAGCTTCACGGTAAGCACGCCGTTCTTAAACGTGGCGTCGACCTTCTCCGCATCAACCGTACTTGGGAGCTGGACGCTGCGGCGGAAGCTCCCGAAGCTGCGCTCCGTGTAGTGGTAATCGCGCTTCTTCTCTTCCTTCTCCTGCTTGTGCTCGCCGCTTACGGTCAGCACGTTTCCGGTAACTTGAATGTTGACCTCCTTCGGGTCGACGCCGGGCAGCTCAACTTTGACGGCGACGTCGTCCGCCGACTCGGCCAGATCCATTCTGGGCATCCGCCCGAATCCGCCGGGCCAGGCATCGAGGGCCGACGTCCGGTCCTCGTCACCGAAGAAGCGTGAGAAAAGATCGTGCATCTCTTCACGAAGACGAGCGAGCCCAGTTTCTCCCTCTTCTGCAATTCGCTCGGGCCTCTTCTGTCGCCAGGGGATTATGCTCATGGTGTCTTCCTTTCTGTTCGTGGTGTCTGAATACCCAGCGCCTAAGCGCTTTTGACCTTGATCTGCCTCGGCTTGGCTGATTCCGCTTTTGGAAGATGCAGGGTCAGGACGCCGTTGCCGACCTCCGCCGAGATCCGTCCCGCGTCAATTGTTTCGCTGAGGCGAAAAACACGACGAAATGCCCCTACACCGTACTCCCGGAGAAGGTAGCTCGTGTCGGCCCGCTGACGCGGTTCGACGTGAGCCTCAAGCGTTAGTTCGCCGTGTTCGTACCGAACGTTGACGCTCTCTGCGGTCACACCGGGTACGTCCGCGACGACCAGCAACTCGTCCGGCCGCTCAACGATGTCAACGTTGGGCCGGTATGTGGGGCCACCTCGTATGGGCTCCGCCAAAGCCGTAGCAGTTGGTTGTTCTTCTCGCTTCTCAATGGGTGTTGTTGACGTCATGATACGTCATCCTTTCTATTCAAAAAGGGTACTATTCTTCACTTCTCGGCGCGATACAGCCGTTTCTGTGCCTAGTAGTCACTTGGTTTTGACGGTGATCTGCTTGGGACGAGCCGACGCCGCCTTGGGCAGAGTGAGCAACAGGACACCGTTGTTGAGGGTGGCGTCCACCTTCGAGGCGTTAATCTCCACCGGCAAAGTCAAGAACCGGACAAAGTCACCGGTCCCACGTTCGCGCCGGTGGTATACCGAGTCGTCCTCGTCCAACGGCTTCCGTTTGCCCTTGATGGTCAGCTCATCGCCCTGAACCTGAACCTCGACGTTCTCCGTGGTTACGCCGGGCACTTCGGCTTCTGCGTAGAAGCACTCGGCGTCCTCCCAGACATTGACTGCGGGGAAGCCGCCTGACCGCCGGGGCATTTGCGGATTAACGGATCCCGCAAATGTACCGAACAGCTGATCCATCTCGCGCCGAAGGTCATCAAACCTTGGCCATGTGTTCCATCGTTGTGCCAACATCTGACTTTCTCCTAAGGTTGTGTTGACCGCATTGATCAGCCGACACACAAACCGGTGCCGGCACTACAATTCATCCAAACATCCGTCGCGCCCGCTGACACCTGTACCCTCCGGCTGGTCTCAATCACTCGACGAGGTTCCTGCACGGCTACTCGGCTTCCGGCGTGTCGATCAGGCTCTGAATGACCGGATGCCCCGCCAGAGCCGCCGTGGAGAACTGCATGAGTTCACCTTCGCGGAGTTCAAACCGCTCGTTCTGTTGGTCATACCGTTTCCGTAGTTCCCCCATAAACCGCGGTGGGGCGATGAGCGTCAATCGTTCGACTTGGCGCTTTTTGCACTCCGCCTCGAGTAGGCTGATGACGTCGGCGGCGAAGCGCCGCACGCGCTCACCCACATAGTGATGGGGAGAGGCGTAGCTATTCCCGGTCATTCCGCCCAGGGCCATCGGCCTTCCACGCCTGTGCTTTGGCCACCGATTCTCAAACGCACTCACCTCGCGGACGCGATGTGTACCCTGCTTGGTGAGATCGCATTGCAGGAGGCGACAGCGTTCCGTATCGACCAGGGCGAACCAGGCACAGCGTTGAAGCTTCTTCTTACTCATTTGATGCTCCGGACATTCGACCCACCGACGGGTCCGCAGGCGGCAGCAAGAAGCCTCTGCGGTGCAACTGGACCCGCAAACGGCGGACAAACTGAGGTATGCAGCCGGCTAGGCATTGTCTGTTAGGCCATTGAGTTCACGTTCGGCTTGAAGCCAATCCGATTGAGCGTCACCCGGACTTCCTGCTCGGGCCAGGTATACTTCGTAGGCTCGGAGCCGGATCTTCTCTCCTGGAACCTCAGAACTCAGAGATGGCTTCGAGGCCCGCTTTGCCACATTCCGCATTGTTGTCTTTGTTGCCTTTTTGGTCATCTTACTTTGCTCCGATTCTGTGCTCCTTTGGAAGCTTCAGTCACTCAACATGACCCTGCAGGACAGTTTGATAAACCTTCTCGGTCTGTTCTGCAATCACATCCCAAGTGAAGTGGGATTCCGCCTCGCGTCGACCACTGCGCCCGAGGCGGCGCCCGTATGTCCTGTCCGAAAGGATCGTCTCGACCCCTTCGCCAATTGACTCATGATCTGCGGCCACGGTCACGCCGGTGTCTTCGTTCCGGATGAACTCGGCCGGGCCGCCGTTCCGCGTCGCCACCACCGGTTTGCGGGCGCTCCAGGCCTCGAGGATGACAATGCCGAAGGGCTCATTCCGGCTCGGCACGCACACCATGTCCGACGTCTTGAACAAGCCCAGCAGGTCACGGCCGGACTGGTGGCCAAGAAATCGAACCGCCGGGGCAACTCCCAGTTTCCGCGCCCGGTGTTCAAGGTCCTCGCGCATATCCCCGTCGCCGGCAAAGAGAAACCGCGCCCGGCGATGTTGTCTTCGCAGCTTAGGCAGCGCATCCAGCAGCAGGTCGGGGCCTTTCTGTGACGTCAACCGTCCGGCGAAAAGGACCGCGGGATCGTCGACGCCCACCCCACACCGGCGACGAATGGCCCGGCCGTTGATTCGGTTGTCGAAGCGATCCACGTCGACACCGTTGTAAACCACGTCCATCTTGTCCATCGGTACGCTGTAGAGCTCGTGGACTTCCCTTCGCAACACGCCCGAGACGCAGATCACACGGTCCGCCAGATACGTTCCCTCCCATTCGATCTCTCGGATTCGCCTGGAAGGGCCGTCGAACAGCCGGTTGCCGCAACGGCCGAACTCGGTGGCATGAACGGTCATTACCACCGGCCGATGGTGTCGGTTCTTCGCCTGCGCTACTGCTCGGACACTGAGCCAGTCGTGGCCGTGAACTACGTCAAACGGTACTCCAAGGAAGGCCTCCGTCTCAGCCAGATGCCAGACAAAGCTGTTGCACATCCGCTCATTATTGGTAAGAAAATCATCGTGTGTCTGGTATGGGCATCGGTGGTAGTGGACACCCCAGATGTTCTCATACCCAAGCTGCTTTGGGCCGATGCGCGTGAATACGTGGACCTCGTGTCCGCGTCTTTGCAGGGCCGCCGCCAGTTCCGAAACATGTGGGGCGAGGCCGCCAACAGCAATGGAGTGCATCGATTCCCAAGACAACAGTGCGATTCTCATCGGCATCGGCCATTCCTCCAGTTAGTGCCGTTCCGACTACGCGGAGCGGCGCAACGGACGCTTGTTCTCTTTCTCTTTGATCTCGCATACCACGGCATCTGTTGTCAGCAGGAGTGCCGCAATCGAGGAGGCATTCTGCAGAGCCACCCGCTCTAACTTGGTCGGCACGATCACGCCCATTGCCACGAGATCGCCGTATTCGCCGGTGAGCGCGTTGTATCCGAAGCTCGCGCTGTCAGACGAGAGCACCTTGTTGAGGACGAGTGAACCGTCCTGCCCGGCGTTTTTGGCGATCTGCTTGATTGGACTTCGAAGGGCTCGGCCGACGATGTCGGCGCCGATCTTCTGATCGCCAGTAAGTGTCTCGCGGATCTTGTCCAACACGGGAAGGCAGCGCAGTACCGCGACGCCCCCTCCGGGGAGAACACCCTCCTCGAACGCGGCCCGGCTTGCCTGAAGCGCGTCCTCGATTAGCTCCTTACGGTGGTTAAGCTCGAGCTCGGTGGCGCCGCCGATCTTGATCCGCGCGACTCCCCCGGTCAGCTTGGCCCAACGCTTTTCGAGCTGCTCGCGGTCGTAGTCGGACGTGGTGAGCTCCATCTCCTTTTTGATTTGAGCAATCCGTGCGTCGATGCTCTCCTTCGAACCGGAGCCGCCGATGATCGTGGTCTGCTCCTTCTCGACGATCACTTTTTCGGCTTGTCCGAGGTCCGCGAGAGTAACGTTCTCCAGCTTCGTGCCTAGACTTTCAAACAAAGCCCGGGCGCCTGTCATAATGGCGACATCCTCCATCTGCGCCCTTCGCCGATCACCGAAGCCGGGGGCCTTGACCGCAGCAGACTGTAAGGTCCCTCGAAGCTGATTGACGACCAGCGTTGCGAGTGCCGCCCCGTCGACGTCCTCCGCGATCACCAACAACGGCTTTCCGCTCTGGGCGGTTTTCTCCAGCAGGGGGAGGAAGTCCTTTCCCGAAGAGATCTTCTTCTCATGGACCAGGATGTATGCTTTCTCGAGGCAGCACCGCCCCCGAGCTGCCTCGTTAATGAAGTACGGCGATAGAAAACCCTTGTCGAATTGGAGGCCATCAACACGCTCAGTAGTGATATCGAGACCCTGGCTCTCCTCGATCGTGGGAACGCCGGTGCGGCCGACCGACTCCATGGCCTTAGCGACGATACGCCCGATGTTTTCATCGTGGTTGGCCGCACAAGTCGCAACCCTCATCATCTGCTTCGTGCTCTTGATCTCGACCGACATGCTCTTGAGGGCCTCAACCACTGCGGCGACGGCGCGCTCGATGCCCCGCCGCACTTCCATGGCCTCCGCTCCGGCGGTGATGTTCTTCAGACCTTCCTCGAAGATCGATTCGGCGTAGATCGTGGCGGTGGTTGTCCCGTCGCCGGCATCCTTGGCTGTCTTCTTGGCTACGTCCTTGATCATCTGGGCCCCGACGTCCTCCATGGAGTCAGGCAGATCAATCTGCTTGGCCACGGTGGCGCCGTCCCGCGTTACCACGGGGAGCCCGAAGCTCTTTGAGAACATGACGTTTCTTCCGCGTGGCCCCAGCGTTACTTTGACGGCATTGGTGAGTTGTCTGACACCACGGCGGATGGCTTCGCGTGCCTGTGATTCATACAGAATTGTTTTCGCTGGCATTGTCTCGCTTCCCTTAAGAGCAGTGGTCAAGCCGCTACTGCATGTGCCGACGAATCCGGTTCGTCGGAATCGCCATCTTCAAGTCCTTGATCTTCAGTTGATCGATCCTCTAGCCAGTCGCAAATCATTTCATCAATCGAGTCGCGCGTTGTCGGATGAACAGTACAGACCCCGTCACGCTCGATCAGGATCACGACTTTGGCGCCGCAGCCTGGGCATGTCGCGCTCGCTGATTCGTGACTGCACCATCGGAACGGCTTCGAACAGTGACAGCACTTGACCGCTCGCACGTAGGACTGGGTGTGCCTGCCTAGACCTTCAACAGCCCGGGGATCTCTCCCACGCGTGTGTCCTGTCGCATACTCACTTGCTCGGATCATGTCATGCATCGCGCCTTCCTCCAGCGGAGGGCAAGTCGCTCGCCGCATTCATTATGAAAAATACGACGCGGTCCTGAAGCCACCGTGAAATCGAGCTAAAAAACAACTAATCTAGTGCGGACGGGATTCCAGTGAACCGTCGAGTGCGTCACCGTTGAAAGCGTAGCCCCCCAAGGCAAGAATGGGTGCCCTATGCAAAGGCGGGCCTGCAGCCGGGCGAGAAGACCGGACTGCAGGCGTTTGTGGGCTGTTGGGAATGGCGGTTATCTTCTCACCATGGGAGACCCTCTACGGGGACCGCGGGTCGCACTCAATCTCGTCACACACTACGCCTCGATGAAACTCGCCACCCGACTCCGCGCATGCTTCCTCATCGGTGTCAACGCAATCACCCTCCGGGAGGCAACAGGCTCCCTGAACGGATGGCTCCGGCTCATCCGACTCTTCCGAATCAGGCTCAACATAGTCAGGATCGTTACGCTCCTCGTCCGCCGACTCTTCGGCGGCCTTGGCCGGCTTCGCATCGGATATGTCGATGTATCGCAGGCCGCGGCGCTCGTAGAGCCGCCCCTTCAGTTCGACCTGCTGGCAAGCCAGTCGCCCCAACAACTTGCAAGGTCCTTTCGTGCCCTGGCCCACGACGATCAGACCGTCAGAGGTCTCAATGGCTACCGGGACACCAGCCTGGATGCACTCCCGCGTGCTGCGCGCCGGATCGCTTGAAGCGAACTTGCCGGTCATGTAGGAGTGGAGATCCACGATTTTTCCCGTCAACGTAACGTCACGAGGTTTCTTCTCGCCTCCCTGGCCGGGGGTTGCGGCCATCGCCGCGAGAACAAGCATCGACACGAGTACCCCACACAATCCCAAATTTGTTCCCTTGCCAACGTTCATGTTCGTTTCTCCTTAAAGCAGCGGATGCATTGCCCGCCTTGTGGTCCGCAAGGTCGCCAACCGGGCCGCGGTCACCATGACCGTGTCGAGTCTGTTGACGGCCGGTACCGCTCTGGATCCAATCGATCACCAGAACCGTCCTCTGCCGATCTACCCTGGCTCTCCGGCTCGCCAGCCTTTGCACACCGATCTACAAACACCTCGAGCTTGTAGCCGTCTGGATCAAATACAAACACTTGATAGTGACCGTTGTAGACGCGCGGTTTGGTCGCGCGGTGACCGAGCTCCCGTGCCCTGGCGTAGATGTCCCGAACATCCTGCTCAGTGGACACACGCATGCCCACATGATCGAGCCCGGCGAGCTCGGCGCCAGCCGGGAAACCCTCCGACAAGACGACTCCGAATAGCCCGCTACCGGACGCCGAGGCACCTACGCAGACGCACTGGTTGTCGAGTCGAGGTACTGTCTCCTGGCGTCGGAGGTCAAACACCCCGCAGTAGAATGTGACGCTCTCCTGCAGGCTGCGAACCCGCAGCTCGACGTGCCCAATCCCAGCGATTCTTGTTATCCCGCGTTCTGAAGTCATGCGTATCTCATCTGCCCGGCTGTTCAAAGCATACCGCCGCGGCGTGAACGGGCCCTGAAATGCAGGTTAATTTTGCTTAATCTGCCCGCGGCCTCAGGCGTCACGTCCGCACCATGCCGCTCTTTTGGCGCGGTGGCCGCGGGCGTGCCTGCTTCCGGCGGTCTCCGGAGGGGCCGCACGTGATTGACAAGCTCGGCGCACGGCGATTCACTTTAGCGGGCTGTGCCGTCCGTGGCAGGGTAGGGTGGACTGGCAGCGACCCGAGGAGTATCGGCAAGTTGGTTAAGGTCAGACAAAGGCTGGGCAAGTACCGAATCGACCGGCGATTAGCCGAAGGCGGATTCGCCATGGTGTACAAGGCTTACGACTCCGTAGCCGGGGTGTTTGTCGCGCTGAAGGTGCCCCACGAATCGTTGGCCACGAAGGCGATGCTCGAAGATTTTCGGAAGGAGGTGAGGATCGCGGCGCAGCTCGATCATCCGAACATCCTGCCCATCAAGGATGCCGGGTTCGTCGATGGCGTCTTCGTCATCGCATCTCCCCTCGGGACTGAATCGCTTGCAGATCGACTCCAACGACGTATCTCCATCCGAACGCTTGTTTCCTACTCCGATCAAGTGCTCGAGGCGGTGGCCTATGCCCACAAACGCCGGATCATGCACTGCGACATCAAACCCGAGAATCTGATTCTCTTCGAAGGTGACCGCCTGCGGCTGGCCGACTTTGGCATTGCCCGTGTCGCGCTGAGAACACTCCAAGCGTCGGGGAGTGGGACTGTAGGATATATTGCGCCCGAGCAGGCCATGGGAAAGCCGTCGATCCGCTCCGACGTATTCTCGCTTGGGCTGATGCTCTATCGCATGTTTTCGGGGCAGCTTCCGGAGTGGCCTTTCCGGTGGCCACTGCCGGGACTCGAACGCCTTCGAGCGAGGCTACACCCGGACGCTGTTAAATTCTTGCGGCGTGCCCTGGACGTAGATCACCGCAAACGGTACGCCGATGCGGTTCGCATGCTCGCAGCGTACCGTCGCGTGCACCGGCATTTCCTACGTGGCGCCGCGAAGGGTGCCAAACGCCGTCGGCCTATCCGGCCTGGCCAGCAGGATGTTTGGAAGACAGTACAGCGCCGCGTGTTTATCAGGCGATATGGCCGCTCGCTCGAGGTGCACGGGACGTGCCACAGGTGCTCTGGTCCGGTGGCTGAAACGATGCAGATCTGCCCGTGGTGCGGTGTGAAACGGCGCGTGTCTCGAGACGAGCATCGGTTCAAGGTAGCGTGCCCACGGTGTAAGCGCAGCCTCAAGACCGATTGGCGCTTCTGTCCGTGGTGTTATGGGGCCGCCGTCAATCCGGATTCGCGCTTTCGTTACTCGGACTATCGATACGCTGGTCGGTGCCCGAACTCTGCTTGCCAGGGCCGGCAGTTGATGCCATTCATGCGTTACTGCCCATGGTGCCGACGAAAAGTACGGAGGCGTTGGGCAGTCGAAGGATCAAAAGAACGGTGCTCCCGGTGTGGCTGGGGCGTTGTGTTGGACCACTGGTACTTCTGTCCATGGTGTGGAAAACGCCTTGCCCGACGGTGACAACGTCCTATGGCCCAAGACGTCTCTCAAACCGATGTCATCCTTACACGGACGGAGCTTGAAGCATGTCAGGCCATCCGGTTGGGAGCAGGGTGCGCGTGCTACTTCACGACCAGTACCCCCGGCAGAGAATCAGCGAATGAGGACTCGTTGGCTCTTATCGGCCTCGATTCCAATCGTGGTGTGATTGCCTTGGCAGACGGCTTCGGCGGTCAACCGGCCGGGGACCAAGCATCTGCGCTTGCTATAACGGCGGTTGCCTCAACGGTGCGCAATGCTGTCCAGAACGGAGCCGATCTTCGTGAAGCCATCATGGACAGTTTCGAACAGGCGAACGAAGTTGTATTGGCGCTGGGGGTAGGTGCGGCGTCCACACTTGCCGTGGTTGAAATAGACGGCGATCGTGTCCGTGCCTATCACGCCGGGGATACCGAGGTGCTCATGGTCGGCCAGCGCGGAAGAGTGAAGCTCACGACGATGCCCCATTCGCCCGTGGGATACGTGCTGGAAGCAGGCTGGATCAGCGAAGAGGATGCCTTGCATCACGAGGAACGTCACCTGGTATCAAACATGATCGGTTCGCCGGAAATGCGCATCGATGTTGGTCCTGCGGTTACCATGCGGCCGCGCGACAGGCTCCTGATCGCGACAGACGGTTTGTTCGATAATGCCGGCGTGCCGGAAATCGTTGAGATCATTCGCAAGGGACCCCTGGAGGCCTCAGTGACAACCCTAGTCACATCATGTCACCGCAAGATGGCCGAACCGTGCGATGGTGAGCCGTCTAAGCCTGATGATCTTTCGCTCGTCTTGTACCGCTGTCAGCGCTATTCTGACCCGCAAGCGGGAGGCGTACCGTGAACTGGCACCCACCGTCCGGGTGGTTTGCTGCCGTAACCTCCCCACCGTGAAGGCGAGCGACCCCACGGACGATGGTTAAACCAAGCCCAACGCCTTTGAACGACGAATGTGGATCCGGTGCGCGGAAGAAGCGGTCAAACACACGCTCGACGAATTCCGCGGGGATTCCCGGTCCGCGATCGCGTACGGCGAGAACGAACTCATCTCCTTCCAGACGAACGGCGACGTCGATCGCCTCGCCGGCAGGCGAATAACGAATGGCGTTGCGGATCAAGTTGGCCACCATGAGTCCCAACAGGCCACCGTCACCCCGGACAGCCAGTCCCGTCTCGTCACTCTCGGGCATGGCCAACACCGGCACCAGTTGCACCTCACGTTGGGTCGCCACCGGGTTGCAGCGCTCCACCGCGTCCATGACCATCTCGTTGATGTAGACTTCGCCGACTTCCTGCAAGGGGATGCCGGCTTCTGCCCGGGCGAGCGTGAGCAGGCTGTCAACGGTCTGCGCAAGCATGCGGACCTCATCCTGGATGTTGGTCACAAACCTGTCATACTCTTCCGAAGTGCGATCCTGTTTCAGGAGTAGTTGTGCCTGCCCGAGCAAAACGGCCAGCGGGGTCTTGAGTTCATGAGCTGCATCGGCGATAAAACGTTCCTGAGAAAGAAAGCTGTTGGAAAGCCGATCGAACATGAGGTTTAGCCTGGCTATCATGTTCGCCACCTCATCTTTCCCCTTCGGCACTTCGATACGCACCGTAAACCGGTCCGCGCGCATTTCATCTGCGGCTCTAGCGACCCGTTTGATTGGGGCTAGAGCTCGCCCCGCAAGCAGCCAAGACACGACGCCGGCAACGGCGAGTGCAACGGGCACAGTCACGAGAACAACGCGTCGGAGCCGGTCGACTGACCGATCGACCTGTAGGGTGCTCACGGCGGTTTGCAGGAAGAAAGGTCTTGTCTCTGGGTCGTTGTAGAAGACAGTTAGGAGGCGAAGCGGACTACTCGCCTCCGAGATTGAGCTTGCCTCAGTGCCACGAATTGTCTCGAGGATCATCTCCTTCGTCCGCTGAGATGCCCGCGCCGCATCACTGAGAGGCAACGTGCGGTCCTCGAGGTTCTTCGACCGGTAGGCGACACCTTCATCTGCCAGGCGAACCTGGAAGAAGTAGCCCGGAAACCGGAATGGGTTGACTCTCCCACGCTTCGGTGTGGATCCCCTGTCACCCAAGATCGGTTTGAGCGGAACGGCTATCTCTTCAACAATGACCTCGACACGGTCCCTGAGCCGCTCGTCAAACTGTTCCCGAAGATCACTCTCACGAGCCGTGACGATCGCGACACCCAGCGAGATCAGCAGTAGGCCGAACACGATCGTGTAGAGGGCAGTTAGTCTGAACCGTAGCGTGCTGAGATGAGGCCAGAATCTCGCCACGATTATCTCCCTAACGTTCGAACATCATTCACCTGCCTCTTGGAGGCGGAGGCAATAGCCTGTTCCGATGACCGTGTGGATCAAACGTTGGTCAAAGCCACGATCCAACTTACGCCGAAGCATGCTGACGTACACATCGATAACGTTGCTGTCACTGTCGAAGTTCATGTCCCAAACGTGCTCGCCGATGGACGTGCGCGTCAACACACGATTCGGGTTGCGCATGAAGTACTCAAGCAGGGCAAACTCTTTTGCCGTTAACGTGATTTTCTGGCCGGCGCGGGTAACCGTTCGCGTGATTAGATCCACTTCGATATCGGCGAACTTGAGGCGTGACGACTCCTGGGCCTCGCCGCGTCGCAAAAGAGCACGCACCCGGGCGAGCAACTCGTCAACCTCAAACGGCTTCGTAAGGTAATCATCCGCCCCCGCATCAAGTCCTTTGACTTTGTCGCCGGTTGTGGAGAGTGCGGTCAGCATGAGCACCGGGGATTTGATCCCGCGGCGACGGAGGTTCTTGCAGGTCTGGATCCCGTCCTGGTCGGGCAGCATGACATCCAGGATGACGAGATCGTACGGCTCCGTAGCTGCCATGTGCTCGCCGTCTTGCCCGGTATTCGCTACATCAACGGCGTAGGCGCTCTCGGTCAGGCTCTGGCGGATCACGCTTGCCATCTTCAGATTGTCTTCGACAACGAGGATTCTCATAGCCTATCTCTCCCGGAGATGGCGCCACTATCTCGCGGTCCCGGGACACAAGCCCGGCCTTAGGCCGCCACGGCTCCGCAACGCCTATTCGGGGCAACGGCGCAGTATTATCCCGCCGCCGGGCGGAGGCGACAAGCCCTAGGACGTTCGCTTGACGTGCGGACTGCTGAGAACCTCAGTCTCGAGCTTGGCCCGAGGCAAAATGAGAGGGATTTAATCCTGATTTCAGCCCCCTCTAACGCTGCGGCGCTATGCTTGTGATGGAACGCGTGAATGAGCCCGCGCTCCCGCACATAGCCGTGCTCGCCCGTCGCGAGTGCGGCTAAGGAGCTCATGCGAGGGAGCAACAATGAATATGCGGATTGTGACGCGTCGCATCGCCATCGACGATAGAGTTCGTGAGTACATCCGACGTTGTATCGCCAATGCTCTGAACCGACGACTCGACCGCGTAGCTGACGCGGTTATAGCACTTGAGGATCTTAATGGCCCGCGGGGTGGAAAGGATCAACGATGCTGTGTCACGCTCCTGCTGAATCCACGCGGGAGCGTGCGCGCGCAGGCTGCAGGCACTGACATCTGGTCCGTTGTAGATCGAGCTGTTCAGAAGGCTGCTCGGCAGTTGGATCGGCTGCTGGAGTCGAGTTGGAGTTCGCGGCGACGCCTGCATCGCCGGCAGCAGGTCCGCGCGGCGTAGGATCGTTAGATGCCGCCGGGCGTTTAGGAGGCTCGGCGGGTGAGGGAGGATTCTTGATGGTGCGACTCAGCCCCAGTCAGAATCGTGATCGAAAGCGTGCCAAACGGGTGGCTAGACCCGCGCTTAACGTGCCGTCAAGGGTGGCATCCGGAACGGGCCCCGTCGAACGAGAGGCAAACGGCGGTGACAGCGGCCTTGTGCCTGAGCCAGCACGCAGGATTCGCGGGGACCGCCTCGCCAGTCATCTGCGACAGCTTCAGCAGCGCCGGATTGAGCTCCTGGGCGAACTGGCCGGGTGCTCCCTGGAGTTCCATGACTCGTCCGGGAGTGTCCCCGAAAGTGATCAGCCAGGGTACCGAACGTCACAATCCGTCGGCTTGCTTGAAATGAGACGCCTGGCCGAGGCACTCCGAACCGTTGAAGCAGCCATCGCGCGAGCAGCCGCTGGCTCGTATGGCCTGTGCTCCGACTGCGGCCAACGCATCCCGGCAGCGCGGTTGCGAGTCAACCCTGCCGCTACCCGCTGTATTCCTTGCCAAGAACGGTTTGAACTGCGGCGGTAACCGCACCACTTGTCGCTGAAGAAGGTCCCTCTGTCGACGATGCGCGCGATGGTCCACCAGCGGCGCGATCTTGTGCCGCTACGCAGGCACCAACACTGTTAGCTCGCCGCCTTGCGACCCGAGACCGGCGCCAAGTTCTCCATTGTAACGTTGCCGGGTCGCAGTGAGCCGCCCGACATCACGGTCGCGAGCGTATCCTCCACGCTCCAGTCCAAATCCACGAGCTCGCTTTGGCGTACAACCTCCATGAACCCGGTCGTCGGGTTGGGCGTGCTGGGGATGAATATCGTTGCGAGCTCTTCGCCGTTTGTGGCGTCCTTGAACCGGCTCGTAACGAAGCCGATCGCGCGCATGGAGTCGGTTGGAAATCGCGCCAGGGCGACGCCCAAGTAGCTCTGCGTCTTATCACCTCCCAGAGCCGACAGCACCTGCTTTGATGCCCTATACACTGACTTGACTACCGGAAGGCGTCCAACAAGAGTGTCGATCAGATCCATCAGTCGCCGGCCCATGACGTTGGCGGCCAGCCCCCCGACCAGGTACAGCAGGAGCATGGTCAGCCCCACCGACGCCAGAGAGATGATCCAAGAAAGCCACGCCGGGATTGGTTCCAGCATCGCCGATGGCGACGTCGCATCAGCTAATCCCAGCGCTCCAAGCAGGCTCGCGCCGTGCCCGCTGAGCAGAATAGCCTCGACTGCCCACCTGGAGGCGTCGCGCATGCTGGTAAAGATCACGCGGACGACCCACAGCGTAATCAGGATGGGGAGAACTGTGACAAGCCCCGTCACTATGCGCGTGCGTATCAAGCCGCGAAACTGCCGAGCCACAATCGTCCGTTCATCCGGCGCGTCGGCGTCTGATAGTACCCTTGCAGTCATGGGCGCCTCCAAGCATCGAAATCGTTCCGGATGCGGACCACCCTGACGCGTGTGCCACGCGGTGCGCCA
>CAZJTP010000051.1:0-2096 GCA_964548955.1 uncultured Phycisphaeraceae bacterium
GTATTTGTTCTGTAGTTTCCACGAATCCCGATGGACCGGATCAGCCCGAAGCGACTCGAGGTATCGCCCGTGTCGGCCGTGGGCGAACGACCGCATCAGGAACTCGCACAAATACTCGACGTGCGGATTGAGCGGCCTGTCGTTCAAAACGGCTTGCACACGGTCGCGAATCCCCACGCCGCTGAGGCGGGCACGTCGCAGGAAGAGTTTCATGTACGTGGTTTTCAACGCGGCGATGTCTTCCTGTTTGTAGCCGCTTCGCTGCAGGCCGACGCCGTTGACCATACGGACTTCCGTCCGGCTGCCGCGGGCGGCGACGATGACCATGTACGGCGGTACGTCTGCTGAGACCCGCGTCATACCCCCGACGAATGCGTGCCTGCCCACCGTCACAAAGTGATGCACCGCGCAGTGTCCGCCCATGTTGACGTTGTCTTCCACGTGCACGTGCCCCGCGAACTGCACGTAGTTGGCAATGATGCAGTTGTTTCCGATGTGACAGTCGTGGGCGACGTGCACGCCGATAAGAAACAGGTTATCGTCGCCAATCGATGTCACACCACCGCCGTTACCCGTGCCGGGATGCACCGTCACCATTTCACGAAAGACGTTGCGCCGACCGACTTCCAGCGTCGTGCGTTCCCCCCGATACTTGATGTCCTGCGGCGGCGTCCCCAGAACGGCCTGCGGGTAAACCTCGCAGCCCTCACCGAGCGTTGTGTGACCTTCAATCGTGACCTGATGACGCAGTTTGCAGCCATCGCCGAGCACGACATGCGGCCCAACCACACAAAAAGGTCCGATTTCGACATCGCGGCCAATCTCGGCGCCGGGGCTAACAATCGCTGTAGGGTGTATGCTCACTTGGACAACCTTCTCCTAATCATGTCAGTGTGATTCCGCGTCCGTGAGAATGAACTTGATCTCCGCCTCCGCGACCAACTCACCCGCAACGCGCGCCGTTCCCTTTACGTGGCCCGTGTTCGAACGTACGCGGATCGTTTCCGCCTCCAACATCAACTGATCGCCCGGGCGGACTGACCGGCGGAATTTCACCTTGTCGAGACTGAGCAGAACAGCCACCTTGCCCTTGTGCTTCAGTTCCTGGCTCAACAGAACGCCGCCGATCTGAGCGAGCGCCTCGATGATCAACACACCGGGCATGATCGGATCGCCCGGATAGTGTCCCTGGAAGAACGGCTCGTTGATCGTCACGTTTTTCACGCCGCGGACGCGCTTGGTCCCCTCGATTTCGATGATCCGGTCGATCATCAGGAACGGATAACGGTGCGGCAAAATGCGCTGAACGTGGTGAATATCAAGCGTCGGCGGCTGGACGAAAAACAATTCGCGCTGCTCGGCCTCTCGACGGTCGCGCAGCGCGCGCACCAACTCATGATTGAGCGAATGACCGCTCTTGCGGGCATGAATCCGCCCGACGATCGGGTGGGCGATAAGGGCCAGATCACCCATAAGGTCGAGAATCTTGTGGCGAACATACTCGTCGGGATACCGCAGCCGGTTATCGATCGGCCCATCCTGGCCGACCACAAGAATATCCTGATACGTCAGATGCCCGCCGAACCCGGCGGCGCGCAACTCCTGTGCCTCCTGCTCCAATAGAAACGTGCGCGCAGGTGCAATGTTCGCCTCGAAGTTCTCCGGTGTGATGGCGACCCGGTACGTCTGTCGCCCCACGACCGCGTCCGCCCCGTAGTCGAGATCATACGAGATCTCCAGCGTCTCGGACTTCGGATCGAGCGGAGGCAGCGCCACCAGCTCGGAATCACCTTCTACCACGCGTATCACGTCACGGATGATATAGGGTTCCCGAAGCGCGTCCTGCTGACAAATGCCGCTGGCCCGAAGCTTCTGTACGAACGGCAGGCTGCTGCCGTCGAGCGCCGGCAGCTCGTTGGCGGTCAGCTCGATTTGCAGGTTATCGATGCCCAGCCCCAAGCACGCACTGAGACAGTGTTCGACGGTCTCGATCGACGCCGCACCATTGCGCAGCGAGGTTCGTCTTACCCGCTTCGAGATGTTCTCCACGGTCGCCGCGATTCGAGTCGGCGGCGACTGGTCGGTACGTACAAAGC
>CAZJTP010000051.1:2106-23084 GCA_964548955.1 uncultured Phycisphaeraceae bacterium
TCCGCTGTGTGGCTCGCCCGGGCGCACGCGCATGGTCACGGGTTCGCCGGTGAACAGACCCCACCCCTCGAACTCGACTTCATGGCTGATGGTCTGTTGATGCGTCACCGCGCTTCACCCACACAATGAAACATTTGAGTTGCTCGCCCGGTGTCGGCGACCGGATACCCTGCATGATCGCACGTCCCCACAGGGCTCTCCAACCCGGGCATTATCACCCAGCCGCACGGGATTATCAATCCTGCGTCAAAGGCGGCGCCGCGCCTGAGGGCGAGGTCAACCGGCGCGCCTTATACCGGGCGTTGAGCCGTGTAACGACCTCGTCCGTCAGATCCATGCGCGGGCTCCAGTAAATAACCTTCTGCAGGATGATCTGCTGGCGCACCTGCGTCGTTGATTGCGGCATCGCCTCTGGCAGCCGATCAGCGGCGAGTACAACGTCGATCCCCCTTTCCTCCGCGACCTCGCGTACGATCTCTTGAATGTCCATATAGATGTTGTGCAACGACTCGGCAAGCCCCTGTTCGATCTTCTGCCCCTCGCTCTCGGCGAACCACTGCAGCTCCGCTTCGAGCAGGGCAAACTGCTTGTGGCGCTGCTCAAACTCCTCGGTGCCGGGCTTAAACTCCTCTTGCAGCGATTGTCCCGTGCGTTGAATCTTCTCCTGCATTGCCTTGCGCTGCTCGTTGAACCTGACGCGTCGCTGTTCAAACTGAGCTTCGAGGTCGCGCGTTAACAGGTATCGCGCCGAAACAGCCGGTACGTCGACGACCGCTACTTTCGTGAATCCATACACATCCTGCTGACCGATGGTCATCAACACCGCGGCCATGAACCATGAGAGAAACGTCATGTCGATTTCCTTGGAAAAAAATCCAAACGATTGCCGATGCGATTCCGGCACCATTGTCGCCACCAGCACCGGTGGAACAACCCCCGAAACGATCGCCACCCAGGTATTCACGCGTTTCCGTGTCTGGCGCGGCACCGGTCTGCCGTGGGAGAATGATAAGACAATGGCCGGCAATTGCGCCGGCCATGGGTTCCTGCAGTCTTGTCCATAGGCTCACACGTCAACCGATGCCGAAAAACGCGCTGATCTGCGGCGCGAACTTCACGATCATCCCCGCGAACACGATGCTGACCATGCTCATCAGCTTGATAAGAATGTTCAGGCTGGGCCCCGACGTGTCCTTGAACGGGTCGCCCACGGTGTCACCTACCACGCCCGCTTTATGGGCATCGCTGCCCTTCCCGCCGTGGTGACCGAGCTCGACCCACTTCTTGGCATTGTCCCACGCACCACCGGCGTTGGCCATGAAGATCGCCATGGCAAAGCCGCTGGTCAGCCCACCGGCCAGCAATCCCATCACGCCGGGGACATCGAAGAGAAGCCCAACGATGACTGGGATAAGAATCGCCAGGAGCGAGGGCAAGATCATCTCGCGTTGGGCGCCGCGCGTGGAGATGGCCACGCAGTTGGCATAGTCCGGGATTTTCTCTCCCCGATGTTCAATCTGCATTCTAGGCCAGTTGTCGGAGTTATTGGCGAACTCTTCGTCCTTACCCTGGTCACGGAGGTAGGATTTCATTTTGTTGAACTGATTGCGGCACTCGAGCATCATCTGGTTCGCCGCCCGTCCGACGGCCTGCATCGTCATCGAGCAGAACACAAACACCAACAAGACGCCGCTGAAAAGGCCGCAGAGCGTCTTGGGATTCATCAACGTCACGTTGTAAAACGTCATGTACTGAGCCAGCGACGCGCGCCGGGCCGAAACCAGGCGCAGAGTATGCCCGTCAATAGTCGCGGTCCGCACATGCTCCTCGTCAGGCTCGGACAACCCCGTCACGGTGGTGCCAACGCTGAGCGTCTCGGGGGCCGGGTTTGGCTCCAAGATCATCAGACAATCGAAGTCTCTATCGCCGGTTCCTTCACTGATGCGCATCGCGAGCTTGCCGTGTCCGTAGTAGACTGCCTCATCCAGACTGGGTGCGCTAGCGATCTCGACGATTTCCGCCCCCGCCTGACGAATCTGCCCGATGCGAACCTCTTCGACATACGCCGCGAGAAGCGCCAACGCCGTCAAAGCCGCCGAACCGATGGCAAAACCCTTGCCCGTTGCGGCCGTCGTGTTGCCTAACGAGTCCAAAGCATCAGTGCGCTTGCGGACTTCCGGATCCTGACCCGTCATCTCTGCATTACCGCCGGCGTTGTCGGCGATCGGACCATACGCATCGGTTGCTAGCGTGATGCCGAGCGTCGCCAACATGCCGACGGCGGCGATGCCCACACCATAAAGACCCAGAAGGAATTCCTCGTTACCGCCGGCAGCGATGTATGCCACCAGGATGGCCACGATGATCGTCGTCAGTGAAGCCCACGTGCTCCGCATGCCGGTCGCGATACCGGCGATAATGACAGTGGCCGGTCCCGTTATCGCTTGCTCGCTGATCTTCTTGGTGGGGGAATAGTCGTAGCTGGTGTAATACTCGGTGGCAAAGCCGATGATGTTGCCGGCGACAAGACCGGCCAGGATCGCGATCCAGACGCCCCACCACCTGACCCCCTCAATACCACTGAGGAGCAACCCGCAGACGAGCAGAGCAGCCACCGCGATCAGCACGCTGCTCCCCCAAACACCCGTGCGCAAGGCGTTGAGCAACTCACCCATCGAGGCGTCTTCCTTGGTCCGAACCATGTAGATTCCGACAATCGACAACAGGATGCCTACACCGGCAAGCACCATCGGAGCCGTCAGCATCTTGAACGCGGCGTTATAACCGGCGCCCTCGCCGCCGTAGAGGGCGGCGGCGGCGGCCACGCCCAAAGCAGCCGTGGCGAGAATCGATCCACAGTACGACTCGTAAAGGTCGGCGCCCATACCGGCGACGTCACCGACGTTATCGCCAACGTTGTCGGCAATCGTGGCCGGGTTGCGAGGGTCGTCTTCGGGAATCCCAGCTTCCACCTTACCAACTAAATCCGCACCGACGTCGGCTGCCTTGGTGAAGATTCCGCCGCCGACACGGGCGAACAATGCCTGAGAACTGGCACCCATGCCGAACGTCAGCATGACGACCGTAATCTCGTTGAGGCTCATGTTTTTGGCGAAGTCAAAGGGCAGGATCCCGGACTTGAGCAGCAAGAACCACATAGCGATGTCGATCAGGCCGAATCCGACGACCACCAGACCCATCACCGCACCACTGCGGAACGCCACGACCAGCCCGTCATTGAGCGATTTCCTCGCTCCGGCCGCCGTGCGATGCGACGCCCTTGTGGCGGTGTTCATCCCCAGCCAGCCACACAGACCGCTGAAGAAACCACCGGTGAGGAACGCGGCAAAGACGATCTCGTGCTGCGCGTGCAGTACGTGCCCCATGATCCAGAGGAGAATGGAGACGATCACGAAGAACCCGGCGACCACCTTGTACTGACGCCGAAGATAGGCCAACGCGCCGTCGCGGACATACCCCGATATCCGGATCATGTCCTCGTCACCTTCGTCCGAGTCCAGCATCTCGTAGTAGAATCGCCATGCGAAGTAGAGGGCGGCGGCGGAACTGATCGGAGCGATCAACCAGATGACCCAGACCCACCAGGAGACCGACGGGGCCGCTGGCGCTTCCGGCGAGGACGCTTCAGGCGCGGGAGCTTCGGGCGTCGGCGCTGTGGGCGTTTCAGCCACATCGAGCCTGGGAGCTTCATCCTGACCGAACGCGACGGCGGAACCGACAACAATGACGCAGAACACCGCAAGCAATGGAAATACGCAGCAAAGACGTTTCACGTTCAACGGGGACTCTCCTTACAGGCCGAAACATCCATTCCTCGGACACTCCGACATTCTTAACCGACGGCGACCCGTAGCACCGGACACCGGCACAGCCTGATGAGCGCAACCATCTATCAACGATAAACTTGCCGACCGGCCTGCACACGAACGCCAATCGCGTTGGCCGATCGTCGGGACTATACCAAAACGACGGACCGCTGCCAAACGGTACTCAACCTGCTTGTCGCGGCCCGCGCGCCCGTTCCGCCAACCAGAACCGCAGGTCAGCGTCCATCACAGCGCGATGATCTGCTGCTTGGTGACATCTAAAACGCCGCGGTCCGTTATGCGCAGCTCGGGAATGACGGACAGGCACAGGAACGATTGTGTTCCGATTGGGGCGGGCAAGGGACATCCGAGGCTTTGGGCAGCCTGTGTAACCTGGTCGAGTTGGCCCCGAACTGTCTGAAAGTGCTCCGTGGAAATAAGACCGGCCACCGCGAGCGGCAGGCGAGCGACGACCGAGCCGGCAGAGACTACGACTAATCCGCCGCCCATCTCGGCCAGAACACGCACACAAACCAACATGTCTCGGGGATTGGTCCCGGCCACCACAAGGTTATGAGCGTCATGGGCGACGGATGAACCCAGGGCGCCGTCACGGCGGAACCCGAATCCGCGTACCAATCCCACGCCAATGCGGCCCGTAGCCCGGTGCCGTTCGATGCAGGCGATTAACGCCACATCCCGTTCGGGATCAAAGACCCATTGCTTCGTGGACGGGTCGATGCGGATCGCACAGGACTCGTGCTTAGTGACAATACTGTCAGGCACAATGCCAATCAACGGGCACCGATCGCCGCTGGGACGAAGCTCGAAGTCCGTCTCGTCAAGTGTGCCGAGGTGAATTGTGTTCTCGTGCGCAACGGCTGGGCGATCCTCTTGTACCTCATACTGACCGTCGCGCGCTACGACCTTGCCGTCCTTGATGACCATGTGAGGCGTAAAGTCAGCCAGATCTTGCACGACAAACAGGTCGGCGCGATAGCTAGGTGCCACCGCTCCGCGATCGGTCAGCCCGTAATGTCGAGCGGGAATCAGTGAAGCATGACGAACCGCACGGGCAGCGGGAACGCCACCGGCCACAATCCGACGTAGCAGGCCGTCCAGATGACCCTGGTCCATGAGATCGTCAACATGAATATCGTCTGTGACAAGACACCAATCGCCCAGCCTCTCCTCGACCATGAGCGGCAGGAAAGTATCCAGGTTACGGGCGCTTGAGCCCTCACGCACCTGAATAAGCATTCCAAGGCCAGCTTTGGCAAGAGCTTCCTCGACGGTAGTGGATTCGTGATCGGAGCGTATACCTACCGCGACATAGGCGGCCAGTTGCTCACCCGTGAGTCCTGGTGCGTGCCCGTCCACAGGCACGCCGTGAGCCTGCGCATCGGCGACCTTCTGCAAGACCTCCGGATCTCCACCGAGAATGCCGGGGAAGTTCATCATTTCGGCGAGGCCGCACACTCGCGGATGTTTCAGAAGCTCGGCCACAGCGTCGGATTCCAGGACCGCGCCGGCGCTCTCCCAACTGCTGGCCGGCACGCACGAAGGCGCCATGAAGAACACATCGAGCGGCGCCCCTGCACTGGCGTCAATCAACAGTTGGATGCCTGTTATCCCCGCGACGTTGGCAATCTCATGCGGGTCGGCGAGCACCGTGGTCGTGCCGCGCGGCACAATCACTCTGGCAAGCTCCGCCGGCAAAAGTAGCGTACTCTCAAGGTGTATGTGAGCATCGATGAGGCCGGGCAGGATCGCCTGACCGGAGAGTGACACCGTCTCGTCCGCCTGCCAGTCGTAGAGGCCGACACCGGCAATCCACCCATCAGCGATCACCACGTTCGCCGGTTCGACCCGCTCGGTGAAGACGTTGACCGCTTGGCCGCCGCGCAGCAGAAGATCACCCGGCTCCTGCCCCAACGCGACACGTACGCGCCGCTGGAGCATTTGCACGTCAGCCATCGAAAAGGATGAAGGATGAGGGATGAAGGATGAATCGCTCGCAGTGCCCCTCGCCTTATTCATCCTTCATCGTTCCTCAAGAAGGTGGATTGGGGTATCAGACTCTACGGCTGGAGCGGATTCTGTCTTCGTGCAGCATACTGCATGGAGTCGGCGCCCGCTTACTCCGGTGGATCCGCGCGTGCTAAAGCACGCGGCTTGCTGCACGGAAACGAAAAACGCTCTAGGACTGCTCATCGGTGGAAATATACCCGACGTACGGAAGTTCGCGGTGGAGACCGGCGCAGTCGATTCCGTACCCCACCACAAACCGGTCGGGGATTTCAAAACCGACGTAGTCGATCTTGACCGGGACGCGTCGCCGGGTGGGTTTGTCCAGAAGGGCGCAGAGCCGCAGGCCGGCTGGGTTTTTCTTGCTCACGTGCTCGATAAGCCAAGCGGTTGAGATCCCCGTGTCCACGATGTCATCCACCAGCAGAACGTGCTCCCCTTCAACGGGCTGAGTCAAGTCAAGCCGGAGTTCCACATGCCCGGATGTCACCGTGTCGTCGCCGTAAGTCGAGACCATTACAAAACCGCATCGAACCGGGATGCTCAGCTCGCGCAGCAGGTCAGCCATAAACACAAAGGCGCCGTGCAGCACACCGACGACCAAGATGGACTTGTCGACATAGTTGGCGGAAATCTCTTGGGCAAGCTCCCGGACGCGCCCGGCCAGTGTGGGCGCGGATATCAAGCAGGGAATCTGATTCTCCACTCCGTCAACGGGTGTGTTGGGGGATTGAGCAACCTTCATCGGAACCTCCCGCAAATGACGATAGAACTCACCACCGTGCATTATACTCGCCTCGCGGGGCGTTGGCGAGGCTGACCACCGGCGATTTCGACTGGTCGCGGGTTTCGGCGCGCCGGGACCACGCGACACTCACCTGTACGCAGATTTAACGTTGACGACACAGTAGTCGCTGCCCTCAACGCACCCGGCTCGGGCAACGCTGCAACCGACGCCACCGACTGGTATACTCACCGCCGTGATGACTACCGTGCAACCAGGTTTTGCCAGCGTAGCCGTAGAGCCGGTGGATATGACGGTCCCGGTTGAATCGGCCGTTGTGAGTTTCGGCGCCGCAGCAGCCCCCGCCATTCTCGGAAGTTGTCTTCCGGACGAGAATTACGGGCGGTTCTCGATACTTGCATGTGATCCGGTCGAGGTGTTCTCCGTCAGCCATCTCCGGTCGGGATGCCCGCTTCACGCATTGCGGGACCGCGTAGCTTCGTATCCGACCGTTTGCGGCCCGGCCGCCGGTCTTCCGTTCGTCGGAGGCTGGATCGGGTTTATTACCTACGAGGCCGGGCTCACCATTGAACGGATCGAGTGCACCACGAGGCACGAACCGCCGTTGCCGCTTTTGAGATTCTGCCTCTACGATTCAGCCGCCATCTACGACCATCAGGCCCGGCAATGGTATTTAGTCGCCGTCGATTGGCCTAACCCACTGGCACGGCACCGGCCTCCGGTGGCGGACCGTCTTGCCGCTCTGCGTATGCGGCTTGAGGACGCCGCCTCCATCGATCCGACCATTCCGCCACCGACACCCGCAACCGCGCCGCCGAGGCCGAACATGTCTCACGAGGCATACCTGGCCAAAGTCGACCGCGCGAAACGTTACATCGCCGCCGGTGATATCTACGAGGTTAATCTCACGCAACGCTTCACGACGCATACCGATGCTTCGCCGCTGAGCGTGTATCGCCGGTTGTGTCGATCGAGTCCTTCACCACACGCCGCTTTCCTGCAATGGGATGACGTTGCGGTTGTCTCCTGTTCACCGGAGCTGTTTCTGAGATTGAGTGATGGACACGTGGTCACGCGCCCCATCAAGGGGACCCGCCCGCGCGTCGGCGATACGCGAATGGACGCAGCCTATCGACGCGAGCTGGTCGAGAGTGAAAAGGATCGTGCGGAACTGACGATGATCATCGACCTGCTGCGCAACGATCTTGGCCGGGTGTGCTCTTTCGGAAGTGTGCGCGTGATCCGCGCCGACGAGATCGAGGAGCATCCAACGGTCTTCCATCGCGTCGCCACCATTGAAGGCGATTTACGACCCGAGCATGACTGGCTCGACCTGCTTCTCGCCACGTTTCCCGGTGGTTCGATCACCGGGGCGCCGAAGATCAGGGCGATACAGATCATCGACGAGCTCGAGCCGACGGCGCGCGGCGTCTATTGCGGGTCGATCGGTCTGATCGGTCTGGACGGCTCGATGTCCCTCAATATAGCGATCCGGACGATGGTACAGTCGGGCAGCGTCGTTAATCTCTACGCCGGCGGCGCCATCGTCGCCGACAGCATGCCCGAGGAGGAATACAATGAGATCATCGCCAAGGCTAGGGGCATGCTGCTGGCACTTGCGTGTGAGGCGCCGGTGATATCACCACTCCCACAGGAGGTGACAATAGCTTGACAAATACGGTCTACCTCAACGGTAAGTTTACAACTGAATCCAACGCCAGCGTGGGTATTTACAACGGCGGCTGGCTCCACGGGGCCGGCCTGTTCGAGACCATGCGGGCACAGAACGGCCGGGTCTTTCGCCTCGAATCGCACATCGAGCGCCTCCGCCGATCCGCCTCAAAGTTGCTGGTCCCGATCGAGCGCGATGCGCTGCCGGATGAGGGAGTTTTTGCCGAACTGCTCAAGCGCAACGGGCTTAAGGCCGCACGAGTCCGCCTCACGGTAACCACCGGATCCGTGCGCGGTGATCAACCGGCGGAGGCTCCTGATCTTACCGTATGCGCAACGGCCGCACCGCTAACCGCTTATCAGCCGAGTTTCTACGAGAAGGGCGTGCACGTGGTCGTATGTGACTTCAAAGTGTCACCCAGTGACCCGGTTGCCGGGCACAAGACGACGTGTTACCTGCCGCGTCTTCTCGGCCTGCGTCAGGCGCAGCGCGTGCAATGCATAGAGGCGCTGTGGTTTACGACCGCCAATCGCCTGGCTGAAGGATCGATCAGCAACGTGCTGATCGTGCACAAAGGCGTCTTGAAAACCCCGCCGCTCGATACGCCGGTCCTGCCCGGGATCGCCCGCGGGATTGCCCTTAAGATCGCATGTGAGACCGCGATCGAGGTTCAGGAATGCCCATTAAACGTCAACGACCTACTCGATGCGGACGAGGTCATCCTGACCAATGCAGTCATGCAGGTGATGCCCGTTGTCCGTGTCGAGAGACATGACATCCGCGACGGCCGGGTCGGCCCGATGGCGAAAAGACTACTCGACGAATATCGCGGGCGTGTGAGAAAGGAGTGCGGCAGCGAATGAACAAACAGTCACAGACAAGAGCCTCGTGCACGGTAGCCGATGTCTGCACGACCATGGAGGCGATCGCGCCGACCGGATTGGCGCAGACCTGGGACAACGTCGGTTTGCTTGCCGGAGATCGTCAGTCCCCGATCCGCCGCGTGCTGACGTGTATCGATCTGACCGCGGCGGTCGTCGGGGAGGCTTTGCGCGAGAAGGTCGACCTGATCCTGGCGTATCACCCGCCGATCTTCAAGCCCATCTCATCCCTTCAGGCCGACAGCACGGGGACGGACGCCGTCGTCTTTGAATGCATCCGAAACGGTGTCGCGATCTACGCGGTGCACACGGCCCTCGACGCCGCCGACGGCGGGACAAATGACGTCATCGCGTCACTTTGTAACATCAAGAACACGGAGCCGCTCGAGTGGGTCGATCAGCCAGCGGTCGACGAATGCAAGCTTGTGGTTTTTGTCCCAACGGATCGCCTGAACGACGTATCCGACGCAATGTTCGGCGCCGGCGCCGGGCATATCGGTGACTACAGCCACTGCAGCTACCGGACGGCCGGTGAGGGCACATTCTTCGGCGGCGAGACGACGAAGCCGGCCGTCGGCCGGCAAGGGTGTATGGAAACCGTCGACGAGACCCGCCTCGAAACCATCGTTCCAACGAACGTGCTGCCGGCCGTCGTGACCACAATGGTCAAGGCTCACCCCTACGAGGAGCCGGCGTTCGACATCTATCCGCTCAAACCGAAACCCGTTCGCGGAATTGGCCGGGTTGGGAAACTGCCTCGTCCAATCACGCTGCGTGGACTGGCCCGAAACCTTAAGCGCACGACCCAGGCGCTGTGCGTGCAGGTCGTAGGCCCACAGGACCGCAGTGTCACCCGGGCCGTCATCATTGTCGGAGCCGCGGGCGACATGCCCCTCCGCATCCCGCTTGCGCTGAATGATGTGATCATCACTGGCGAAATCCGCCACCACGACGCACTCGCGATACAGCGCCGCGGTTGCACGGCCATCGCCCTGGGACACTGGGCCAGTGAACGTCCGGTACTTGCGCCACTCGCCAAGCGGCTCCAAGCAGCACTCCCGCGAATCACGGTCAGCGTAAGCGAATCCGATGAGGATCCCTTCCGTGCGTTGTGACGGATTGGTGACACGAAGCCGCCGTAACCTGATCGGGCAATCGTAGGGCGTGGCGGAAAACCTGTGACACCAGCAGTATCAGACTCCCTGATCTTTACGGGACAACGCCCTTTGAAGGGCATGGTTCGACTTCTCGTCGTAAACCAGTCGAGCGAGCTTAAAGCGTGTCCGGTTTCAGCAGCGTGATCCGGAAGCACGATCCCTTGCCGACTTCTGAGGCGACGGTGATGGTGCCGCCCATCATATGCACGAGTCCGTGCACGATCGCCAGCCCGAGCCCGATTACCTCACCCGTCCCCGACGCCGCGACATCCTTCGTACTCCAAAACGGTTCAAAGATACGCGATTTAACGGACTCATCGAGACCGCAACCCGTGTCACCAACGAGGATAATTACCGAACCGTTGTCGACCGACACGTCAACAAGCAATGAACCACCCTCCGGCATGGCCTCGATGGCATTCTGCGTGAGGTTTTCGAGAATCGTCATCATGTGTACGTGTGGGACGGGCACATGAGGTAGCTCGCCCAAACCGAGCGTAAACTCGATGCTCCGCCCCTTGATGCTCTCTTCGATCCGGGCCGCCAGCTCCCGGACCACCTTGGTCAGATCACTCAGGTCGTCGGCGCGACGGTCGCCTTCCGCAAAGGCGAGCAAGGCGTTCACCAACGTCGTCGCCCTTTGCAGCGCAACGCCTGTCTGCTCAAGAATCTGGCTCTTAATCGCGGGATCACCACTGGCGCCGGCGTAGTCGATGCTCGTCACCATGCCGCCGAGGATGTTGTTGAAATGATGGGCGATGGCGCCGGCCATCTCACCCAAGGCGACCATCTTCCGGCTTTCGGAGAGTTCGTTCTGCAGACTGATTCGACGCGTGATGTCCCGAACGCAGATGGATGCGCCGATCCGCTCGCCGGACTCGGACACCACCGGGGCAATCGTCCCCGCCAGCTCGCGACCTTCGCCGCGTGGATCGCGCTGTTCGAACTCGAGCTGGATCGTCTCGCCGGTCTCAATGGCTCGGCGCAGCATCTGTTCGGCCACTTCACGGCGCTCTTGCGGTAAGATCTGACTGACGGGCATCCCGATCATCCGGTCCGCGGCTGCCCCGAACGTCCGCGCCGCGGCGGCGTTCCAGATGCGAATGTTCAAATCGAGGTCGGTGGCAATCAGTGACACACCGAGGTGCTCACAAAGCTGATGGTAGTAACTGTCGGAGCCGATCTCGGACATGTCCGTCGCCGGTATGGATCATCAAGGAGGCCGACGCTTCACACCCCGTGTCTGGTAGGGCTGAGGCGTCACACAGAACAACGTCTCGTATCGCTTCCCGGATAGCTCGAAGGTCAGGAAACGACTGCCGATCAGATACTCATTCCCCGATTGTCCGTCCAACCCGACGACGAGGAACTCGTCCGTGCTCAACGTTAGTAGGGCACTCAAATCTGAAAACACGTGCTGGTCATAGGCCGGAGCCTGCCGGATGATGCCGTCCCGCTTCTCCCAGGTCATGACGCCCTGATCGTGGCGTATCTCAAAGCTGAGCCCAAGATCGGTACACCCGCCGAGTTCGGGATGATACGCATAGTCGAGGTTGAACAGCTTATCACCCGCGGGAAACGTCTTTCCGACCAGACGCCCGTCACGACCGTAGCTGAAGATCGACTCAGGCTTATCGATGCCCGAAAGCTTGATCGTCAGCGGCAGACCTCGCTGTGCCGCCAGCGTATCCCGGCGGACCTCGGCGCCGGCGGCCTCGATGATCGCCCGAATTGCCGGCCAGTCATACGGTGAGGCTGCTCCTACCCGTAACCCGTTGCGCGCCAGGCGGGATATGAGTTCGGAATCCACGCGTAATTCGTCGACATGATTCCAGATCTTTCGTGAGTGCCGTACCCCGTCGATCGGAAAATCAACCCGCACGACGTCGAACAGAAGATCGACGACGCGAATTTCGTCCGCAGGCGCGGGCCTCTTACGGAGCATGAAGGATGAGGATTCGCCGGCTGCCGAGGTGTTGACAGCCTCGTGAGGAGAACGCTGCGTACCTCCCATCCCCAGCCAGGATGACAGGGAACTGCAACCTACCAACAACAACCCCCCGGCCAGGAGGGCTGCCAACCGGCCACACACAATGCGACATCTCATCACATGAACCACGGCGTCAGTATATGGGACCGGGATGTCCGCAGTCAAGACCGGCCGGACTGCGTCGCGTGTCACCAAGGCACCTGATGGGGCTGGCATGACCTTTCAGTGATATCTGGCCACGATCGGCATGCGCCGACCGGTGCCAAACGCTCGGCTCGTTACCTTCAAACCGACCGGTGACTGCTTGCGTTTGTACTCGTTTCGATCGACCATCCGGGTCACGCGATCCACGGTCGCCCGATCGAATCCCGATGCGACAATATCATCGACGGGCTCCTGCCGCTCCACGTACTGTTCCAGGATCGCGTCCAAGATGTCATAGGGAGGCAGCGTATCCTGATCGGTCTGATTCTCGCGGAGTTCCGCCGACGGCACTTTCGTGATGGTCCGCTCCGGGATCAGCGGGCGACCGGCTGACTCGTTTATGTCATGGGCCAGCTCGTATACGACGGTTTTGGGTACGTCGCTCAAGACGGCCAGACCACCGCACATATCCCCATACAACGTGCAATAGCCGACCGCGAGTTCGCTTTTGTTTCCCGTCGTAAGCAGCAGCGACCCGAATTTGTTGGACAGTGCCATCAGTATGTTGCCGCGGATTCGGGCCTGGATGTTTTCCTCCGCGACCGTGGACGCGTCGGGTGCAGCCTTTGCGAAATGCGGGGCCACCGCTTCCTCCATCGCACGATGAACGTCATCGATGGGAACGATGGTAAAGCCGATTCCAAGATTCTCCGCGAGCCGTCGTGCGTCCTCGATGCTGTGCGTGCTGCTGAATCGTGACGGCATGGCGACACCCTGCACGCGTTTTGCCCCGACGGCCTCCACCGCCAGCGCCGCCGTTACGGCCGAGTCGATGCCGCCCGACAAACCCACGACCGCCGTCTCGAACCCACACTTCTCAAGGTAATCCCGCACGCCGAGCACTAGCGCGCGTCGAACACCGCCGACGCGATCCGGATAGGCCTCAATTCCAGCTTTGCCCGGCGCGTCAAGGTCGACGATCAGCAGGTCTTCCGCAAACGCTTTGGCCCGGGCGACAACGCGACCGCTCGCGTCAAGCACGAGGCTTGCCCCGTCGAATATTAAATCGTCGTTCCCCCCGACCTGATTCACGTAAACCAGCGGCACGCCCCGCTGCCGGATCTGCTCAGCGAACAGGTCCTCGCGTATCCGTTGAGCACCCACCCGATATGGCGACGCGGACAGGGTGATCAGCAGGTCAGCCCCGGCGGCAACGGTTTGCTCGATCGGATCGACTCCATAGACCCGACGGCCCTGAAACTGACGGTTATTCCACAGGTCCTCACAAATCGTCAACCCGACGCACCTCCGCTCGCCGTCGGCGTCCAGGGGAATTGTCCGCACCTGCGTACCGGCGTTGAAGTAGCGTCTTTCGTCGAAGACATCGTACGTCGGCAGCAGCCTTTTGGCATAGGTCGCCCGGACCGCACCGTCGTGGCAGACGGCCGCCGCGTTAAAGTTGCCCTCCCCGGCCCCGCTCGGATCGGGCTGGATAAACCCGACCACGGCTGTCATGTCAGTGCACCGAGACGCGATGTATTCGACGGCGGACACATTCCTGCACACCATATCCTGCCGCAACACCAGGTCCTTTGGCGGATAGCCAAAAACCGCCAGTTCGGTTGAGACGACCAGCCGTGCCCCTGTGGATCGGGCGCGCTCGATGCCGTCCAGAATCCGCTTAGTGTTGCCTTCGATATCCCCGACGGTTGGATTGATTTGAGCGAGCGCGATCTTCATCCTTCATCCTTCCGCCTTCATTCCTCATCCTTCAGTATTGTAGCGGCGGCGGCGTAGCGCGCAAAGAAAGCGAGACCAACGGTACTCTTCTTTGTTCGGGCCGGAGAGAGGATGATCGAAGAGCTTGTTCCGCTGGCCTCGCTATTTCAGTGAAAAACCGGACTCACCGGTTTCTGTCGGGAGAATACTCCTATTGCACTCAACACCGGATAAAGGCCCAGGAGCGGCCGGGTGGCACGGTCCAACTTCGTCAGGTCGTGGTCGCCTCCAAGACCACAGCCAGGCTTACGCTTGACGATGGCGCTCGGAGCACGGCATTATCGGTTGCCCAACCTCCACTCCGACAGTAGCAATTGCTGTGCCGCGCCGTCCGTAATCCTTCGGTTGCGCATTGGCGATTGTGTCCATTACACAATCCCAATCCCCAATCTCCACTAGCAACGGACTGGGGTAGACGCCGCAGAGCTTTGCGTGCAATTCCTCAGTCGAGCAAATACGCCTATCTAATATACCGCAGGCTGTCCTGATTGCTATGGCGTAAATACGCCATAGGCTTGGCCAAAATAAAGTTAAATTTCTTAATCATTTGATCTCATTCAGGAGGGACCCTGCGTCAACCGCACACTTGCCTCGGACGCCTCCAGAGATGCGTGACAGATTCGGCGGGTGGCATAGGCAAGCGGTGCAGCACTACGCGGGCGGCTGCAATCCGGGCTTGCCTACGAGAAATCCAGCAATCGGGCATGAATAGATAGCTTGCCCGAGCAGATGCCGGTTTTTCGCTGCCCACGGGCAAGGACTGCCTAGGATGCTTGCTCGACCGGTCGGAGGCTTTATCGGAGGTAGTCCTTGCCCAGGTCATCCAAGTGCATGTCCCGAAGCCACAGGCCTGTACGGGAGTTAATCCGAGGAATAACATATCGTGCTGTCGGGCGCATCGTGCCAATCCCACGGGTTCGCTGGAGCGGTCCCATGCGACCCTCGCGGCGTGATTTTCGGGTATAGTTGCGTATCTGAGGGATCCGCTTGGTGCGGAATCGGCCTCAAGACGTGTATCGGACACTGGTCAATGCGCGCGGTCGAGAACGTTTGGATTCTGGCCAGACCTGGGAGAAAACCATGAGTGACGGACCGACAGGCGGTGGGTTTCACATCGACTCCGATTGGAAGGAGGAGGCCGCCCAGGAGAAGGCGCGGCTTGCGGAGCAGGAGAAGCAGCAGCGGCAGAAGGAACAGGTGACCGGTGGCACGACGGCGGAGGCGGGGGCGGGGGCGGGGGCGGCCACGTTCGTGGAGCTGATCAACCTGCTTGCGATGCAGGCGATGGTCGGGCTCGGCGGCTTTCAGGGACCCCGTGGCGAGCGCATTCCACCGAATCCGGCGGTGGCTAAGCACCATATTGACCTTCTGGAGATCTTGCAGAAAAAGACCGAGGGAAACCTCACCGATGAGGAAAAACTCGCTCTTGACGGCGTGTTGTATGAACTGCGGATGCAGTACGTGCAGGCCGCTACGGTTCCGCCGCCTTCGGGACAGGAGAAGGAGAAGAAATAGCCGTCGCTCGCCGGACCCGCTGGAAGATGAAAACCCGCCGCAATGACAGCGGCTGTTCGTAGAACATCATGCTCGTCGTTATCCCGATCCGTACCGAATCCAAGATCCGCCGCACGCCGCTGGTCAATTACATCCTGATCGGTGCCAATGCCTTCCTATTTCTCATCTTCAACGAGGCGATGGCGGGCAAGGCGATCATATTGTTCAAGACGCAGTATCTGGCCTTCCACTCGGACGCCCCGGCGTTCTACCAGTTTTTCACCTACCAGTTTCTGCACGCCGACGCCTTGCACCTGCTCGGCAACATGTTGTTTCTGTGGGTGTTCGGTAACAGCGTTAACGCCAAGATGGGCGATGTGCCGTATCTCCTTTTCTATCTGGCCGGTGGTGTTTTCGCCGCCTGGGGATACGCCCTGGTTGCGGAGACACCCTCTCATCTGGTCGGTGCGTCCGGCGCGATCGCCGCGGTGACCACGGCCTATTTGGCGCTGTTCCCGCGCAGCCAGGTAACCGTTTTGGTGTGGTTGTTCATTTTCATCCATTTCTTCGAACTGCCCGCGATGATCATCATCGGTTTGAAGGTCATCGTCTGGGACAACATCATCGCGCCGAGTCTCGGCGGGCAGGGTGCCGTCGCTCACAGCGCGCATCTGGCCGGTTATTTCTTCGGCTTCGTCAGCGCCTTGGGGATGCTGTTTTTGCGTGCGTTGCCGCGGGATCAGTTCGACATCCTGGCGTTGTGGAAGCGTTGGCACCTGCGTCGTGAGTTTGCCGCCGCCATGTCCGATCCGGCTACAGCCGCCCAGGCGCAGCACGGATCGGTGGCGCGGGCGACACCGGCCGATCCACGGCAGCGGGCGATCAATGAACAACGCTTCGATCGGATCGCCAATCTTCGAAGCCGCATCAGCGAGGTGCTGGAACGGCGCGACGCCCCAGCCGCCGTCGAGCTGTACGAGCAGTTGATCGCCGTCGATCCTGCGCAATGCCTGTCGGAGCGTCACCAGCTTGACATCGCGCGGGAGTGCTACCGTACGGAACGCTTCTCCCAGGCGGCCGTCGCGTTCGAACGCTACGTGGAGGTTTATCCGCATTCGACGGAAGTGGGGAATGTGCGGTTGCTCTTGGGCATCATCTACGCGCGGGATCTGCGGCAGTATGAGGCGGCTGACAAGCACTTGACAGGGTCGATGGAGACGCTGCGGGATCACGCGCGGCGCGATCAGTGTTTCCAATGGCTGACAAATGTTCGAGTGGCGTTGGGGCGACCCGCGCCCGAGATGTGATAGGAACATCACGCGATGCCGGAACTGGCCTATTTGAATGGAACGTTCAGCCCGATCGTCGAGGCGAAGGTCTCAATTGAGGATCGCGGCTTTCAGTTCGGGGACGGGGTTTATGAGGTTGTCGTCGCTTACGACGGTCGGTTATTTCTGCTCGAGCCGCACATGCGGCGTCTTCGACGAAGCTGCGCGGCGATTCGTCTTGAATACGATTTTGACGCGAACCCGCTCGAACCGATCATCGTCGACGGGCTGCGTCGCAGTCGGTTTCCCGACGCACTGATCTATATTCAACTGACACGCGGCGTCGCCCCGCGTGCTCACGAGATCCCCGAAAAGAGCACACCGACAGTCGTTATGACCTTCAAGCGGTTGCCAACCTTGCCCGAGGGACTGCGGCAACGCGGCGCCCGGGTTATCACAACACTCGATACGCGCTGGGCGAACTGTTATGTCAAAGCCATCACCCTTTTGCCCAACGTGCTCGCCAAACACGAGGCGATGCGCCGCGGCTACGATGACGCGATCTTCGTCACCGAGACGGGCGAAGTTCGCGAGTGCACCTCCTCAAACATATTCATCGCCGAGGGCGGCCAGTTGCGGATCCCACCGCGAACCGAGTCGATCCTGCACGGTGTTACGCAGGGATTTTTGCTCGAATGTACCGCAGCGATCGGCCTTACCGTCGAAGAGAGCGTCATCGACCTTGAGGCACTCCGCGCCGCCGACGAGGTTTTCATGTCCGCTACGACCGTTGAAGCGCTCGGGATCACATCAATCGATGACCGGCCGGTTGCCGACGGACGGGTCGGGCCAATCACCCACCGGATGTACCAGGAATTCAAGAAACACGTGCGGCAACGAAGCTGAATGCATGTCGTCAGAGGCGAATGAAGCAGCCGGACTCGACCTGCAAGATTGTCCACTTCCGGACATAACGGCGGTAAGCGGTCGTGCAATTGCCCGGCGGATTGCCACCCGTTTCTGACCAGCCGGAGGCCCTTGACCGGCCATTCGGATAACGAATACTTGAGGATGTATGAACTGACGACCAGGGATGGTCGATCCCAAAGGAACACGAATTACGGAGGTCTACCCCATGTACCGGTATTTGCCCCTGCTGATCATCGTCGCCCTGATTCCCGGGTGCGGTCTGTTGTCTGATCTGTTCGGACCGTTCGACAGCGAGACAGGCTCGTCGGAACTGAAGACGTTCGAGTCGGAGAAGGAACTGGCCGACTACTTTGCTGACCAGATTGCGGCGCGCAACCGACAGTTCACCGAAGTCGATGTCTTCGGCCGCTCCCAAGGTGGCGCGCTGGACCTTACGGCCGACGAGGCGGCAGGCAGCGGGTCAGATGGCGACGCTGGTGCTCCACCTGCCCCTGAAGCCCCGACGTCCGAGGCCGGGGGAAACGTCAACACAGGTGCATCCGACGATGACTTCTCACAGACGACGATACAGGAGGAAGGAGTCGACGAGGCTGACGTTGTCAAGACGGACGGCACGTACCTCTACATCATCCACGGCGAATGGGATGGCAGCACGCTGCGAATTGTCCGCGTGTCACCACCCGAGCAGCTTGCCTTGCTGAGCGAAGTCTCACTCGAGGGTTACGGTCGGGAGATCTACCTTCATGATGGCAAGGTTGTGGCACTAACGGAAATGAGTGGTGGGTTTTACGGGATCGGAAGCGGCGGGGTCTCGGTTGGGTCTGGCCCCGTTCCGGAAGTGGATGTTGGTACTGTGGATGTCGACGCTGATGACGGGGGAGAAGATGCCAAACCCGACGACGAGGTCGACATCGAATCCGACGGAGAAGGCGACGCAATTGAGCCGGACGGTAACGGGGAAATGCGATACGAGCGGCCCCGGACGATCGTCACCGTGATTGACGCGTCGGTGCCCGACAATCCGACGATCCTCTCGCAGACGAGATTTGACGGTACTCAATATTCCAGCCGCATGATTGACGGTGTGTTGCACCTCGTGCTAGCCAACTATCAACAGTACTACTACGACGTCATGCCGCTGCTTGGTCAATCTGAACTTGACGTTAGCGCAGTGGACGTCGCAACCCTTCTACCTGGTTTCGAGAGAATTGGCGCGGACGGCGCCGAACAGTCCGGCAATGCGGTCACCTGGCAGGAGCTATACAGGCCGACCGATCCGGACGGGTTCGGCGTCGTAGCAGTCGTCAGCCTGGACGTGGACAACAACTCGGAGTTTAGCGCCGTCGGGGTGGTCGCCGAGCCGGGTCTGATTTACTCCTCGCTCAACGCGCTATACCTGACGGATACGGAGTACACCTTCTCGGGTAATACACGCGAGACGACCGATGTTTACAAGATTGCGTACGTAGATCGCGGTGTGTTGCCGGTGGCGACGGGCAGCGTCGAGGGGCGAATCCTCAACCAGTACTCTATGGGAGAGCATGACTACTCCGCGCAGGGACACGGGCGGTGCCTGCGTGTTGCCACGACCATAGGCCCCACGTTTACACTATTTGGGACCCGCAGAGAGTCGGAAAACAGAGTCTACGTCCTTGGCCAGACGAATAACACACTTCAGGTCGTCGGTAGTGTCCAGGGTATTGCACCAGGTGAGACGATCCAGTCGGCCCGCTTCATCGGCGATCGCGGTTACGTCGTGACGTTCGAGCAGATCGACCCGCTGTTCACGCTCAATCTGTCCGACCCGACTAATCCTACGGTCGTCGGCGAGCTGAAGGTGCCGGGATTCTCGACCTTTCTCGTGCCGATGGATGCCGATCATCTGCTCGCGGTCGGGCAATACATACCTGAAGATGGGTCGTTCTTCGGATGGGGCATCCAGCTTTCGATCTTCGACGTGTCCGACTTCGCCAATCCGCAACGCACCGCGGATATCGTCCTCGGCGAACAGGGCGAAGCATCCTCCGAAGCACTCTACAATCCCAAGGCGTTCACCTACTTCGCTGAGCGTGGTCTCGTGGCCTTGCCCGTGTCCATCTACGACGACATCTTCTTCTTTGACTTTACGGGCGACGACGGCCCGGTCACCAATACGGATGATGACGATAGGCTCGACCCCGCCCAGACTGACAGTGATGAGGCACCCGATTCGGGCTCGGACGCCGAGCCCCCACCGGATGAGATAATCGAGAACATCGACACGTACGTGCCACAGGGCTTTGAGGGACTGGTCGTCTACAGCGTCTCCGTTGAAGACGGATTCACTGAACTCGGGCGGATCAGCACTCGCTTCGAGGAGGCCGGATACTACTGGAACTCGTTCACCCGAGGCGTCTTCATCGGTGACGACGTGTTCGCCGTGACCGATCACGGCGTGCGCGGCACCCTGGTAAGTGATTTCACAAGCATCCCGTACGAGCTTATTCTCGAGTCAATAAGCCCTCCGGACGAACCCTGGCCAGCCGGCGATCAGGCGGTCTTGCTACCATGACACGGCGGAGGGAATCTCGCCGGGGCGACCACTGACAACTGCATGACTGCGGTCGATCTTGCCTGGTAATCGGGGCCTTGAAATCCGCGCGGTGGCGGCACGTCCTGCCCCGCCTGGGTGACGTTCTCACCAAGGGTAAATTTGATCGTGTATGGGGCGCTGCGGCTCCTCTACGACTCGCCACCCGGCGCCTGCGTGACCGCTCCATGACTGTCGCGGTACTGATTCACGACCGCGAGCCCGCTCCGCACGTGCCGTGTTATGTGTCCGTGACCTAATCAGTACCGCACCTGATCAGTCCCGTCCTCGATCAGTACCGCGAGTGTAAACGAGCGGTCCAAGAGCCGGTGATCCAAGGATGAGCGGTTGTCTCCGGACCGACCTGTCCGCTCCATGACTGTCGTAGTGAGTGGCATCGTTTTGCCGGTTGCGTGCCCACGAACCTGGCGCTAATCCGCGACGTTTTTCTTATAGGAATCTTGCACTGGCATAGTGATTGTGGTAAATAGATG